>DATJKM010000258.1:0-9749 GCA_035491515.1 Candidatus Udaeobacter sp. | reverse complement strand
AGGTTTGAAGGTTCCGACTACGACAGACGAGCTTTATACGGTACTGAAAGCTTTCAAAGAAAAGGATCCGAACGGAAACGGCAAAGCCGATGAAATTCCGCTTACAGGCGCGCCGAACAAAAACGTATGGAACGGGAACATTGACGCTTATTTAATGAATTCCTTCATCTATAACGATAACGGCAAATATTTGACTTTGAACGACGGCAAAGTAGACTTTGCAGCTAACAAGGAAGGCTGGAAGCAAGGCTTGATCTTCATGAACAAGCTGTACAAGGAAGGCCTGATTGATCCGGCTTCGTTTACGCAAAATGATCAAGCGATCGGCCAGCTCGGAAACCGCGAGGGAGACGAAATCGTAGGCTCGATTACGACGGCGCTCGTCAGTTACTTGGTCAATCCGTATGATGATAAGCTTACAAGACATAAGCACTGGGTAATCGTTCCGCCGCTCAAAGGACCGGAAGGCGTGCAGCTGGCCGGCGCATCGCAAGGCATTAGCGAATTCCAATTTGCGCTGACGAACAAAGCATCCGAGGCTCAGCAAATCGCTGCGATCAAAATTATGGACTATGCTTTCAGCGAGGAAGGCGCGATTAAGAGCGAATATGGCTCGGAAGAAGGCATTGGCTGGAAAACGGCAGAAGCCGGCGAGAAAAATATCGACGGCCAACCTGCGAAATACAGCTTCAAGGGGCTTCCGGAAGCTGATCCGAACGCCATTCGCAACGACAGCTGGGTTTTGATGGGGCCGAAGGATTTGACGAAAGAGTTCCGCGACCTGTTCGCCGTAGGCCAGGACCCGCTCGCTGCGGACGGCTACGAAACGCGTCTTGCGCAGGCGACTAACGCATTTGCCCCTTATTCGCCAAAAGAAATTTACCCGTCCGGCGTCTTTATTCGTCCGGAGGACACCGATGCCGCTTCGCAATTGACGACATCGATTCAAGACTATGTAACAACCAATATGGCTCAATTTATTATCGGCAGCAAAGATATTCAGAAGGATTGGGATGCTTACGTGAAAGGCTTCGAGGGCTTGAACCTTGCTAAGTATATCGAAATTTACGGCAATGCGATCAAAAAAGAAGAATAGGAATGACTAATTGCGTGCAGGAAGTATAACCTTCGGGTTTACTTCCTGCTGCTATATACGGACCATAAAGGAGAGTCATCCATGAGCTATAAGAATTCGTCGCTGCCAGTCCCGGAACGGGTAGAGCTGTTATTGAAGGCTATGACATTGAATGAGAAAATCGGCCAGCTGCTGCAACCGTTTGGCTGGAAAACATATACGAAAGATAATGGAACGGTATCTATATCGGAAGCGTTCCAAGAGCAAGTGAAGAATGGCGGCGTCGGTTCGCTATACGGCGTGCTTCGCGCCGATCCTTGGACAGAGGTTACGCTTGCGAACGGCCTCTCGCCCGAAGAAGGAGCGAAGGCGGTTAACGACATTCAGCGCTATGTGATCGAGCATTCGCGGCTCGGCATTCCGATCCTGTTCGGTGAGGAATGCTCGCACGGACACATGGCGATCGGCGCGACCGTCTTTCCTGTCCCGTTATCCGTAGGCAGCACATGGAACGTCGATTTGTACCGCGAGATGTGCCGGGCAATTGCTTTGGAGACGAGAAGCCAAGGCGGAGCGGCTACCTATTCGCCCGTGCTCGACGTCGTGCGCGATCCGCGCTGGGGCCGAACGGAGGAATGCTTCGCCGAGGATCCTTACTTGATCGGCGAGCTGGCGGTTGCGGCAGTAGAAGGGCTTCAAGGAGAGCGGCTGGATGCGGAGGACAGCGTTATTGCAACGCTTAAGCATTTTGTTGCTTACGGCAGCTCCGAGGGCGGACGCAATGCGGGGCCGGTTCATATGGGCATGCGCGAGCTGCATGAATCGGATTTGCTTCCCTTCCGCAAGGGCGTGGAGGCGGGTGCGCTTTCGGTTATGACCGCTTACAACGAAATCGACGGTATTCCTTGCACATCTAACGCTTATTTACTAAAGGAGCTGCTGCGTGAGAAGTGGGGCTTTGACGGCTTTGTCATTACCGATTGCGGCGCCATTAACATGCTGGCATGGGGACATGACGTCGCCGAGAATGGCGAGCATGCGGCAGTGCTCGCACTTCAAGCCGGCGTCGATATGGAGATGTCGGGCGAAATGTTCGGCAAGCATCTGGCGCCTGCTGTGGAGCGTCAATTGTTAGAAGAAAGCGTACTGGACGATGCGGTCAGACGCGTATTAAGCATGAAATTTAAGCTTGGGCTGTTTGAGAATCCGTACGTCGATCCTGCGAAAGCGGCTGAGGTGATCGGCTGTTCCGAGCATGTCCGGCTCGCCAGACAAATCGCGCAGGAGGGCATCGTGCTGCTGAAAAATGCGGAACAAACGCTGCCGTTAAAGAAGGATGCTGCACGTAAAATAGCTGTAATCGGCCCAAATGCCAACCATATGTATAACCAATTAGGCGATTACACCTCGCCCCAGCAGCGCAGCCAGATCGTTACGCTGCTGGACGGCATCCGCAATAAGCTGGGGAGCGGTACCGATGAACAAGTGCTGCATGCGCCAGGCTGCCGTATAAAAGGCGATTCCAGGGAAGGCTTCGAGCAGGCGCTTGCTTGCGCCGGGCAGGCGGACGTGGTCATTATGGCAATCGGCGGATCAAGCGCGCGGGATTTTGGCGAAGGCACAATCGATCTGCGGACAGGCGCATCGGTTGTCACCGGGAACGCATGGAGCGACATGGAATGCGGCGAAGGGATCGACCGAGCAGGACTTGAGCTGCTTGGCGTTCAGCTGGAGCTCGTTCAGGAAATTTATAAATTAGGAAAGCCGGTTATCGTCGTCTATATTAACGGCCGTCCGATCGTCGAGCCATGGATTGACGAGCATGCTCATGCGATCGTCGAGGCATGGTATCCCGGGCAAGAGGGCGGAAACGCGATTGCCGATATTTTGTTCGGCGATGCGAATCCTTCCGGCCGTCTCACGATTTCCGTGCCCAAGCATGTAGGCCAGCTTCCTGTCTATTACAACGGCAAAAGAAGCAGAGGAAAGCGGTATTTGGAGATGGACAACAAGCCGCAGTATCCGTTTGGCTACGGGCTTAGCTATACCGAATTCCGTTATGACGGCTTGAAGGTTTCTCCGCAGCAAATCGGTCCGGACGAAGAAGCTTCCGTTCAAGTAGAGGTGACGAATGTTGGTCATACAGCAGGCTCGGAAGTCGTTCAGTTGTATGTGACGGACAAGGTCAGCTCGGTAACACGGCCGAATAAGGAGCTGAAGGGCTTCCGCAAGGTGCATATCGAACCGGGCGAGACCAAGACGATTACATTCACTGTGTCGCGGGAGCATTTGCAGTTTATCGGCCGCAATTATGAACCTGTCGTAGAAGCCGGGGAGTTCGCCATTATGGTGGGAAGAAATGCCGAGGATTATATAAGCGCGAATCTAACGGTTCGGGATGAGGGGTAGACATGCATAGAATAAACCGTTTTTTGAAGAAGCTGGCAAGCATGCAATGGAAGGAGACCATTCAGCTGCCCGAATGGGAAATGAGAAAAGCCCGCTATATCGTGCCGGGCGTCTATGAATACGAGTCGGAGGATTATTTCGTTCAGACGATGGACCCTTTGAACAGCACGCAGGGCGTGACCTATTTTTTGCGGAAGCGGCTTGAAATTCCATATGCTTGGCATGCTGATCCCATCGGCCTGATCGTAGACGGCGGGGGCGAAGGCATGATGAAGGTAAACGGCGTTCCATATCATGGAGTAGATCGCAACCACTCGTTTGTCCCGCTGCATCTGGATGGCGCCTTGCGTAACCCCTATATCGAAATCGAGCTGTATGATCCGATTCCGGAGCCTGCCGATCCTTTAAATGCGCAGGCGACGATCAATCCGCCTATTTCCTATATCCGCATCAAGCTTGTTCGAGTCAATAAGCAGCTGCAAAGCCTGCTGTACAGTATTCAAGCGGCCTATGAATCTGTGCTGCTGCTGCCTGAGCAGGATTTAAAAAGGCTGCGGATCAGGGATGCCCTGTATGAAACGATGGATGAGACCGAACGGCAATTGGATATCGGGAGTATAGACGGCGATTGGCTGCACATATTAGAGGACCGGCTTGCCAATCTGGTCAAAGCGTTCGCCCCTGCGCCGGGTGCGAACGGCACGATGCATATGGTTGGCCAGTCTCATATCGACATTGCGTGGCTATGGCCCGTGCGGGAGACTGTCCGCAAGGTGAGCAGGACCTTCTCCACGATGAATACACTGATGAAGGAATATCCGGATTTCGTTTATACGCAGAGCCAGCCGCTGCTGTATGCTTTCGCAAAGGAGCACTATCCCGAGCTCTATGAGCAAATTAAGCAAAGAGTCGCCGAAGGCCGATGGGAGCTGGTAGGCGGCATGTGGGTCGAGCCGGATTTGAACATTCCGAGCGGGGAGTCGCTTGTGCGGCAAATTTTGTACGGACAGCTCTTTTATAAAGAGGAATTCGGCAAAACCTCTAATATCGAATGGCTGCCCGATACGTTTGGCTATTGCGCATCGCTGCCGCAGCTATTGAAGCTGGCAGGCGTCGATTATTTTATGACGACCAAGCTGAACTGGAATGATACCAATGTATTTCCTTATGATTTGTTCCACTGGGTAGGCATCGACGGCTCGTCTGTCGTTTCGTATTTGAATCACGGCTTGAACGAGCATACGAAGCCGAAGGACATCCATGAGCATTGGCAAGCTTACCGGCACAAAGACAAGCTGGATGAGCTGATGCTGCTGTACGGCCATGGCGACGGCGGGGGCGGCGTTACAAGAGAAATGGTAGAGCTTGTAGAGCGCTCTGCCATGATGGTCGATTTGCCTGACAGCCATTTCAGCACGGCGGCCGAGTTTTTCGGGCGCGTCCGGGAGCGGCAGCATACATTGCCGGAGTGGCATGGCGACTTATATTTGGAGCTGCACCGGGGCACCTATACGACGCATGCGCGCAATAAGCGGAGCAACCGGAAAGCGGAGGTGCTGTACCGGGAGGCGGAAATTTGGAGCCGCTTGGCCGGGAACGTCTTCGAGGACGGTCAGGCGGAGAAGGCGCAGGCAGCGCTTCGCGAGGGATGGAAGCTCATTTTGCTGAACCAGTTCCATGACATTATTCCGGGTACGGCTATTCCGGAAACGTACGTTACGTCTGCGGAAGAGTACGGGCAGGTGTTTAAGCTTGGCAATGATTGCTTGGAGCAATCGCTGGCGGCTCTTGCAGGGAGCGCAGCTGCGCAAGGCGAAGGCATTCCATACCTCGTATTCAACAGCCTGGGCTGGACAAGAAATGAAATCGTATATATCGACGTTAATGAAGAGCAGGAGCATTTTGCGGCATTCGATCAGGACGGCGAACGGCTGTACAGCGATTTGATGAGGGATGGGGCTGCTTCCGGTAAATTGACCTTGGCAGTAAGCGTGAAGAGCATTCCAGCCTTCGGCTATACGACCATTTGGCTGAGAGCGTCACAGCAAGCGGAGATGGGGACGGCTTATCCGGCGAAGCTGGACGGCAAATGGGAAACGCCTCATTACTTTATCGAATTTAATAAAGCAGGCGAAATCATACGCTGGTACGATAAGTCTGCAGGACGCGAGCTGATTTTGGCCGGTGAGAAAGCGAATGAATTTCAGCTTTTCTTCGATAAACCGTTATCCTGGGATGCATGGGATATCGACCCTAGATTTGAAGCGCAGCGTGCAGGCTCCGTCCGGCTGCTCAGCAAGGAGGTTGTCGTCCAAGGGAGCGCGCAGGACGTGCTGCGGTTTAAGTGGCAGCTGAGCCGTTCCGTCATCGTGCAGCATATTATTTTTTACCATGATCAGAAGCGCGTCGATTTTAAAACCGCCGTCGAATGGCAGGAAGAGCATAAGCTGCTTAAAGTCGCTTTCCCGGTCGATATTGTTGCCGGCAAGGCAACTTATGAAATTCCGTTTGGCGCACTGGAGAGGCCGACCCATACAAATACGAGCTGGGAGCAGGCGCAATACGAGGTCTGCGGCCACCGCTTCGCGGATTTATCTGAAGGCAATTACGGCGTAAGCCTGCTGAATGATTGCAAATACGGCTACGACATTAAAGGCAGCACGATCAGGCTTTCTTTATTGCGTGCCCCAAGATGGCCGGATTTGACAGCGGATCAAGGTAAACACGAATTTACGTATTCGCTGTACCCTCACGAGCAGGATTGGCGCGGCGCCCATGTCGTACGCAGCGCGCTCGAGCTTAATCATCCGGTGCGGGTGGCGGAAGGCCGGGCGGGGACTGCCGCCGAAGCGGACCGGTCAGGAGGACAAGGCACGCTCCCTTCCCGGCACGAGTTGATGCCGTTTAAGAGCAAGCATGTCATTTTGGATACGATGAAGGCTGCCGAGCGGGGCGAGGGAATGATTGTCAGAATGTATGAATCGTCAGGAGGGCGGGAGCAGGTTGCGCTCCGTCTGCCGGGGGGCGCGAAGGAAGCGTTCATCGTCAATTTGCTGGAGGAGGAGCTGCAGCGGCTTGACATACGGGACGGTGCTGTACAGCTGAGCTTTAAGCCTTTTGAAATCATTAGCGTCCGAGTGCAGTAAGTTGGCGAAAATAAAAAAAGCGAAGTTAGCGGGTGACGCTAACTTCGCTCTTTTTTTATTTGATAGGCGAGAAATTGCTTCGCAAATGGTTGCAAGCAGGCGTGATGGAGGAAGGCACGATTCGACGCTCCGATCTAGGATCTTAGAGTCCATAATAGCCGAGATTTTTGGGAATTTCTTTAGCGGCTTTGATCACTTTACTTTTCAAGCCGGTAAACGATAGTTGATGAATGCGATGTAGCGGGCCAATTAATGTGATGGCTGCAACCACTATATTGGAATAATTCCGGATGGGTGCGCTAAATGAGGCGACATTTTCCAGGTGCTCGGATTCGCAATAGCAAAAGCCGGATTCCCTAATGCCGGCAAGTTGTTTTCGAAGAAGATGGGGATCCGTGACTGTATTTAGCGTGTATGGAGTCAGCCCTCTCTCAAGGACATGATGTAATTTTGCCTGTTCATGATAGGCCAGTAATAATTTACCGGAGCTTGTACAGTGCACAGGACTGCGGGAACCGATATAAGTCAAGATCGGTTCCGGGTGCGAACGTTCTATCTGCTCGATATCCACCACTTCGTCTTCCAGTATTGCAATCACTGCTGCCTCTCCCGTCTCCTTTACTAAATTTTTGATCACCGAACGTGCTGCCCTGTTGATTTCGAGCTGGGATGAAACGATGCTGTTAAGCTCCAAAATCTTAAGTCCCAGCCTGTATTTTTGGTTGTCGGAATCCTTAATGACATATCCCTCGCTTGCCAAGGTGCTTAACAATCGGCTGATTGTGCTTTTTCCGATCCCCAGTTCTACGGCCAATTCGCTTACCCGTTTTTCAGGTGCTTCCAGAATGAAGCTGTTCAGAATACGAAGCGCATTTTTGGCGGTGGAAAGTAAAGGATTTTTCTCTAACTTGTCTGTCATGTTTCTGACCTTCTTTACACTCAATTCATTTTATCCAGTTTAACATGAGTATTCCAAGTATACATTTTTTAAAAAAATATTTTACTGTTGCAGATACAGCAACATGTGTATTGTCGAGCGGTTTGTTCCTCGATTATTAATTGCCTTAATCCCGGAAGAAGTTATGAATCGATACTCCAGTGTGACGGCATTGTTCAACAATAGTAAATTGCCCGATCCGGATAACGGGATGGACAGGAGTCGTTATGAAGGAGATCGGCATCGTCCTCAATTCCATTTCACGGCGCCGGAACATTGGATGAACGAACCCCATGCGCCTTTGTATTTTAACGGACAGTATCACCTATTCTATCAGCATAACCCTATTGGGCCTTATTGGGGCAATATCCATTGGGGCCATGCGGTAAGCAAAGATTTAGTCTATTGGAGGGATTTGCCCATAGCCCTTTCTCCCGGAAAAAAGGATGTCGATCCTGACGGTTGCTGGTCGGGCAGCGCTGTGATCGACGATGAAGGGTTTCCTTTATTGTTTTACACAGCCGGAGACCATTCCAAATCCCCTGACCAGCTCATCGCATCCGCAAGCAGCACTTTTAAGAAAGACGGGGATAACGATCTGATAAATTGGAAAAAAACGGACTCGCCTGTTATTGTTCAGCAGGAAGGGCAAGGCTGGTTCGGAAACTTCCGGGATCCTTTCTTGTGGAAGGAAGAAGATACATGGTACATGCTGGTCGGTACCGGTATCTTAGGAGAGGGAGGAACGGCTATTCTCTATACTTCAGAGAATCTGAGCGACTGGATCAGCCGCGGTTATTTTTATGTAGGCGACTATGCCAGATATCCAAAGACCGGGAGAATGTGGGAGCTTCCCGTGTTTTTAAAACTCGGAAAATCCGGCGACGGTCCGGATAAGTATATTTTTATCATAAATCCTTGGTTTGGCGAACCAAGCGAATATTACAACAAATTTATGTATTACTGGCTCGGGACGTTCGATAAGGAAGCCTTCAGGTTTATCCCCGATGACGAGATACCTCAGACGTTTGTTTACGGAGAGCATTTCACGGGGCCCAGCGGATTTTTCGACCAAAGAGGTCGTGCCGTACTTTTCTCGCTGATTCAGGATTTCCGTACGGACCGCCAGCAATTTGAAGCCGGTTGGGCGCACAGCGCGGGACTGCCGATTGAGCTGAAATTAAACCAGGACAACCAGCTGGCCGTAGCGCCTATTGAAGAATTGTCGGCGCTGCGCAGGAAAAAGCTTGTTGAGTTAACTGAAAAAACAATGAAGGAAGCAAATACGGAGCTTCAATCGGTCAAAGGAGACATGTTCGAGATCATTTTAGAGATCCGGCCTGGGTCTGCCGGGAAATACGGCATCAAGCTACGCTGCACGGAGGACGGCACAGAAGAAACTTTGATTTATTATGACCGGATCAAGCGCGAGTTCAACGTGGATAAAACCAAGTCCAGCCTGCACCCCCTTGTAAGGAAAGGCATCCAAGGCGGAATTGTCGACCTGGATGGGGAGCTGAAGCTTCATATCTATGTGGATCACTCCGTCATCGAAGCCTATGCCAATCAACGGAAGTTTATCGCAACGAAAGTGTATCCGACGAGAGACGATGCTTTGGGCATTCAAATTTTGGGGGACGCAGGCTTCCTTGTGAAAAGCATTGAGGTTTGGACCCTGGGTTCCATTTTTGAAACGGTCCCATCTCAAAGCTAACAAACCATTAATTCAGAATTCACCTCTAGCGGTCCTGTAAGCCGCTTTAGCGCCGAAAAATGAGATTATCTCTTGAAGGTCAATTTAGTCAGGAGGGCCTTGCTGCGCTTACCGAGGGTTCCGGCGGTAGTCTTGCAACTGAACTTGCTATGTAAACATAAATACTGTTCCGCCCGATTGCTCCTTTACTTGCTTTCCTTTTTCAGTGAAAGCATTACAGTCCTTTAGCATATTTTCCAACTCGGCAGGATCAAATATGCATAATATGTATGCCTTGCAAGCAGCGATCTTGGTATGGGCGGAGGATCACACGTGTTGGACAGCAAATTATTGATCCACTTTTTCTCGAGACATGCGGTCTTAAATTCCATTATAAAATGATTGAATAAATGGTATGGCAGCACCTTTAGGAACTCCATTTTCAGGTGAACGGCTAATATAAATAAATGGTTCATTACTTGGAAATGC
>DATJKM010000257.1:0-12679 GCA_035491515.1 Candidatus Udaeobacter sp. | reverse complement strand
CCAGCGTTCGTCCTGAGCCAGGATCAAACTCTCCAAATTGGTGTTTGACTTGCTCATTACTTGTTATCGCTTTTTCGCTTATCCCGAAGGATTTGCGAGGCAGTTATTACTCGTTGTTCAGTTTTCAAAGAGCAATCTTTTCTTTCGTGTCAACCGCGTATTTCGTATCGGCGACTTTTATAATATATCACAGACGCCCAAGTTAATGCAAGTGTTTTTTTTATTTCTTTTTTTAAGCTTGTTCACTTACTCTTGGCGCGAGAACTAATGTAGCATATAATCGCTTCTCGCGTCAACCTTTTGCCTAAACATTTTTTTAACATCTACACAACAACCCATTGAAGGCCCACTATTAGTGCTACGCCGGGTACGCCTAAAGTAACCACAGTTCCAATCGTGACGGGGTTCAGCGGGATATATATGCCTGGTACAAGTTCTGAATAGTTCAACAAGTACAATAACCCCGCAGCCAGAACGAGGTGCAGCGCAAATCCGCGAAGCCAGCCCCAAGAAAGCTTGTTTCTTAATAATACAGCTGCCAATAATACCGACGATGCAATAAACATAGATAACCAAACTGCTTTCATTTCATCACTCCTCTCCAAGCTGGCCATTTACCTTTTGTACGCTTAGCCACGCGCAGCAGCATCTCATATCTCTTCTCTGCAGTAATAATGCAATAAATGGCGTAGTCGATTTGATCATCACCAATAGCATAATCAAAATAACGGTTCGCGTTCACCCACTGCTGATGCGCTTCAACTATTTCCATTCGAATGTCGTCCATTTGCTGCACTTCTTTTTCCAAGTCCGCCTGTTTCTTTTTCTTCAAACGTATCCCTCCGCTCATCCTGATTTCATACAGTTCTCTACTATATGTATAGGCTTGGACATTGGAATAGAACGAGATCTTGATGGAGAGCATCCCTAATTAGAAACGACAAAAGCGGCAGATCGAGTAAATGCTCGACCTGCCGCTTATTCATAGTGCTTGACGTTAATTTATTTCCCGTCGACCTTCTAACGCTTTCGAGAGTGTTACCTCATCAGCATATTCAAGATCGCCGCCTACAGGCAATCCATGCGCTATTCTCGTAATTCGAATACCGAACGGCTTAATGAGCCTCGATAAATACATTGCCGTTGCTTCGCCTTCTATATTCGGGTTAGTTGCTAATATAAGCTCCTGAATCCGTTCATCACTTAGCCTCCGCAATAGCTCTGCAATTCGAATTTCATCTGGACCGATACCCTCCATGGGAGAGATCGCGCCATGCAGGACGTGGTATTGTCCTTGAAAATCCTTCATCCGCTCAATGGCTACAAGGTCCTTTGTATCTTGCACAACACAAATAACAGAATTATCGCGAGACTTATCCTGGCATATTCTGCACGGATCGGTATCGGTAATGTTGCAGCAAACCGAGCAATAGAACAAATTGCGCTTAACGCTTACTAGCGCCTTCGCAAAATCAATGACGTCGTCTTCTTTCATTCGAAGCACATGGAACGCCAGACGGGCGGCCGTTTTGGGCCCAATACCCGGTAATCGCGTAAAAGCATCAATTAATTTCGCTATCGGTTCGGGATAATACAAAACGGGGTACAGCTCCTTTCAAACGAAAGCACGCGTTTGCTTCTTAGAACAATCCAGGAATCTTCATTCCGCCTGTAAATTTACCCATGTCCTTATTCGCCAGCTCATCTACCTTTGCAAGCGCGTCGTTAACTGCGGTAAGCACGAGATCTTGCAGCATTTCTACATCCTCTGGATCTACCGCTTCAGGCTTAATGGTAATGCTTAGCAGCTTCTTATGACCGTTCGAGGTAACTGTGACAACACCGCCGCCTGCAGTACCTTCTACCGTCTTTGTTTCGAGCTCTTCTTGTGCCTTCATCATTTGATCCTGCATTTTCTTCACTTGTTTCATCATTTGGTTCATATTGTTCATTGAAAATCACCTCATCATTAGAATTTAATTGTTATCCTTTATAACTACCAAATCTTCGCCAAATAGCTTAACGGCTTCTTCCACCCAAACGGGCCTGCTTGATGTCTGCGGAGCGTTATCAGCTTCTGGCTCTAACTGAAGCGTCTCGCTCTTCTGAGCGCTAGCGCCTTGTGCTGCAGCCTGCCAGTCCTTCATCATGACCGTCACGATCCGATACGGACCGCCAAGGACATGCTGCATAACTTTCTCAATAATCTCACGATTGGCTGGCTTTTCGGTCGTTTCGCGGTGCATCGTATTTTTGAAAGCGACAAGTATGGCATCGTCAGCGGAAGCGACCGGCTCCCCGTCCTTCAACCAAGCATGAACCGTTATTTTAGCTTCCTTCACGCCTTGAAGCACATCATTCCATTTCATGCGAAATTGATTGAATTCGGGACTGCCTGCCGCAGCTAAGTATGGATCGAGCTTAACAGACGACCGTGCTATCCCGCCTGAGCCGCCAAATGAGCTGCGAACAGCATTGGTACGTGCTGCTTGTTTGCTGGCCGCACTGTCTGCAGAGGCTGAATGAGCCCCGGCAGCCACTCCATTCTGCAGCGCTTGCTCAAGCTTGCGCTCCAGCGCTTCAACCTGCTGCCGCAACCGGCCCACTTCAGCTGACTGCGCGCCGGTTGTTGCTGACGCTGTAGAGCCAGTTGCCGCTCCTCCGCCTGAAGATTGCTCGTCATTAAGCGTGCAGAGCTTCATTAGCGCCACTTCAAACAACGTTTGAGGCTGTGATGCATGCTTCAGCTCTACTTGATAGCGGTTCAGCGTATCGATCATAGCGAACAGCCGCCCGGGTGTGAAAGCTTCGGACATCGCTTTGAAGCGTTCTGAATCAACAATGCGTTCCGTAACGGCACCGCCCTGCGGAGCAAGCTTCATAACCAGCAAGTCGCGGAAATAATAAATCAGGTTTTCCATACATTTGTCCGCACTCTTGCCAGCCTGCATCAAGCTCTCAACGAGCGGCATAACCGCCGCCACATTGCGATCCTTAACAGCCTCAGCCAGCTGATAGAAATGATCAGCGGCCATGCCGCCGGTCACATCCACCGCTGCATCAAGGGTAATGCGGTCTGCTGCAAAAGCAGAAACCTGCTCGAGCAAGCTAATCGCATCGCGCATACCGCCTTCCGAAAGCCTTGCGATGTAAGCAAGCGCATCCCCGTCTGCCTGTATGCTTTCTTCACGGCAGATCTTTAACAAATGCTCGGTTTGCTCTTCAAGCGATACCTGTCTGAAATCAAAACGCTGACAGCGTGAGATAATCGTTGCAGGCAGCTTATGCGGTTCGGTTGTCGCCAAAATAAAGATTACATGCCCAGGCGGCTCCTCGAGCGTCTTAAGCAAGGCATTGAATGCCTCGGCCGTAAGCATATGTACTTCATCTATGATATAAACTTTGAACCGCACTTCTGAAGGTGCATATCGCACTTTATCACGAATATCGCGAATTTCATCGATACCGCGGTTAGATGCGGCATCAATCTCGATCACATCCATAATATGTCCCGCGGTGATCCCTATGCAAGCATCGCATTCATTACAGGGCTCTTCAGCCGGACCACGTTCACAGTTAACCGCTTTCGCCAAAATTTTCGCGGCACTGGTCTTCCCGGTTCCTCGCGGTCCATTAAAAAGATACGCATGCGACACGCGCTGCTCGCGAATTGAATTTTGCAGCGTTTGGATAATATGCTGTTGTCCAACCATGTCCTGAAACGTCTGCGGACGCCAGGCACGGTATAAAGCGATATGTGACACGCAGACCTTTCCTTTCATGTTGCCTTTTCATTACAAAAAAATAATTGCTATTCCCCTATTATACAACAACTGTGTAGCAATCAAAACTTTCTTTTACCTGTCTTATCCCCTAAAAAAAAAAAAAACACCTGCATCCACTTTCCGACAAAAACATCGAACAGCGTGTACAAGTGCTACTTTTGTTATTGGCAATATTTCAGAAAAAATTCAGGACCGTGCACCTGCTCCTGATTAATGCGACCCAGGCGGCATCCTTGCACTACAGCTCGAGTCAGGCACTCCCCCGGCACATGAACTAATTTGCTTACGGCTGCTTCCTTCCGGACCTGACCGGGTTCACAAACGTCCATTGCGGAGGACCCAACTGTCAACACTGCTCGCAAGTGCCAAGACCCTACATCAGCATAACCTCAAGCAGGAATTCAACCTCGCTACAGCGGATTGCGAGTTACAGGGCACCGCTACCTCCCCATCTAGCACGGTAAAAATAAGTATAGCCGATTCCATCCTAAAGCGCAACTCATGGGTGCAATTGGAAGGAAGATCGCGATCCCGTTTATCTTTTCGCTTCTACATGAACATTGTACCTTGGCATATTATACTGAACGATCGACTGCGCTTTCGCCCGCAGCCGTTCGAGCTGCCCATCGGATACCGCTTTATTGACTTTTATATTCACATGCAGATCATTGCCGTTGAAATAAACTTGCGTACGCTCAATTTCAGAAATGGGCTCCAGCACTTGTTCAACAAAATTGCCGTCCGCATTATAATTGAGGTACTGATGACGGTTCGGCAAGTTTGGATTGCTGTTGGAATACCCCATATACCCGTCATGACCGTAGGTTTTCAGCTTGTCCTGCTTGTTGCTGCCGCAGCCAAAGAGCGTTAAGGATATCGCCGCTATGCATACCGCCGCGACAATAAATCGCATAAAACCCCATCGCTTATTCGAATCGAATGATTTCTTATCCAATCAAAAAACCTCCCTTCTATCCAATAGGATGGCTGAGGGAGGCTCTTGTATTCTGCCAAATAAAAGCAGAACGATCTGTAGGATTAAATACCGTATTTCTTCTTGAAACGATCGACGCGGCCGCCAGCATCCAGGAACTTTTGCTTGCCCGTGTAGAACGGGTGGCATTGGGAACAAATCTCTACGCGAAGGCTCGGTTTAATCGAACCAGTCTCGAAGGAATTTCCACAAGCGCAAGTTGCTGTAATGATGTGGTATGTCGGATGAATAGCTTGTTTCATCTCGTTCACCTCTTTCTGCCCTGAATCGCATGCGGACCCAGAGTTAAATCACACATACCGGATTATAGCATGAACTGTTTTGCAGTTGCAATGAATAATCGTTCATATGTTAATTTTAGCTGAAATTACCGTTTAATTGGCACTTATCGAAGCAACGCCGATGGCGGAACATGCGTATAGGAGCCAATCACAACATCTGGAAGCTCTTCACGGAAAATCTCCAGCATTTGCTTCATACCATAGATTTCACCCTGCGCCTTCGGAATAATTGCCAAATAGCTTTCAGGGTCGATATTCAGGTTTCGCATTTGGATCAGCTTTAGTCCCGTGCGCTTCACGAATCCGATCATCGCTTCAATCTCTTCTTCACGATCCGTAACCCCTGGGAAAATCAAATAGTTGATGGAGGTATACACACCTTTATCCGATGCATACTTAAGCGACTTCTCAACATTTTTCAACGTATATCCGCGAGGCTTGTAATAGGCGTTATAATGGTCGTCAAGCGCACTAATCGTACTGACGCGCATCAGATTAAGCCCTGCATCGACAATCGCGCGCATGTAATCGGTCAGCCCTGCATTGGTGTTAATGTTAATATAACCAAGCGAGGTTTGACTGCGGACCCGCTGCATCGCCTCAACGATGATTTTGGCTTGCGTTGAAGGCTCGCCTTCACAGCCTTGTCCGAAACTGATGATCGATTCCGGCTCGCGCAAGTGCTCCAGCATAATTTCAACAACCTCATCGACAGTCGGCTTAAAGTTCATCCGGGTTTGCGGCGCAACAAAACCGCTATCATCCGGTTGCTCGGAAATACAGCCGAAGCAGCCGGCGTTGCAAGAGTAGGATACGGGAACCGCACCTTCCCAGCGGCCTAGAAATGTGTTGGATGAGGTCAAGCACTCATAGCCTAAAGCACAATTGGACAGATGCTTGTATAAACGGTTTTCCGGGTATTTGGCAAGCAGACGCTCAACCTGTATACCTAGCTCGCCACGGTCGCAATTAAGCGGATCCCATCTCTCCGGATCATCGCACTGCTCTGCTGTTACATAGAAGTTTCCATCTTTCCATACGACAGCCGTATAACCGAATAAAGGAAGCTTCTCGTTCTTATCCGCTTTCACATAACTAGGCAGGCATAGTCGGGTAAAGCCTTGCGGAAGCAAGGCGCCAACCGCTTGAACATCGCCTGGCAGCACCTGCATTTCGCCTGTATCCGGATTAAGACCAATAGGCCTGGTGAATGGCAGGCTGACAAGCGTTGCTCCATGAGGAAGAGGAATCAATTCCTCCTCCATAATTTCGACGATCATATCGCCGCTTCTTCCCAAGGCCACAAAGTCTGGATGGTCAAATACATTTCCTTGTTCATCCGCATATACGAGATTCATGTAGTTCTCCTTCCTGCGGTCTTACGATCCGTGCGTAGTTCTAGGCGTAGGCCGCCTGCTGGTCGTGGTAGCACTGCTTTTGATACCGGACCGCTCCGGTTGTTTCGCTTCTACTGTTGTATCCAGAGACATGAGAAATTGTTCGTTGTTCTCGCTGTCTTTTAGTTTTTTCAAGAAATTATCGACATAATCAGGCGTATCCGTCATCCCTCTGCGGATAGCCCATACTTTATCCAGCTCTTCCTTCGTCAAAAGCATCTCTTCACGTCTCGTACCTGATCTGCGCATATCGAGAGCAGGGAAAATACGACGCTCGGACAGCTTGCGGTCCAGATGGAGCTCCATATTGCCGGTACCTTTAAATTCTTCATAAATAATATCATCCATACGTGAGCCCGTTTCGATCAGCGCAGTCGCCAGTATAGTCAAGCTTCCGCCTTCTTCGACGTTACGAGCCGAACCAAAAAACCGTTTCGGACGATGGAACGCAGCCGGATCGATACCGCCGCTAAGCGTACGTCCAGATGGAGGAATAACCAAGTTATACGCTCTGGCAAGTCGAGTGATACTGTCCATCAGAATCACAACATCCTTCTTGTGTTCAACAAGGCGCAGCGCCCGTTCAAGCACAAGCTCAGCTACTTTAATATGATTTTCAGGCAGCTCGTCGAACGTCGAAGCAATAACCTCGCCTTTGACCGAGCGCTGCATATCGGTAACTTCCTCGGGACGCTCATCGATGAGCAGAACGAATAATTTGATATCGGGACGGTTTTCTGAAATACTGTGGGCAATTTCTTTGAGAAGCAGTGTTTTACCCGTCTTCGGAGGGGCTACAATTAGACCGCGCTGTCCGAGTCCTACAGGCGCGAGCAAGTCCATCATGCGCGTGGAAAGCTTCGACTTTGTCGTCTCAAGTACTAGTTTTTTTTCTGGATAAAGAGGAGTAAGCGCAGGAAAATGCAGTCGTTCGGATGCTGTCTCAGGGTTCTCGCCGTTAACGGCATTAACCTGCAGCAAGCCAAAGTAACGTTCATTCTCTTTCGGCGGACGGCATTTGCCGGATACGAGGTCGCCGCTCCTTAAATCAAATCTGCGAATTTGCGATGCTGAGATATAAATATCTTCTTTGCTCGGTAAATAGTTAATAGGCCGTAAAAATCCGAAGCCCTCTGACAAAATATCGAGTACGCCCTCCATGAACATAAGGCCGCTTTTCTCTGCCTGTGCACGTAGAATAGCAAAAATTAATTCCTTCTTCTTAAGCGTTCCGTAATAAGGAACCTGAAATTGCTTCGCTAATTTGTATAGATCAGTCAATTTCAACTCTTCTAGATCGGCGATCTGAAGGTCTGTCATGTTCTCACCACTTTATTCAATTTTCATTATGATTTTGTATATCTAGTAAATTCATATGCCTGATTATCTATCATTGCCGAATTAGACGCCGTCTATTCCACAGCGTCTGCTTCAACCTGCCTCTTAAGATTTGGCTTCTGTTTCACGCCATACTTCCGCACCCAATCGGCATAAATTCTCTACTAAGTTATCATAACCTCGGTCAATATATTCGACGCCCGATATTTCGGTAACGCCTTCGTCAACGGTCAGCGCAGCTACAACAAGCGCAGCGCCCGCGCGCAAATCAGCAGCCTTCACTTTAGCAGCATTGAGCTTACCGCCCTCAATAACAGCCGAGCGGCCTTCCACGCGAATGTTGGCTCCCATGCGGGTGAGCTCAGGAACATGCTTGAATCTGGTGCCATAGACGTAATCGGTTAAAATGCTGACACCATTCGCTTGTGTAAGCAAGGTTGTCATCGGCGATTGTAGATCCGTTGGAAAACCAGGATAAACGAGTGCTTTCACATCGATTGACGAATAACTAGGCGCACCAATAATCCGGATGGATTCATCCATCTCTATGACTTGGACACCCATCTCCTCGAGCTTGGCCGTCATCGCTTCCAAGTGCTTCGGAATAACATTATCAATAAGGACATCGCCGCGTGTTGCAGCAGCTGCAATCATATACGTACCAGCTTGGATTCGATCGGGAATGATGGAATGGCGGCAGCCGTGCAACCGATCGACCCCTTCAATCCGAATCGTCTCAGTTCCGGCACCTTTGATTTTTGCACCCATGGCATTTAGGAGAGTAGCTACATCTATAATTTCAGGCTCTTTTGCCGCGTTTTCAATAAGGGTTAACCCTTTGGCCCGGGAGGCCGCTAGCATAATGTTAATAGTCGCTCCAACGCTTGATACGTCGAGATAGATTTTCGCACCCCGCAGCTGCTTGGCGGAAATTCGGATTGATCCATGCTCATTGGTTACCGTAGCACCCAATGCTTCAAATCCTTTAATATGTTGATCGATTGGCCTTGGCTCAAAATTACAGCCCCCAGGCAGTCCTATTGTCGCTTCTCCAAACCTGCCGAGCATTGCACCCATCAAATAATAGGATGCGCGCAGCAATTTCACTTTACCGTTTGGCATTGGCTTCGAGACAAGCGCGGAAGGATCAATGCGCATCATGTCGCCGTCACGCTTCACGACTGCTCCAAGCTCTTGCAAAATTTCACTGTATACAGCTACATCGCTTATAATCGGCAAATTGTCTAACACTACTTCTGATTCTGCTAAAAGGGCAGCAGGGACTAGCGCAACAGCGCTGTTCTTGGCTCCGCTAATTTGAACGGTGCCGTGGAGCGGCCGTCCACCGCGTATCATCAATTTCTCCATCTAATTATGTTTCCTCCCGTGGATTGGAAGAGAATAAAGGAAAAACCGCCAAAGCAAGTGAGTGTTAAACCCACTTGCCGTCTTGAGGCGGTTTAATTTCCATACTCTTTTTTTTACGCTTCATTCTGAGTCATTATAACATAATGCGCCTTGAAAAAGTAAAGCTAGTTTTGCCGATTCCAGGAAATGCAAAAAAAAGACACCGTCTCCAAGCAAGCGACGATGCCGTTTGTAAACAAAATCACGAACCAATTGCAAAGCGACTTGTTGAGTTTCCACCCCGCAGCTGCATGTTAACCGCTATTCGCATCTCATCGATGTCAAATGGCTTCGTAAAATGCATTAACGCCCCGAGGTCAGTCGCCTCTTTAATCATATCTAACTCACCGTATGCGGTCATCATGATGACTTTAATATTGCGGTCGATCGCTTTCACATGCTTTAAAATTTCCAAACCATCCATACCAGGAATTTTCATATCCAGCAGCACAAGATCGGGAGCATCGTTCTTCACGATTTCTAAAGCCAGCTTGCCATTAGATGCTTGGAACGTGTTATAACCCTCGCTGCTGAATACTTCCATGAGCAATACGCGAATACCGTTCTGATCATCAACGATCAACACTTTCTTCTTCTCCAACTCCAAATCCCCCCGCGACTGAGTCCGCCTACAGAAATGGCCAACTCTTCCATAATCGTTAATATATTCGCTAATGTGGGTATATAATCCTTCTCGTAAAGAGAAAAACTTATCAGGTGTTGACATAGAATATGTCATTGAAAGAAATGATTGATGTTACTCAGAATAGTTGAGCGCAGCTTGGACGAATCCGCGGAACAATGGCTGCGGACGATTTGGTCTGGACGTGAATTCCGGATGGAATTGTACAGCCAGGAACCAAGGATGGTCGGCCATCTCCACCATTTCAACAAGACGTCCGTCCGGAGATGTACCGGAAATAGTCAAGCCTGCTTTTTCAATTGCTTCACGGTACTCATTGTTAAACTCATACCGATGACGGTGACGCTCGTAAACGAGCTCGTCGCCATATTCCCGTGCAGCCAGCGTTTCCGGCTTAAGCTTACAAGGGTACAAGCCAAGGCGCATCGTACCGCCCATATCTTCAATGTCCTTCTGATCCGGCAGTAAATCAATAACCGGATACGGTGTGGACGAATTAATTTCCGAGCTGTTCGCACCCGCTAGTCCAGCCACATTGCGAGCATATTCAATTACAGCAACCTGCATGCCTAAGCAGATACCGAAGAACGGAATCTTATTCTCGCGGGCATATTTGATGGCTGTAATCTTGCCTTCAATACCGCGATCGCCGAAACCGCCAGGTACAAGAATGCCGTGAACGCCCTGGAGCTGCTCGTGAGCGTTCTCTTCCGTAAGATCATCTGCATGCAGCCAACGGATCTTCACGACGGAATCAGAAGCAATACCGGCGTGCTCAAGCGATTCTGCGATACTAAGGTATGCATCGTGCAAAGCGACATATTTCCCTACGATCGCGATTTCGGTTTTCTTATGAAGCGACTTTACGCGCGTAACAAGACTTTCCCATTCACGCATGTCCGGCTGCTCCGCTTTAAGCTTCAGATGGTTGACGACGATCTCATCAAGGCCTTCCTCGCGAAGCATCAACGGCACCTCGTACAATGTCGAAGCGTCGCGGCATTCCACGACTGCATTCGCATCGATATCGCAGAACAATCCGATTTTGCGTTTCAAATCTTCAGCAAGCGGATGTTCCGTACGGCATACGATCACGTTCGGCTGAATGCCGATGCTGCGCAATTCCTTGACGCTATGCTGCGTCGGCTTTGTTTTCACTTCGCCTGCCGCTTTGATATAAGGAATTAGCGTAACGTGGATATACATGACGTTATCGCGTCCGATGTCGCTTTTAATTTGGCGGATCGCTTCAAGGAAAGGCAAGCTCTCGATGTCGCCTACTGTACCGCCGATCTCTGTAATAACTACATCAGAGCCTGCTTCTTTGCCCGCACGGAATACACGGTCTTTGATTTCGTTCGTAATATGCGGGATAACTTGAACCGTTCCACCCAAATAGTCGCCGCGACGTTCTTTGGTAATTACACTTGAATAAATTTTGCCGGACGTCACGTTGTTGTTCTTCGACAGGTTGATGTCGATAAACCTTTCATAGTGACCAAGGTCCAAGTCCGTTTCTGCGCCGTCATCCGTGACGAATACTTCTCCGTGCTGATATGGACTCATCGTTCCCGGGTCCACGTTAATGTAAGGATCGAACTTCTGAATCGTTACTTTGAGGCCCCTGTTCTTCAGCAATCGACCGAGCGAGGCTGCTGTTATCCCTTTGCCCAATGACGACACCACGCCGCCGGTTACAAATATATATTTGGTCACTGTGATGATACCCTCCAAGCTCCTATTGTTAATGTTTAGGTTTGCCCATTTACTCGATAAACATGGATGCAGATACACTCTGCCCGTCCATCCAGTTTGTGGAAATGCGTCCTACAGACCCATTCCCTACAAACAAAAAAAGTGACACCCGTAGCAACGGGGCACTTTTCCATTTTGGCATATATAAAAATATAAGAAAGCATAAGTTTGAACGTTATACTCAGCTTATATTTCTCCGTGAAATAAATCTTCAGCCTCCAAAGGACGCCATCGACCATTTACACTTGTATGCGTTATTTGTTAACCGAATCTTAAGCCCATGAGATAGTTTACTCCGCGCCTGTAGCACCTGTCAAGCGAAACTGACAGGATGCAACTTACTGCGGAGCAAACGGCTTTCGCCGTCTGTTCTAGGCCCGCGGTAAAATGTAAGCAGGAGTATGCGCTTGCCGCTTATACAGCTTACACTTTAAGCAAATTACTTGTCGTCGTCGTCAAAATCTTCGTCGTCATCCGACTCATCATCGTCATCAGAATCCAAATCGCCGTCAACTTCTTCCTCGTCCAGCTCCTCGTCATCAATGCCAACTTCCTCATCGACTTCCGTTTCCTCTTCCGCCTCTTCGAAGTCCTCGCGGTCCTCGTCGAATACGTCGTAGTCCTCTTCCGCCTCTGCGTACGAATCCTCTTCCTCGTCCGCGAACACATCATCATCCTCAAGATCATCGTCATCGTTAATGATGCGTGTACGCTTCGCATTGCCTACAGGATCTTCGGAACGTTCAACCGGATACCAGCGCTTCAATCCCCACATGTTGCTGCCTACGCAAGCAAAACGGCCATCGATGTTGATTTCCGTATACACTTGGGCGATGAACTGGTTGATACCGTCTGCGGAAAGACCGCGTATTTTAGCGATCTCCATCATTAGATCGCGATAGTAGTAAGGTGTATTAGCCGCTTTCAGCACTTCAAATGCCAAATCGACCATAGGCATTTCCTTCATACGTTCAGGATCCAGCTTTAACGTAAAATTGCTGCTGCTCATATGTACACATCCTCTCTTGCCAATCAATTTATGTATTCGTTCATTGCGCAAATTGCGGTTGCTGCCAGAG
>DATJKM010000256.1:0-13898 GCA_035491515.1 Candidatus Udaeobacter sp. | reverse complement strand
CGTGTTTGGAATCGGGGAATCCTCGCCCACCCAAATCCCCTCATAAATACAACGTCCCAAATGCTCGGAGAAATGTCCATAAATGTTACGGTTAATCGTGCCTGCCGCCAAATCGGCGTTAATGGTTACCCGGTTTGCCATATGATTCGCCCTCACTTTAGTAGAATTGGATGACTGTATCCATTCATTGAATTAATATATTTATTTGTTCAATAATATTAATATTAATTCTAATCAAATAATAATGGGAGCGGATACATTTTGCAACCCTTAATGCGTATAATTCATAAAAATATTTGGAGTAAAACGAATCCGGTCAAAATACGAAAAAAAAAAATCACACGCGATTATAAATAATCACGTGTGATTTCCATTCCAGCTCCCGGCGGCTTTTCTTATCGGCGTTTTGCTATTTTTCCAGCGGCAGCCACTGCAAAAAATGCTGAATATGCGTATCCCAGTAGCCCCATTCATGACTGCCCGGCCCTTCAACGTAAGTAAGCGGATAATCCGCTGCCTTGCAGGCATCGCGGAAAGCGATATTGTCATCGTATAGAAAATCCTCTGTCCCGCAGCACTGGTAAAGCGATGGTTTCGCCAAATCAGACTGAGCCAGCCCGGCGACAAGATGAAGCAGATCCTCACCGGTCCCTTTAATTTCATTCTCTCCGTATATAAGACGGAAATACGGCTTCATATGAGGCATTGCCGGGTCTTTTATATGGTTTGCCATATCAAGCGCACCGGACAAGCTGCCCGCAGCAGCAAAGCGATCGGGATGCCTCAGCGCCCATTTGAACGCCCCATAGCCGCCCATCGACAAGCCTGCAACATAATTATCCTCCCTCGCGTCAGATAAAGGGAAGAAGGATCGGGCGATTGCCGGAAGCTCCTCCGTTAGAAAGGTCCAGTACTTATTGCCATACTCCATATCCGTATAAAAGCTTTGATGCACATTCGGCATCACAACGGCGAGTCCAAGCTCTGCCACATAACGTTCGACGGACGTTCTTCTTGACCAAATCGTATCGTCATCGGAGAAGCCGTGCAATAAATATAACGTCTTGTGCAGCTTCTGGCTGCTTCGGTTGTTCATACCGATTTGCGAGGAAGTCTGCTGAGGCAATATAACAGTCATAGAGGTGCTTAAACCTAGCGTATCCGAAAAAAAGTTACAGGTGATTAATGCCAATCGATATTCCTCCTTAGATAGATTTATTGAAACCGTATCTGTTGCTGCTAGCAAGCTGTTCATATCAACATGAATACTTAAGTAATGTAGCATCAAAATGAAGCGCTTGCAATAAATGCTGATATGCAGCGCCTTTACATACGCCATCTTCGTCTTAAGGTTAGTTAGTGAACTTTTTTTCAGTCCTTATATGATTCGAAATAGCGAGGTATAATAGAAACCGGTTAAAGGTTGTATACAAATTTTGCGGAGGTTGATGGAAGATGAAATTGATGCCGTTAGAGCGTCGCGGAATATCGGACAGCCGTTTAGCGCTGGGCTGCATGGGATTCGGCGGGAGCTGGGACCTTGCAGACCCTATTACATCCAGCCACATCCGTCAGGCAGAAGAAGCGGTAGAAGCTGCTCTGTCCATCGGAATTACAATGTACGACCATGCGGATATATATACGAGAGGCAAGGCTGAATCCGTATTTGGACAGGTTCTTAAGCAGCAGCCTAAGCTTCGCGAACAGATCGTCATTCAATCCAAAGTGGGCATTCAGCTCTCCGACGGCATTTTGCCGGGGCGTTTCAACTTCTCGAAAGAGCATATTTTGCCTTCGGTGGACGGCATTTTAGAGCGGCTTGGCACAGAATACCTGGATGTGCTTCTGCTGCACCGCCCGGATTCATTAATGGAGCCGGACGAAATTGCCGAAGCCTTCACGAAGCTGAAGCTGTCGGGCAAGGTGCGCAACTTTGGCGTATCGAATATGAGCCCGGGCCAAATCCGCTTCCTGCAAAGCGCATTGCCTGATCCAATCGTCGTAAACCAGCTGGAGATGAGCCTGCTGCGTCATGACTGGATTGATCAAGGCATTCACGTAAACCAAAAAGCCGGCTTAAAGGACAACTTTCCTGAAGGGCTTATGGAATTTATGCAAATGGAAAATATACAGATTCAAGCGTGGGGACCGCTGGCTCAAGGCAGATTCTCAGGAAGAGCATCGGAGAACGCGACTGAAGCGGAAATTAAGACTGCCGATCTCGTTAAGCAGATCGCCGAGGAGAATGAAACGACGCCTGAAGCGATCGTGCTTGCCTGGCTGATGAAGCATCCTGCCCGCATACAGCCTGTAATCGGCACAGTAAATCCAAAGCGCATTGTTGCATGTAAAGATGCTGTAAAACAGGTGGAAATCATGACTAGAGATCAATGGTACACGCTTCTTGTAAGCGCTAGAGGCGTAAATATGCCATAAGTCGCAATATTAATATTTTATTATTAATAATTTTTCATTTATTTCTCATAATTGCTCATAATCCTTGTTATATCTAACTTTTCGCTCTAATGAGCGAAAATCGCCGTTTTGTAGATGTGTTATAGTCATAATACATAATACATAATACGAAACGCGGAGGGACATCCTGACAGCATGAAAAAATCAAAACTAATGAAAGCATTTGCAAAAGCAGGCCTATGCAGCGCGATCGTCATGTCGGCAATCACTTTTGGATCTTTTGCGCAGAAAGCGCATGCAGCAACACCTCAAACGATTGGCCTTATTTCCGTAGGCAAACAATACCTTGGCACTCCATATAAATTCGGTGCGCCAGCTGGCGTTACATACGCTTTTGACTGCTCGTCGTTCACCCAGTTTTTGTTCAGAGGACTTCACGTTTCCCTTCCGCGCACTTCCTCTGCACAAGCGACGATAGGCGAAAAGGTCCCGAAAGGCTATTTGAGCATGGGCGATCTCGTTTTCTTCAAAACGAACGGCAAATCGATTAGCCATGTAGCCATTTACGCAGGCAATAACAAAATCATTCACAGCTCTTCGAGCCAAGGTATTACGGTTTCGAGTCTTAACACCAGCTACTGGACCAAGAGCTATGTGACAGCAAGACGCGTACTATAAAAACCACCTGTTACTACTTCAAAGAAAGGAGCTGTGATCGCAGTTAGCGATTGCAGCTCTTTCTTATGTATTCCTAGGCAAACCGGGCGGCCTTTTCTTGATGCCTTCCCTCACTTCAAGCTTCCGACATGCCGCTGCCGGTACTTAAGCGGTGTTGCTCCTACAACCTTTTTAAACATATGGATGAAATATGAAACATTCGGGTATCCGACTTGAATGCCGACCTGCTCGATCGATAGCGGGGTGGATTGCAGCAGCCTGCTGGCTTGTTTGATTCTCCGTGCGGTCAAATAGTCGGTAATATTGCTGCCTGTCTCCTCATGAAAAACGCGGGATACGTAAAATTTGGATAAATGCATCAGGTCGGCTAATTGGTCAAGGCTAACTTCCTCCGCATAATGCGCTTCAATCCATTGCATAATTTGCTCCGAATAGCGCAATGCCCTTCCGCTCGGCTCCATCGCACCGGCATCCCGCTTCCCGTCTCCAGTTTTATGAATACAGCCCATAAGCTCCAGCAGCAGCATCGCGACTTCTTCCTGCTCCTGTCCTCTGCCCTGCTTGCTCATGTCGTCGTAATTAGCGAAACAGGATTCTAAGCGGACGCATTCCTCCAATAAATCAAATGCAGGCCCGGTCGAGCGTCCCTGCCATACCTTCATAAACAAGCTGTGCCTGAGCGGAAACGACAGCAAGCTGTCCGCAACAACAGAAGGCTCAAAGAAAGCAATCGAGCGCCTATAGGGCTTCTCCGTGCTCACATTCGCGAATACCTTATGCAATTGAAAGGGCTGGAACATAAACAGCATGCCGCGCCGCATTTCATAAGTATGCTGATTTACGATGATGCTTCCTTCCCCCTCGTGCACGTACAGCAGCTCCATGCATTGATGCCAGTGATAAAAGCCGGGATATGCCGTATCTGTTTTTACGCCATGCGACCAAATAAACGTATCTCCTTCAAATTTGACAGGATCGAACAGAAAGTTCATAGCGCCTCCCTTAATGACAAAATTACAATATTTTATCATATAGTATTGCAACTTTTGAGCCGTTTGAAAAGCCATAATTGAAAAGATAATATCAGCTCGGACTGGTGGACTACCGGGTTTATTAAGAAATGACGAAAAAAAGACATGCCCGACTTTTTTACATAGCCTGCATGTCTTTTTTTTTATATTCCGTCATATCGGCCAAAATTGCGATCTCCTATTGAACTGAGCCGCCTGTTCATTAGCGCTCTGTTTAGTTCGGAAGATGACGCCGGATTCAGCCAAATAATTAATAATTTCATTACCAATTCTTCAGTTCTGATATGCCAGCTTCTTTACGCATGTCCGTCATAGGCAAAGCGCCGTATTCCTCATTCCTAACCTTTAACCAGCTTTCCGCACGCCCTTCGGAGTAAACGCTATCCTTCCGTTTGCAAGCCACACCCTCAAGATCGGAGCGTTTAACGAGATCGAATAAGGCTTTGCCTTCTCTCTCCACGAATAGCATCTTCTTATAATAAGCGTTGTCCTCCAAAATATAATTCAGCAGCTTCTTACGCTCAAGCAGCGGAGTTTGCCTCAAATCTTCTCCATTATAATAAAGAATATCGAATACAAAAAATTTCACTGGATGTATCTTCTTGGCATCGCGGATACGCGGCTCCTTTTTTAACCTGTAACGTTCCTGCAGCGTTCCGTATTCAGCGGCTCCCGTATACGGATTTACATAAGCTACCTCACCGTCCAATACAACATCAGCAGGCACACTTAACGGAACATTATGTAACTCGGGATATTGCCGCGTAACATCATTATAGTGTCTCGTATATAATCTCGCTCTGTTCGATATAAAGGAAAGCTGCAGCCGGTGTCCGTCAATGATCGGTTCGAAGATATAATCTTCATCATCAAAAGGCTTCTCGCGCTCCGTCATGAGCATTGGTTTCATAAACATAACGACGCCTCCTCCCGTGTATCCATTTTAGCACGGACTCATTCTAAAAATCGGCGGTAAATTTAGGTGCAATTAGCGAATAATCTCTCGTCCGGATTCACATAATAGGGTCAAAAGGAGGCTGAGAAAAGATGGCAAACCGAAATACAAATCAACTTCTCGTACCTGGAGCGCGCGCAGCGCTGGAACAATTAAAGTTCGAAGCTGCTCAAGAGCTTGGCATTCAACTTCCGCAAGACGGATATTACGGTAATATGACTACACGCGATATGGGCTCCATTGGCGGCTTGATTACACGCCGGCTCGTTCAAATAGCTGAGCAGCAGCTCGCAGGCCGTTAATTTTTACATAAATAAGCGCCGAGAAAGCAGAATTGCTGTCTCGGCGCTTATTTGTTTAAGAAAATACCGATTTGGCATAAATAAATGGTTTTACATGGACAGGGAACTTCCCTTCTGCAGCAAAAGTCGGTAAAATGGGATAGAGTTGTCCCGTTACATAACCATTATCGAACGAATTCCATTAAAGAAAGGAATATTCTAATATGATTATTCAACCGAAAACACGGGGTTTTATTTGTACGACTGCCCATCCGGAGGGCTGCGCTCAACAGGTGCAGCGCCAAATCGATTACGTAACTGCACAGCCGTCTATCGAAGGACCGCGCAACGTATTGGTCATCGGTGCCTCGACAGGCTATGGTTTAGCTTCCCGTATCGTATCCTCTTTTGCAGCAGGCGCAAGCACGATCGGCGTTTACTTTGATAAAGCCGCTGAGGGCGCGCGTACCGCATCAGCAGGTTGGTATAATTCCGCTGCTTTCGAAGAGGCTGCTGCTTCCGCCGGCCGTAAATCCTACAGCATCGTGGGAGATGCGTTCTCTGACGAAATAAAAGCGAAAACAATTGATCTCATTCGCACCGAGCTTGGACAAATTGATCTTGTTGTATATAGCGTCGCTTCTCCTCGTCGCACGCATCCGAAGACAGGCGAAACCTTTGCTTCCGTTATTAAACCGCTTGGCGGCACGTATACGAACAAAACCGTTAATTTCCACAGCGGTGAAGTGACGCAAGCGACGATTGAACCGGCAACAGAGGACGAGCTGCGCCAAACGATTGCCGTTATGGGCGGCGAAGACTGGCAAATGTGGATTGACGAGCTCGAACAGGCTGGCGTGCTGGCTGAAGGCGCAACTACCGTTGCTTATTCTTATATCGGACCAGAGATTACGCATGCTGTGTATCGTGAAGGAACGATTGGCGCTGCGAAAAACGATCTTGAAGCTACTGCCCGCCGTCTTAACGGGCAGCTTAGCGCAAATGGCGGACGGGCATTCGTATCCGTCAATAAAGCACTGGTGACGCAGTCGAGCTCAGCTATTCCTGTCGTGCCGCTTTACATTTCTGCTCTATATAAAGTAATGAAGGAAAAAGGCATTCATGAAGGCTGCATCGAGCAAATGTATCGCCTGTTCTCCGAGCGTCTGTACAGCAAAGGCGAAACACTCGTTGACGAGAAGGGCCTTATCCGTGTCGATGATTGGGAGATGAAACCGGAAATTCAAGCCGAGGTTGCTGACGTATGGGCTAAGCTGTCTACAGAAAATGTGTATGACCTATCGGATCTTGAAGGCTACCGCCGTGAATTTTTCCAGTTGTTCGGCTTTGAAACCGACGGCATTGACTATGAAGCAGATGTCAACCCGGATGTAAGCATCACTAATCTTCGATAATAGTTCCACAAAAAGGCCAATTCGATCGTTAACGCGATCGAATTGGCCTTTTTGCCATCGCTGAAACTTTTGTTTGGAATAGTCAAAAAAAAAGCCCTTAACCATAATGGTTAAGGGCTCTTTGCGTAAATACTACAGTTTTACAACGTTTTCTGCTTGTGGTCCACGGTTGCCTTGAGTTACGTTGAACTCAACGCGTTGACCTTCGTCAAGTGTTTTGAAGCCGTCGCCTTGAATTGCGGAGAAATGAACGAATACGTCATTGCCGCCTTCCACTTCGATAAAGCCAAAACCTTTCTCTGCGTTAAACCATTTTACTGTACCTTGTTCCATAATAAATTACCTCCAATAAGTTTTTTAACATGTTTTTTCCAGAAAAACTAAAAATCACACATTGAAAAAGATATCATCATACAAATGACAACCTTTTCGATATGTGACTTCAAGGTTTAAATTTGCTGTTTGTAGTCATAATATACCATAGGCTTTTACATTATGCAAGTCCTCTTTATAAAATTGTTGAATATTACTGATTAAACCAGCAAGAAAACCGGATAACCGCCTCCTCACCGGGAAATTATAAAGGCTGTTAAGCACCATATCAAACGATCGAGGTGTCCAACCAATGAAAAAGTTTATCGTAGTAGCAGCCTTATTATTGATTGCAGGGTGTTCCGCTAATCCTAACCTGACAAACAAGCAAATTCACACGCGGAGTAAAACGCCAACGATTACCGCTGCTCCGAACGTAACGCAAGCCTCTTCAATAGCTACCCCTTCATTAGGAAAGTCATCGGTTTCGATGAAGGGATCTCGGATTACCATTCCAAACTGGCTGTTCGGCGACCAAGCGCAGGTAAAAGCTCCAAGGGTACATTATCCAACGGTGCAGAATCCAGCTACACAATATCCAGTAACTCAAAATCCAACTAATCAGAACCCAACTACTCAAAATCCAAGTACTAAGAATCCAACTAATCAGAACCCAACTGAGCAGCCGTCAACTTCTCTCCAATTTGATCAGCAAGTATTACAAATTGTCAATTCCGAGCGGGCAAAAGCAGGCTTAAGCACCCTTAGTATGGATAGCGATTTATCTAATATGGCCTTGGTTAAAGCACAGGATATGATTAACAATAACTACTTTGATCATACGTCACCGACCTACGGCTCCCCATTCGATATGATGAAAAAGTTTCAAATCACCTATAAAGCCGCTGGCGAGAATATCGCTAAAGGCCAGCCTACTCCCGAGCAGGTCATGAACGACTGGATGAATAGCGCGGGCCACAGAGCGAATATTTTGAGCAGCAGCTTTACTCATATCGGTATTGGTTATTTCAAAGGCGCATGGGTTCAAGAGTTTACCGGCTAACGCTGTAGACGATCGGTTTCAAACCTCAAACAAGCAGCCGGACCCGGGTTCACCCGGGAAGGCTGCTTATTCTGCTGCTTGTTTCACTGCCGGCAAAATATCGCTAAAAGCTGCCAGGAGATGATCGTTCTCTTCCGGCGTTCCTATCGTTATTCGCACATGCAATGGCAATCCCCATGTTTCTCCATGACGAACGATAATTCCTCTAGCTATCAATTGACCATAAATGGAATCCGATTCTGCCCCCAGCTCCACAAGCACAAAGTTGCTCATGCTTTCCGTGTAACTGATTCCCAGCTTTCGAAATGACACATACATACGCTCACGCTCCTGCATGACAAGGTCTTGCGACCGTGAAACATGCTCTTTATCTCCAATGGCCGCAATCGCAGCTGCCTGAGCTAATGCGTTTACGTTAAACGGCTCTTTGACCTGCAGCATACTTTGTATGATTTCCTGCGGAGCAGCCCCGAAGCCGACTCGAATGCCGGCAAGCCCGTATATTTTCGAAAAGGTGTTTAAGATCAGCAGCGGATAGCCTGCCCGGACAAATTCCATTCCGTCTGAATAATGCTCAGCTGAGGCGAAATGGCTATAAGCGGCATCAAGTACAACGAGCACATGCTTAGGAAGGGAATCGAGTATGTACTGCAGCTCTGTTTTGGACAAGTAAGTACCGGTTGGGTTGTTTGGAGAGCATAAATATACGATTTTTGTACGTTCCGTCACAGCTGCAAGGATAGCCTCCGGATCATATTGAAACTCGGCTTTTAACGGTACTTCTAACACTTTGGCTCCCATCAGCTGAGCTCCAAATTCATATTCGCTGAAGGTCGGCCCCGGAACGATAATTTCATTGCCCGCATCCAAAAAGGCTTCTGAAACGAGCGTAATGAGCTCATCCCCGCCATTGGTGACAATCACTTGCTCTGATCCAAGGTCATAATGGCTCGCAATCGTTTGCTTCAAGCTTACCGTCTGAGCGTCCGGATACCGGTGGAGGTCCAGCAATGAGGCTTGAATTGCCTCTACCGCTTTCGGTGACGGTCCGAGCGGGTTCTCATTCGATGCCAGCTTGATAACGCGCTGTAAGCCCAGCTCGCTTTGTACTTCCCATATCGGCTTCCCTGGTGAGTAAGGCTTCATCAGCTCTAACGCCTTACGTGCTTGAACCTCGATTTTCTCTCTCATAATGGAATCACCCTTAAAGTTATAATACAAGTCTTTAATACGATAATACATTAACTCTTTTATGCAGTAAAGAGTTAATGCGAGATAATGTTTATAAACGATATTTGGGGCAAGCCTATAAGCAAAAAAAGGAGGAGCCTGTAGCAAGGCGCCTCCTCATTTCCGTATCATGATTTCGATTACCAAGTCAGCTTTATCGCCAATTAGACCTGCACTACCCTGTTGTCAGCCAAAAAATCGATCATCGAGCAGACTTGAACCTTACCAGCGGCTGCAGGCTTACTCATCGCTTCGCCGCTTTCGCGCAGGCGGAATTCCACGGTTTTAGCGACCCCAGGGATAAGATCAAAGAAGTTGTCGGTGAACATGCCTTCGCGCTCAGCGGAAAGCCATACTTGCTTCGCAAGGACATCCGACTCCAACGTGAACGCCGTGCCGCCGCTGCCCTCAACCTCTTTAATGCGAATATTGGCTTTGGCTAGATTTTGCTCCTTCGCCTTTACGAAATAAAAGGCTTTGCTGTCTACCAGCTGACCTTCCTGTTCCAGCTCAGCATACAAGAGAACACTGCTTGCCTCAGAACCAGCCAGCCACTCCTGCTCATTTACCGAACTGACGACAGTTGCGCTATTGCCCGCTGCCTCAACCTTTGTAGACAGCTGCTTAAGCTGCGAGCCGGCAAAATCAAATAACGTTAACCGAAGATCACCGGTAAACGGTGCAAGCAGATCCGTTACGACATGTACATTAACCATACCGTTATCCGCATGGTCAAATGAAAGCAGCGTGTCGGCAAAGCTTCTTTTTGCATAATATTGCAGTGCCTTCCACTTGCCGTAATAATCCATGCCCGCCCAAGAGGCGACAGGCCAGCAATCATTCATCTGCCAGTAGAGCGTCCCCATGCAATACGGCATACGGCGTCGGTGAGCTTCGATGGCCATCTTCATCGCCTCGGCCTGAAGCACTTGACTCATATAGAGAAATGCCCGGAAGTCCTTCGGCTCGCTCATGTAAATATCCATGTACTCCTTAATTAGTCGGTTGCCGTCGCCATTCTTCTGATGTGCCCGCATGACCCTTGAATCAAGCGCCAAATCCTGCTCCGTCGCAAAGGTCATGATGGTATCGTAATCGGGAAACGACTGGAAGCCGTATTCGCTCATAAACCGCCCGATTTTTAAGTTGTAGTTCTCGAACGGCTCAACCGCATGCCAAACGCCCCAATAATGAACATCACCTTCTGTGGAGAGCGGATGCGCATGCTGATTAATGTCTCCCGTCAGCGAAATAAGCGGCGATGAAGGCCAATATTCCGTTCCAGGCGCATAAGCCGAAACCGCATGAGGAAGAATGTGATGGAACACAGCCTCATAGTCAGCCCAGATAACTGCACGCTGCTCCTGCGTATATTCCTTTTTCCAGCCCCAGCCGCCCTCCTCGTCATACTGTGCCCAGGCTGAATCAATCTCGTTATTGCCGCACCATATCACGATCGAAGGATGATTAAGGAGCCGCTTTACATTCTCTTCCGCTTCCTGGCGGACATTGTCTAGAAACGCTTGATCGCCCGGATACATGCTGCATGCAAACATAAAGTCCTGCCATACCATTATGCCGTACTCATCGCACAGCTCATAAAAAATCGGCTGCTCGTATATGCCGCCGCCCCATACCCGCAGCATATTCATGTTTGATTCGACCGCTGTAACGATTTCATGTCTGTAGCGCTCATCCGTCACAGCAGTAATGAAGCTGTCATTCGGGATATGGTTAGCGCCCTTGGCAAACACAGGCACACCGTTCAGCTCAAAATAAAAGGCCGCCCCCGCCGCATCCTTGTCGCGAACTAATCGAACAGAACGCAAGCCGGTGCGGACGGATTTGGCTCCTATCAACTCTTCATCTTTAATCAGCTCCGCCGTAAAGGTGTATAAATGGGCGTCGCCTAGTCCCCTGCTCCACCAAAGCTTAGGCTGATCAATGACAACCGGCATGTGAATGACATTGATTCCCGGCTCTAACCTTGCAGCTTGCTCCCATGCATAGCCGTCTGTACTTAGCCTTACCAAGCCGTTCCACGCTTGCTCCGACTCTATTTCAACGCTGACTGTTAAGCTGGCAGCAGGAGCAGACACCTGATCCTGCTGCACGTGTAAGTCGATAATTTTGCTGTCAGACCAGCCTTCGAGCCTCGCTTCGCGCCATATTCCGCTCGTAACGAACCGCGGTCCCCAATCCCAGCCGTAATGATAGGGCGCTTTTCTGGCAAATACACTAATCTTCTGCGCGCCTAATCCGCCAAGCTCAGACTGATCATTCGCAGCCGGCAGATTATAGCCAAGCTTCTCGATTTTCGGCAAATCCTCCTGGACCGGGGAACGGAAGCGAATGAGCAAAACATTATCCTTGTCAGTTACGATTGACTTTACATTTTCCTTCCATGTTCTAAACATATTATCAGCAGACAATACATGCTTACCATTGACATAAACGTCAGCGTATGTGTCCAAGCCATCGAAAACAAGCTCCAGCGAAGTGGCGTTATACAGATGTTCTTCAATGTCAAAACGCGTCTCGTATTCCCAATCGATTTTGTCGATCCATTGTAAATCATGCTCGTTGGTCGCATAGAACGGATCTTCTATGATTCCATTCCGCAGCAGGTCCGTATGTACGCAGCCCGGCACGGCCGCCTCCATCCATCCCTCCTCCTGACAAGCCTTAAATTTCCAATTGTTCAGCACTAGTTGTGTTTCTCTCATATTGTCCTCCTAAAGGTTAGGTCTTCCTATCACGTTCACTTTTCTATATTTTCTTCTCTTTTCATACCAAATAAGTCAGGCAGCTCGTCTAGCGTTATGACATCCGGATGATTGTAAATTTTATTTAAAATCTCTTGGCTATTGTGCTTGCCATCGGTTAAATATTCACCTTCCCATGTGCCAAACCAGCTCCAACTCACCCCATATGCCTTCATTAAATCCGGATCCGGGATAGAACCGTTTTCAGTTAATGCCACAAGCTTTTTGTTTTTTACGAGTGCTGCCAGATTTTCATAATGATTGCTGACTGGATTATGATCTCCCGGTGTCGGGTAACTGTCTATGCTGACGATATCAACAACGTCGTCACCCGGATACCATTCCGGCTGCTCAGAGTTCCAAACCCAAATTAAATGGTTTAATTCATGCTTGTTGACCAACCGGTCATATAAAATACGGTAAAGTGCTTTCGCCGGCTCCGGCCCCTTCGCCCCCCACCAGAACCAGCCTCCCTCCGCTTCGTGAAGCGGCCTGAATAGAACCGGTACATGGGCATCGCGCAATCTTTTTAGCTGTTCGGCTATCACATCGATATCGGCCAGCAGAAGCTTATAATCTTCCGACTCGGGGTGACTTAACGCTTTTTCCACATCGAAGGTTACGGAATCGGTATAAAAGCCCCGCCACCATTCTTTTCCCTTCTCATCAATAATTCCCGAGGGAGCGTTCCAATGCCATAAGAAAGTCGTTATGCCGCCCTGTTTATGCCAACCAAGCGCTTTTTCCACTTCATACGAAACGGCTCCGTGTTCAGCTCTCGTAGGGGAATAATCGATGAAATCAAAACCCGCAACCGCCGGCTTCTTGCCGGTTGCCTTCTCGATAAAAGCTATGTTGTCCAGCCCCATTTGACCCGATAACATCGACTTCCCATCGTTTTTCACCAAATAATTCATCAGCTTTTTCGCTTCTGCAGAAGCGTTCGGATTGACTAATTGATTGGTGATATGAGGTTTTCCGGCCGGCTTTGTTTTCTGCAATTTAATAGAGTCGATATCATAGTAACCCCAGCCGCGGGTTAGACTAATGCTGTTAGGGCCTTCGTTTAAGAGCACTTTTCCGGCATTGATCTCCGTAAATCGGTTATTGGGCCCGAGATTCAAATCTCCGTGGGGATTGCCGTTTAATAAAAGACCCGCTACTTTATTACCATTCGGGGCACGATAACTTACCCGCAAATTGTATAAGGCTGTTTTTGGCGCTTCTATTTGAATCGTTAACTGATCTTCCTCATCGGTAAAGTCGGTTACAAATCCTGTTCCAGTGAAGCCTTCCCCTCCTTGCGAGACGACGGTTCCCTTTAGCAGTCCATCCTCCGCTTCATAAATCACGAACGGCTTCTCCTTTGCCGCGACTGACATCCCGAGCGCCGCGGCCGAGCCAACAAGCGCTAAACCGACCGCCGCTGCAATGCCTATGATCATGGGCTTTCTCTTCAAAGGCTTCACCGTATTATTCCTACCTTCGCTAACCGGAAATTAGTGCCTGTACAATCGGGCCGGTTGCCGTGTATGACCTCAAGCTCGAACTGATGAGAGCCAGGCTCTAAGTCATCACCAAAATAGCTAAGCCGATACCAGCCATCCTCCCCTACCCATGCGGGCCGCTCGCGTTCCGACACCAGCCATTCACCGCCGTCCATTCGATAGCGAAACTCTGCGGAGGTTCTCCCAAAATCGAAGCCGAGCACAAGGCCCCTCCCCTCGAATGTAAAGGCAAGACCCGCCGAGAC
>DATJKM010000255.1:0-6053 GCA_035491515.1 Candidatus Udaeobacter sp. | reverse complement strand
ATTTTCGCATTCGAATCCTTCACTTCATTATAATCACGAATGGAATTGTCCTCGGTTATCTGGTTAGGAAGCTGTAAGCTAAGCAGCAACCGCTCATTTTCCCGGCTCGAGTCTTTTGCATGTTGCAGCCATTCCGGTAACGGCATCTGAAGCTCCGCCGATCCGTCATACCAGTTCACTTCGGCATCATAAACCAGCAGCGCAGGTATCGAATCGCCGATATTGGAGGCAACATTGCCCCCGATCGTAGCTATTTGACGAATGGATGGCGCTGCAATCGTTCGAATCGCCTCGGTAACCATTGGAAAATGACGCTGCAGATATGCGTTCGTACGACAGGCCTGCAGGCTCATTTGGCCGCCTATGAGCAGGCCTTGCTCACCTAAACTACTGTCATTCAAACCGCGAATAGCACTCAAATCGATCAGATGCTGCGGCATTGCAGCTACTCCAGACTCCCAATGCGTGCGAAGCAAGGTTCCACCGGATGTATATACGCTCTCTATTCCAAAATTTTGTTTCAAATTCCATGCTTCCGCAGCCGTTTGCGGATGCCATACAAGAGGAGACGACATGGTCTCCTGTACATTCATGCCCATCATGCTCCCCTCCAGTTGTCGTTAAAATCGTTGCTCCCGAACGTAAGGCGTGCCAAGCGATTCCGGCGAGCCGGATGGCTTATTGCGATTTCGCCAGCCGAGAAACATAAGTACGAGAATCGTTACGATATAAGGAATCATTTTTAAGAAGTAGGATGGTATTTCGCTCCCTATTAATTGAATGCGGAAGCCCAGCATGTCGAGCGCTCCGAAGAAATAAGCGCATAATAGTGCCCGGATCGGATTCCATCTGGCAAAAATAATTAAAGCGACCGCAATCCAGCCTCGTCCCGAGATCATCCCCTCCGTCCAAGTCGGAGAATAAACGAGCAGCAAATCCGCCCCTGCCAATCCAATAAGGATCGAGCCGACAACGATATAGCCGTACCGAAACGCTTGAACGCGTATTCCCATGACATCCGCGGTAGCCGGATTGTCTCCCATCGCCCGCAGATGAAGTCCCCAAGAGGTACGATGAATGAAGAGATGAAGACCGATGACAAGCAGGAAGCTGAACCAGGTCAATACATCCAGATGGGCAAAGATTCGGCCTGCGAACGGAACGGCTTCGAGCCACGGCATATCAAGCTTCGGCACTGCTCCGGGAACAGGAAGACCGCTAATCGGCTTGCCCAGGTAAGCGCTAAGCCCGGCTCCGAATAGAGTCATCGCGAGTCCGCATACGATTTGATTCGCCCGAAGCGTAACGCTTAGAAATGCATGTACGGCGCCCAGCAAAATACTTATGCCGCATACGGCCAGCAGCGTTATCGGCAAGCTTCCGGTCTGCAGAAATGTCAGACATGCCGTAACGGCTCCCATCAGCATTAGACCTTCCGCGCCAAGCTGGATGATGCCTGAGCGTTCGATCAATATGCCGCCCAGCGTTGCGAATAATAGCGGTGTACCAGAGGATATGGCGGCCAGCAGCATTTGATACACGATTTCCATCGTTTATGCGCTCCTTTTCAACGAATTCTGCGAAGCCGGAATTTACTGACCGTACCGCCTGCAATAAGGAAAAACAAGATAGCGCCCTGCAGCATTTCGGATATTGAGGAAGGCAAGCCTATCGTTTGTACGCTGTATCCACCAACGATAAGTCCTCCAAATAAAAAAGAGGAAACGACAAGCCCGATCGGATGCAGTTTGGCGAGCCATGCCACTATGATGGCAGTGTAGCCGTAACCTGGCGATATGCCGTACATCAGACGGTGCGTTACGCCGGATACCTCGGCCATCCCGGCCAGTCCGGCTAATCCCCCGCTGATGAGCATGACCAGCAAAATATGTCTGCTGATCCGGATGCCCGCATTTTTGGCAGCTTCAGAATTGGCCCCGATCAGCCGAAGCTCATAGCCCCAGCGCGTATATTTAATGAAGAAGCCATAGAGAACAATCGCGATGAGGCCGAACAATAGACCGAGATGCAGCCTCGTATCGCCCAGAACGGGCAGCGACTGCGCATCCGTAAACATCGGCGTTCCCGGGAAATTCATGCCCTTCGGATCCTTCCAAGGGCCGAATACGAAATAATCCATCGCCAGCAGTGCGACATAATTGAGCATCAGCGAAGTGACCAGCTCATTTACTTGAAAGTAGGTGCGGGGAATTGCCGTTAACAGCCCCCAAATGCCGCCAGCTGCGATACTGAAGACGATCATAGCAGGAATAACGAGGATGCCCGGCATATTCGGAAAATAAATCGTCACCGCAGTCGCTGCCATCGCTCCTGCCGCAAACTGCCCTTCCGCTCCGATATTCCACACCGAGATCCGGTAAGCAATCGCTACGCCAAGTCCGCATAGCAGCAGCGGGATCGTTTTTACAAGCGTTTCAGTCAAACCGTAAGAGGTGCCGAAGGCACCCGTGAACATTTTTTTGTATACGGGAAACGGGTTCATGCCGTTGGCTGCAATAAAAATGCCGCATACAACAAGTGCCAACAGTACCGATACGATAGGTATCCACCAAGCGCTGCCTTTCTTTGAACTATCAAGTTCTATGCGATAGGAGCGCCAATTCCATTTGCCAAGCTCATGAGAAGCCTCGGCTGATATTGTTCCGCCTTTGTTTAATACGGGCTTATGATCACTCATCCCGCTTCCTCCTCCGCATCCTGGAGACCTGCCATATACATGCCGATCTTTTCCCGATCGGCTTCCTCTCTCGTCACTTCAGCTGCAATTTGACCGTTATAAATGACAACAATCCGGTCAGAGAGCTGGATGACCTCGTCTAAGTCCTCTGAAATAAGCAAAACACTTTTGCCTTCATCCCGCATTTCGGCCATTAAACAATGAACTCCTTCGGTTGCTCCGACATCAAGTCCCTGCGTCGGATGTACGGCTACCATGAGCAGCGGCTCTTGATGAACCTCTCTTGCAAATAACAACTTCTGCTGGTTCCCTCCGGATAGTTGCTGAACCGGCGTCTCGAGGCCTGGCGTTTTCACATCAAATTGCTCGACCAAGCTTTGCGACCATGAGCGATTCGCACCGATCCGCAGAAAGCCGAAGCGCGATCGTTCCTTCGTTCGGTAAGATTTGAATAACAAATTGTCAACGATGCCGAGACTGCCGGCGAGACCGCTTTTCATCCGGTTCTCAGGCACATGGGCGATCCCCGACTCGATGGCCGCCCTCACCGATCCATTCTTCAATGCTTTTCCGTTAAAATAAATCGTCCCCTTCTTCCACGAACGCAGACCTGTAAGCACTTCGGCTAGCTCCTTCTGCCCGTTGCCCGCGACACCCGCAACCCCGACAATTTCTCCTTCATTCACATGCAGCGAGATATGATCAAGCGATTTCCTGCCATGATCCGCATAGACATCGACTTGCTGTACTTCGAGCAATCGCCTGCCTTGCGGGCGTGGAAGGAATGGACGGCTTTCCCCAAGCTCCTTGCCGACCATCAGCTTGGCAAGCTCGCGCTCATTCGTGTCTGTTTTGCCCATCGAATGAATCAGCTTTCCTTTGCGCATGACCGAGATATGATCCGATGCGGCCATAACCTCCTTCAGCTTGTGGGTAGTCAGGATGACCGTCTTCCCCTCCGCCTTCAAGTGCTGCAGCGTTGCGAACAGCTGCTCCGCCTCGCCTGGCGTCAACACCGATGTCGGCTCATCCAAAATAATAAGATTCGCGCCGCGATAAAGCGTCTTAACAATCTCCACCCGCTGCTGCTCCCCAACGGAGAGCTGCCAGATCGGACGGTTTACCGGGAACGATAAGCCAAAATGCTCCGCAATCGCTTCGATTTCCTGCTGCTTATTGCTCATCCATTTGGCTCCCCGCCAAAACGAGGATTTCTCGCCCAGCACGATATTTTCGGCGGCGGTTAACGTTTGAACGAGACGGAAGTTTTGAAAGACCATGCCTACGCCAAGCTGCATGGCATCCTTCGGCGACCTTATTTTTGCCGGCTCGCCATGAATGAAAATTTCGCCGCTAGTCGGCCTATATACGCCAGAAAGCATGCACATCATCGTGCTTTTCCCTGCACCGTTCTCTCCTAGCAATGCATGAATTTGTCCCGGCTTCGCGCGAAAATCAACAAAATCATTCGCCACGACCGTACCGAATTGCTTTACGATTTGGCGCATTTCTACCGAATAGCTTTCATTCATAACACCCCTCCTAAAGGTTTGCGAAGCAAACCACTTCGAAAGCAAGTTCATTCGTGAAATAGGTGTGAATAAATCAACAAATCCCTTAATTCAGGGATTTGTTGATTAGCCGTATTATATATCCGCTTATTTCGGAATCGTACCCTCTACCCCTTTTACGAACCAATCCATAACTAAAATTTCATCCAGCGTCAATGTTTTGCCTTCCTCCACCTTAACTGCGCCGGATGCGTCCGAAATCGGTCCGGCAAATACATTAACCTCGCCGCTGATGAGCTTCGCTTTCGTATCGTTCACTAGCGTTTTCACATCCTCTGGCACGCTTGGTCCGAGCGGCGCAATATCCACCATACCGTCAGCGAGCGAGCCTGAATATTGCTCGGCTTTCCAAGTGCCGTCGATGACGGATTGAACGGCCTTCGTATAATAAGGGCCCCAATTCCAGATCGGGTTCGTTAAGTATGCGTCAGGCGCGAACCGGGTCATATCTGAGTCATTGCCCCCCGCCATAGCGCCTCTTTCAGCCGCAGCCTGCAGAGTTGCCGGCGAATCCTGATATGCGAGCAATACGTCCGCTCCTTTATCAAGCAGGCTTACTGCCGCTTGGCGTTCGGTAGTCGGATCAAACCAGGTATTTGTCCAAACGACGCTGACCTTGGCATCCGGATTGACGCTTTGCACGCCTAGCGTAAAGGCGTTTATGTTATAAATGACTTCAGGAATCGGGAACGCGCCGACATAGCCGATCACGTTTTTCTTCGTCATTTTTCCTGCTGCAATTCCGCTTAAATAGCTGGCATCGAAGTTTTTGCCGAAATACGTGCCCATGTTATCATTTGTTTTGTATCCGGCGGTGTGAAGAAACTTCACGTCAGGAAATTTTTTTGCGACATTAAGCGTGTAATCCATATAACCGAAGCTTGTCGTAAATATAATGTCGTGGTTTTGCGCGAGCTCCGTAATGATTCGTTCCGCATCAGCTCTCTCCGGCACATTTTCGACTGTGTCCGCTTTAATGCCAAGCTTCTCCTCCATGTACAATCTGCCCTTGTCATGCTCGAATGTCCAACCGCCGTCTCCTGGAGGCCCGATATAAACGAATGCGACACGCGGCAGCTTCGCCGGCTCATCCGTTGCCGAATTTACTGCACCCTCATTTGCATTCTTGTCTGTCTTATCCGTCTTGCTGCTGGAACAACCGCTAATGACTAATACGACCGATAATAGAAGTGCTAAACCTGCGAAAAATGCTTTTTTGTGCTGTTTCATACCGTTCCTCCCCGACTTTCTATTTTCTCGAAAGATGGTCAGGTACATGGTTTTCCGTCTGTACGCCGCCAATCTCTCCACGCAAAATGCTTACGCATGCCGCACTGGAACGGCGTCCGTCGCTTTCGCTAGTTTTGGTTTTGACCAATAACGTACCTTCAATATATAACCATGTCAATTACACGTCAACATATATAACATATAAAAATGAATTACACCTTTTGTGCAACATGCACGAATTAATCGTTATTTCGTGTTATATATATTCACACAACCTGCATCTATCCCGATATGAAAAAGGGCCGAATAATGTTTTTTCGCCAGTTCCATATCAGCAGGCGTATCAATATCGAGCAGGGTTGTCCGATCCGCAGCCACTAAACCGCAGCCTTTAAAATCCGGCGATTGAAATAGTTTCCTGGCACCCGCATCCCCCTCTAACAGCATCACTGAAGAGAACATTGAACGTGACAAAATGGCAGGAGGCATTAGAACAATTGATTGGCCATCTGCATCTTGCGCCGCAGTAGCAACGAAATCCAGCTCCGGCCGCT
>DATJKM010000254.1:0-6375 GCA_035491515.1 Candidatus Udaeobacter sp. | reverse complement strand
TCCGAAGCGATTCCGGCACGGTGTTACTTATGTAGCATCACTATCCAAAAAAAGCCCACCAATCTCCTTCATTCATTTTGAAGTTATGGGTGAGGTGCTTTATTTAGATATGATGGTCACGCATCCCAATCACCGGAACAGGCAATGGGGCAGAAAATTAATGGCGCATAGCGAGGCCTATGGCAGGACACAGCACTGCAAGATTGCCAGGCTGTTTGTCGATCAGGTAAATGATAAAGCCCATCAGCTGTACAATAAGCTTGGTTATAATACCGTTCACTACTATCCTGAGCTGCGCTGCTACGAGCTGCTTAAGCCACTTCCCCCGCTATGATCACCTAAACGCCATTAATACCCGTCGTACCCTTGGTTGCCATAACCGCCGCCGTAGACGTCATAGCCTTTATAGCCATCGTATCCGCCATAGCCGCCGTCATAGCCGCCGCCGCAGCATTTGTTAAAGTTGTTATTGCAGCAGCCTCCACCGAATCCGCCGCCAAAGAACGGCAGCGTGCCTATGGCTAGAAGATCAAACAAAACGAGTGGCAGTATAGCTTTCGTTTGCACAACCTTGCCTTTGTCTTTGTTGATTGGAGCTACGATCAGTTTATTATTGTGCACCCGAACGAGCTTGCCAGTGACGACAGAACCGTCTGGAAGCACTGCATAAATGGATTTGCCGACCAGTTTCCGTACTTGTTGTTTAGAAACGTTACCCATGCGAAATCCCTCCTTTCCCTTTGTCCTTCAGCATATTCAGGGAAGGAGGCTCTTGTCTGTTTGTTTGCCCTCAGAACTTATAAATGTACGCATACTGCATGATAAAATCATATAGTTTGCTTGTATACTACAAAAAAAGGGCTGTCCAAAAGTCATCGGAATGACGAAATTGAACAGCCCTTTCTATATGCTAACGTCTACGCGTTAATTTTTTCTTTTGCAATGCCTGCAAGCGAGTTGAACGAAGTGATGTCGTTAACTGCTAGATCAGCAAGGATTTTGCGGTTTACTTCTACGCCCGCAAGCTTCAAGCCGTGCATGAATTTGTTGTACGAAAGTCCGTTAATACGAGCTGCCGCGTTAATACGAACGATCCACAGTCTGCGGATGTCACGTTTTTTGTTGCGACGGTCACGGTAAGCATACATAAGGGACTTACCAACTTGCTCCTTCGCTGTTTTAAACAGACGGTGTTTCGAACCGAAATAACCTTTAGCTAGCTTTAAAATTCTTTTGCGACGACGAGTGCGGACAAATCCGCCTTTAACTCTTGCCATGAGTGGAAACCTCCTGTAGGTTGAATTTGCTTATTTGTTGTAGCTTATTATTACAAGTTGGAAAGGCCTTGCTTCAAACGACGAACGTCGCCAGCAGCCATAAGCGGTTGGCCAGCAAGTACGCGTTTTTGACGACCGGATTTGTGTGAAAGCAAATGGTTACGGTAAGCTTTGTAACGTTTTACTTTACCAGTTCCAGTAATTTTAAAGCGGTCTTTCAGACTGCTGTGTGTTTTCATCTTAGGCATATCAGTTATCCTCCTTAAAGTTCTTCATCAGTTGTTAGCTGTTGGTTTTGGGTGCCAAAATCATAATCATGCTCCGGCCTTCCAGCTTAGGAGCGCGCTCAACGCTGCATAATTCGGCAACCTCTTTTGAAAGACGATCCAAAATCTTTTGTCCAAGAGCTGCATGGGCAATCTCACGGCCGCGGAATCTTACGGATGCTTTCACTTTATCGCCTTCACCCAGAAACTTAACGACGTTGCGGTACTTCGTTTGATAGTCATTTTCATCAATGTTGGCACGGAACCAAACTTCCTTAAGATCAACGATCTTTTGGTTTTTGCGAGCTTCTTTTTCCTTCTTCTGCTGCTCATAACGGAATTTCCCGTAGTCCATGATGCGGCATACCGGCGGCTTAGCCGTCGGAGCGACGTTCACCAGGTCCAAGTTAAGCTCAATCGCCATCTGCAATGCGTCGCGAATCGATTTAATTCCGATTTGCTCGCCGTCAGCGCCGACTAAACGTACTTCTCTTGCCCGGATTTCATCATTGATTTGATGTTCTCTGCTAATAGCGTGCCACCTCCAAAATGGTTTGTTTCATGTTTTTGCGCAATAAAAAAATGCGGGTTCGCTCGAACCCGCATCTCATAACCGTACATGTATGTCAGTGCATCATTTCTGCTGAAATAATGGAGTGACCAATCGATTATCGCGAACCAGCCAGCTTTAGCCGAAAGGTGAGAAGCGGGTGCTTCTACTTGTGCGTCATTTAGTTAGTTGAAAATGTTACCGTGTAACTATACCATAGCCCACAAAGCTGTGTCAACAGCTTCGCTGAATATTTTACAAGCGGCTGTTAAGCTCGCCATATTCTATTTACTCTGCACTTCCTCTATCCGAACGACGCGCGTATGCTGCGTGTGACTCCATGTTTTGTTGTTCTGGGTGAAGAAGGCGTAGAACGTAATCGGCCACCACGAAATAAGGAAAAACGGCAATGTCAGCAGATGCGCATACATTTTCCACGATTTCACACCCTCAAGCATGAGGGCAAGCGGAAATTGAATAACCGAAGCTGCAACGGCAATTACTACCGTCCACCAGGGCAAGTAATTATAAAGCGAATCTAAATAATTAGGCGACGGAATCGCGATATCTACCCATATAATCATCGTCAGTATGAAACCAAGCAATGTATTATACACAGAGATCGTGTAGATAGCCGAATCGAATTTCACAAAGTTACGCTCTTTAATGCTGGCCCACAGCAAAGGGAAAAAGTAGTTGCGCGCTACGTTAAAATGTCCCTGCATCCAACGCAGCCGTTGTCTTGCGGAAGCTTTGAAGGTAACCGGCTTCTCATCGTATACCTTTGCATCGTAGTTCAAGACCGGATAAATATCACGCTGCACGCAGCGCATTGAGAACTCCAAATCCTCAACCAGGCTCGTTGCTCCCCAGCCCATATCTTTAAGGAGCGCAGAGTTAAAGCACATGCCGGTGCCGCCGAGGAAATTGCTCATTTTCAATTTCGTTCTGGATAGCTGCCACAATCTGTTGCAGTACCAGTAAGTGATGCCATAAGCAGCAGTTACCCATGAATCGTCCGGGTTTTTTGTATCTAAATAGCCTTGAATGACCTGATGGCCCTCGCATAAATCATTATTCATCAGCTGCAAGAAATCAGGGTTTACTAAGTTGTCCGCGTCGAACATAACAATCGCATCATATTGCCGTGGCATAGCCCACAGCTCTTTGAGCATCCATTCGATCGCATAGCCTTTACCGCGCAGCAGCTGGTTCGTTCTTTCACACGCATGAACGCCGAGGCTGCGGCTAATATCAGCCGTTCCGTCTGTACAGTTATCGCAAATAACAAATATATCGTAGAGTTCTTCTGGATAGTCCATCTTTTTTAAATTTTCGATTAGCGCTCCGACTACTTTCTCTTCGTTGTGAGCTGCGACTAGCACGGCAAACGATTTTTGCGGCGCGTGATGCTTCCGGCTTTTGTTTTTGAACAAGCCGAAAATAGAAATACTGAATTGATAAACCGCGATTAACGCCATCACTACTTGAAACGCAATAAAAACAACACTTAGAACCATGCGGCACTGCCCCCTTGAGACCCCATTTTTTTTGCTTTTTTCAGCATTCGCTCTCGGCTGCTGCAAGCTTTTTATTATATATTTTCTCTTTGTACGAGTGTTTCTCTGCAAACACTCCCGGACCTTTATTGATTCTCCACAGAAACAACTTCTTTGTCAAAAGTTGAATTAGTCTCGATTACGCTTAATCTCGTCAGAAAAACGCTTGCATAGCATATGAATGAATGCATTACCTCCTTTTGCTCCGACTCAGCCTTATTTTCAACCATTTGCTGACTTTTTAGCACTAACGTCCTTATTTACGATAAAATGTGTGAAAATGTTTCTTAGATTGAAGTGCGACTATGTGACGAACAGGTGAACATGCGGCTCCGCTTCCGACACTTTTCGCTATTCCGACATTATCTGCCTTAACGTCTTAAAATATGTTCATTACAGTTTTACCCTACTGCACATTATTAAACAGATCATACAAATCAATATTTATACTTTGCTTACTAAATTTTTTAATAATGGGACATGAAATAGTTTACGCCCAGCAAACAAAAACATGTTAAAATTGAGTTTAATGATATAGAAGATTTTGTAGGTTTCAATCTTAGCCACCGTTAGGAGGATGACAGCGATGGAACGAATGATAGGCTGGCTGAAGACAAGTGAGCAAAAGATGCTGATTTGGGCAAATCGGAGACCTGCCGGGGGAAAAAGACATCGACTGCTTGGCAAATGGTTAAGCACGGTCACACATATGGGCGGCGCTACCTTTACACTCGCAACCGCCCTTATATATGCGCTACTAGCACCTGCTCCTTGGAGCCTTACTGGCTGGCAATGCTTGACTGCCGTCATCATTAGCCACTTACCCGTTGCAATCGTAAAACGAAAATTCAAGCGGCTTCGACCCTATCAGGCATTGCCTGATGTGAATACGGGCCACAAGCCGCTGATGGACTCTTCCTTTCCATCCGGCCATACTACGGCGATCTTCGCTTGGCTCGTCCCTATTGTGCTGACGAGCAGCATTTGGCTAACCGTATTAGTACCGTTAGCCGTCATAATCGGAGTATCGGTCGGTTGGTCGAGGATGTACCTTGGCTTACATTATCCGTCCGATGTTGCGGCAGGCGCACTCATCGGAACGGTTACCGCCATCGCGGTCAATTATTCTTGGGTTGGATCTGCAGTAGGATTAAACTAGTTATCGTCATCCCCGGAATCATCCGAACCTGCTTCGATTGCTTCCGCCTCTTCCTTAAGCGACTTCTCCTGCTTCGCTTCACGGTGCTTCCGCAGCGCCTCGGAGCCGATAACAGCTTCTACGCGATAAATATTTTGCCCTTTTTCCATAAACTTCATCTCATATTCGGTAAACACAAGGTCCTCCCGGGGGCCTTCTTTGTGTAGATGGAGCGAAATATTGCGCATAACAAGCTCCATTTCCGCAAAGCTGTTCAATGAAAACTCAAACAACGATTGCGAATCCGTCTTAAAATGAATTTCACCGCGCTCGTTCAGCAGCTCGATATATTTGGCAACGAGCCTTGGATGCGTAAGTCTCCGGCGCGCATGTTTGGCCTTTGGCCACGGATCGCTAAAGTTAAGATGAACGCGTTCAATCTCCCCAGGCGCAAACATCGTTTCAATGCCTTCGATATTGGCGCGAAGCAGCGCGAGGTTAGGCGGATGCGACTCCCCTTTTTGCTCCCAAATGATGCGCGCTTTCTCGCTCGCACGGCGAATCAGCTCATCATACATGTCAACGCCAATAAAGTTGATGTGCGGATAACGCGCGCTCATCTGACTGATGAACCGGCCCTTGCCCATGCCCAGCTCTACATATATAGGCTGGTCGTTGCCGAAAAACTCGCGCCATTTCCCTTTGTGGGGCTCGGCATCGAGAACGACTAGCTCCGGCTGTCCCTCTAAACTTTCGCGAATACCTTTTCTTCCTCTTAAACGCATATGCAGTGATTCCTCCATTTATCGTAGACGATGCAACGAATAGACTAGTCCTTATTGTGCCCAAGAATGTACGCAATGTAAAGAGGAATGGACAAGCATTAGCTGCATACGCCATCCTTTTCGTGGAAATGCTCGTTTTGCTCTGAAATTTCCGCAGCGTCTATCTATAGAAAAAAGCCGCGGCCAGTTGCATGGCACCGCGGCTTTCATATTATTTCACGTGTGTATCTTAGAGGAGAAGCTGGTATGGAATCGGCCCATTCTCTCGCTGATCGCGCTCATAAGATTCGAACAGCACTTCATTGAGCTTCTTGCGGGCGGAAATTTCTACGCCATGGTTATTGTGAAAACGGACACCCGTAAGCGCCATCAATTCTTTAAGAGTCAGTTCAACAGTAACAGTGTCATCGCCGTGCGGAATTTTGGAAAGGTTATTCATCACTAATCACCTCATCGATTTATTTTAAAGGTATTTCCAGTTAATCGACGTTTCATGAATGCAGGTGCAGATGGGCTATGTTAGGTTTATTTATTGTCTTGTCGCACTTTTAATATAACACTTCATGTAAGGTTACGCAAGCCCAATTTAATCCATATCAAAAATATTTTCCAATTAAAGCGATTTCCGAACGTTCTTTATCCAAACGCATAACAAACGTGGCTTTTCCACTCGATTTTCGCTAAAATATAGGGTGTACGTTTTGAAAGAAGGGGAAAATGATGATTGAATTACACACATCACCGCAGCAGCCGATGCTCTGGGGCGATAAACGATTTCATACATGGAATTACGAAATGCG
>DATJKM010000253.1:0-6202 GCA_035491515.1 Candidatus Udaeobacter sp. | reverse complement strand
TCACAATTAACGGTGCTATTCCGGGACTCCGTCGGCACTTTGGACACATTCACGAACTTTGAGCGAAGCATCAGCGCGAAGCAGTTTACGGCGGAAAGTATTTAGAACGGCATCCGGATTACTTATACGATAGGCGATATGTCGCTCGGCATCGAAGCCTTGCCCAAGTATACAAGCAAAGCCAGGCTGGATGAGAAGGTACTCTCCAAGCTGGATAAAACATCCGCAAAATATGTATCGGTTCGTTATTATCCGTCCGCGGCGAATCCGGAGGTTATGGAGCGGCTCGATGAGCAAATTTCGAAGCAGCTTGTACTTAACAAGATGACGGCTGCTTTTGAGAAGGCGGGATATACCGGGGAGGACCTCGCATTCGACAATGAGGAAAACGCGGCAACAGGCGGAAGTAAGTCTAGCAAACCGAATTTCGTCATTCCGCTGGAGTATCGGCTTGATGGTGGCTCGCTCCTCGCATCCATTCCGGTGAAACAAGTGAAGGAGAGCGAAAGCTATCAAATCCGCAGCATCGAGGTGCTTAATTTCTTCGGCGCAGCCGACTCGAATAAAGAGGGCTACATGTTCGTGCCGGACGGATCGGGCAGCATCATTCATTTAAGCAACGGCAAGGTGAAGGAAGAGCAGTATGTGCAGAAAGTGTACGGCTTCGATCCGAATGATAACAGCGTAAGACGCGCACAAGTGAGCGAAAGCGCTCGAATGCCGGTGTACGGAATGAAGTCAGGCAGTGCCGCCTGGTTCGCTGTTATTGAGGAAGGAGACGGAATAGCAAGCATAGCAGCCGATATTAGCGGCAAGAAAAACGCCTATAATTACGTGCACAGCAGCTATGCTTTGCGGGGCGAAGATGAGCTTGAGCTGTATACCGGTTCAACCATTCAAGATATTCAGCTTCTGAACGATGAAATCTACCAAGGTGACATTCAAATCCGTTACAGCTTCTTGGCCGGCGATAAAGCTAGCTATTCGGGAATGGCCGAGCTATACCGCGATAAGCTGGCAGCGGAAGGCGCGCTTCATCCGCTGAAAGCAGGCCAAGACATTCCTTTTTATCTCGATATCGTCGGTGCAGTGGACAAGCAAAAATCATTTCTAGGCGTGCCTTATCGTTCGGTCGTCTCCATGACGACGTTCGAACAGGCAGTTCAAGTGGCGGATAAGATGAAGCAGGATGGCGTCAGCCGTTTGCTTATGCGGTATACGGGCTGGTTTGGCAATGGGGTCAATCACAAAACGCCGGTTAAATTGAAAACCGAGAGCGTGCTTGGCAGTAAAGCCGAACTGAACAAATTGTCAAAGCAGCTGGAGCAATCGGGCGGGGCATTATTCCCCGATGTCGCCTTCCAGCAAGTTTATCACGATGACGGAGGCTTTACGCCATCCTCCGATGCGGCGCGGTTCGTTACCCGTGAAGAAGCGAAGCTGTATCCGTTTAACCGGGCGCTGAATCGAATGGATATGGATCTTGGAGCCTATTATTTGTTATCGCCGGCCAAGCTTCCTTATATCGTCGATACCTTTATGAAAGAGTACGAACCGTTCGGGATGAAAGGGGTAGCCCTTCGCGACCTTGGCAGCGTGCTGAACTCAGACTACCGTGTCAGCCGGGTGATTCAACGGGAAACGGCAAAGCGCATCGCCCGGGAACAGCTTAATTTGATTGATAAGAAAATCGAAGAAACCATGATATCGGGTGCCAATGCTTATGCTTGGCCGTACGCAGACCATATCATTAATATGCCGACAGCATCAAGCGGTTTCAATATTACGGATGAAGAAGTACCCTTTTACCAAATGGTCGTGCACGGTTATTTGGATTACGCAGGCAATGCGGTTAATTTGAGCGACGAGCAGGATCTGAAGAAGCAGCTTCTTCGTTCGGTTGAGCTAGGCTCTGCGCCATATTTCTCATGGACCTTTGAGCCATCGTCGAAGCTGAAGTTTACACACTTCGATTCCATGTTCTCGACGTATTACAAAGATTGGTACGATGAGGCGCTAGCTATGTATAAGGAGACAAATAAAGTTCTATCCGGGCTTAGAAATGAGCAGATGGTCAAGCATACGCGCCTTCAAGAGGGTGTGGTAGAAACGGAGTATTCGAACGGTTCAACAGTCATTGTTAATTATACGGATAAACCGGTCATCGTTGATGGAAATACAGTGGAAGCACGAAATTATTGGATAGGCGGTGAGCGGTCTTGAATGGATATAAGTTAACATTAAGCCGAAAGCGCTCACTACTCGGCTTCGCTTTTGTCGCCCCCTGGCTCTTTGGTTTCGTGTTTATGTTTGCGGCGCCGCTTATACAATCCATCAAATTCAGCTTAAGTAAATTAACGGTTGCTCCAGCCGGATATGATTTAGAATACGTTGGCTTGTCCAATTTCAAGGAAGCTTTGTTCATCGATGCTAACTTTAACCGGATATTGACGCAATCGATTTCCGAAATGGCATTAAACGTACCGATGATTTTATTTTTCAGCCTCTTCTCGGCAACGCTGCTGAATCAGAAATTCCGGGGCAGAGTTGTTGCCCGCGCCGTATTTTTTTTGCCGGTCATCTTAGCCTCGAATGCAATCTCAGCAGCTGAGTCGGCTGGACTTATAAACCTGGTCGGCGATGCAAGCGTTGTAAATGAGATGGGCAGCTCCAATTCGGATTACAACATTTTGTCAATGGTTATGATGCTCAGCGAGGTTGGTCTGCCGCTTTCGTTCATCGATTACATTACGGAAGCGATCACGCGGATTTATGAAATCATTACAAGATCCGGCGTGCAAATTCTTATTTTTCTGGCGGCGCTTCAGTCCGTGCCGGGATCGATGTATGAAGTCGCGAAGATGGAAGGGGCGACGGCGTATGAATCGTTTTGGAAGATTACGTTTCCTATGGTAAGCCCGCTTATTTTGACCAATGTCATCTACACGATCATCGATTCATTCACGGGCAGCCCTGTTACCGATATGATCTTTACGACCGCCTTCAAAACGCAAAATTTCGGACTCAGTTCGGCGATGTCATGGGTTTATACGCTAATCGTCAGCATCATATTGATCATTATAGGTCTCGTGCTTTCGAGAAGAGTGCATTACAACTAAGTAAATAGCAAAGGAGGAAACAGCTTATGGAGGCTTCTCAGGCCGCAGGCATTGAAGCGAATAAATACCGGATGCAAAAAGCGAGAAACAAAACAGTCGATACGTTATATTCGATCTTCCGGTATTCGCTTGTCATCGGTATATCGTTCATTATCATTTACCCGCTGCTTATGAAATTTTCAGTCGCGTTCAAAGCGAAAGAGGATATATACAATCCGACGATTTACATGGTGCCCGTGCATTTTACGCTGGATAACATAAAGATGGCGATGGAGATCTTGAATTACTTCCCGCTGCTTGGCAACACGCTGCTCTTTGTTATCGTAACTACGGTGCTGACGGCCGCATCCTGCGCCCTGGCTGGTTACGGATTTGCCCGATTTACTTTCCCGGGAAGCAATTTGCTGTTCGCGCTCGTTATTTTGACCATTCTCATTCCTACGAGCACGCTGATGGTACCGATGTATCTTCATTTCAGAAGCTTTGACCTGCTCGGGCTCGTAAAGCTCTTTACAGGAAAAGACGGCGTCAATTTATTGAATACGTATTGGCCCTCCGTCATTACTTCGGCGACTGCTATTGGACTGAAGGCGGGCTTGTTTATCTACATTTTCCGCCAGTTCTTTAGAGGAATGCCTAAGGAGATAGAAGAGGCAGCCCTCATCGACGGCGCAGGAGGGGTAAAGACGTTTTTGCGAATTATGCTGCCAAATGCGGTGCCTCCAATGTTAACGGTCATTTTGTTTTGTTTCGTCTGGCAATATAACGATACGTTCTTCACCTCTCTTTTCATGAGCGAAACACAGCTAATGCCGCTGAAGGTCGCTTCTTTATCCGCCCAAGCGAACCAGCTGATTCCACTTATGCTGGGAGTCGGAAGCGGCGCTAATGTGAAGGCTGATCCCAATCATGTCGCTATGATTATTGATACAGGTATTTTGCTCGCGATCATTCCGCTCATCGTTTTGTATTTACTCGTTCAGCGTTATTTTGTCGAGAGTGTCGAGCGGAGCGGCATTATCGGTTAGCGGTACGATTTATAGGCCTATCAAAATGAATATAAATAGCATTCGCTAAGGATGGGAGAAGTCATAAATGATGAATGTGGAGAAACAACCCGGATTTATTGTGGAGCCTAGGCTCGTGAACCCGAATGCGGATGAAAATGCCCGGAGGCTGATGACTTATTTGTGCGATATCTATGGAGCCCGCATACTGACCGGACAGCAAATCGGCGTTGAATCTACGCCGGAGCTGGAAGTCATATATGAGGTCACGTGCAAATACCCGGCCGTATACGGCTTTGATTTTATGAATTATTCACCCTCGCGCACGGAGCGCGGGGCAACGTGCACCGATACGGATATCGCGATCGAGTGGTGGCAGAGCGGAGGCATTGTAACCTTCTGTTGGCACTGGAATGCGCCTAAAGATTTGATAGATTTGCCGCCCGACAGAACCTGGGGAAGCGGGTTTTATACGAAAGCGACCATTTTCGATGTACAGCTCGCGATGGATGATCAGGAGTCCGAGGACTATCAGCTGCTTATTAGAGATATTGATGCGATATCCGCTGAGCTGGGACGTCTGCAGGAAGCGGGAGTACCGGTATTATGGAGACCGCTGCATGAAGCATCGGGAGGGTGGTTTTGGTGGGGAGCGAAGGGTGCGGATCCGTGCGTTCGGCTGTGGAAGCTGATGTACGACCGGATGACGAACGTTCACAAGCTGAACCATTTGATCTGGGTATGGAATGGTCAGCATGCGGACTGGTATCCGGGAGACGGGTACGTCGATATTATCGGCGAAGATATTTATCCCCCCGATCGAAATTATGAGTCGCAGATTGAGCGTTTTCGGACGGCGGCTTCTTACACGGAAATGAAAAAAATAATAGCCTTGTCGGAAAACGGGCCTATTCCCGATCCTGATCTTATGCTTCAAGATGATGCGCTTTGGGCTTGGAATTGTACATGGTACGGCAGTTTTGTCTACGATACCGTGGATGGCCGCAAAGTATATGCGGAGAAACATACAGAGAGGGATCAGATTTTCAAATTCTATAACCACCCTTTCTCGATTACGAAGGACGAGCTGCCTGATCTTCAAAGCTACAAGCTTTGAGATTAACATTTAGCAGGATTGCATGGCCTAATACTTCATCGGGGAGATCTGTTATTTATGACTTTGTCGATTTGGAATCATAGAAGCAAGCTGTATCGAACGCGGCAAAAAATTCAAGAAGGAGATCTGACGGTAGGTTTCATCGGAGGCTCGATTACCGATGCCAGGCCGCGCCATAATTGGCCGGAGCCGGTCATTGGCTGGTTAGCGGAGCAATATCCAAACACGCGTATTTCCGTTGAAAATGCGGCGATCGGAGCGACCGGCAGCGAGCTTGCCGTGTTCCGCGCAAAGCGTGACTTGATTGATAAGGATTGCGATCTCGTGTTTATTGAGTATGCGGTTAATGATGAAAACGAGCCTTCCATGAAACGCAATCGTACAAGAGAAGGTTTAATCAGACAGCTGCTGGCTGCCGGTCAGCGCGATGTTATTATCGTATATACGTATTCACAGCCCATGTACGACTCGATGCATGCGGGGTTGGTTCCCGATACGATTAGCGAATTTGAGCGGATCGCCGAACATTATCGCCTTGGATCGGTATGGATGGGCTTATATGCCTTTGAGGAGGTTAAGAAAGGCAGGCTTCGCTTTGAGGAATGGCTGCCTGACGGCCTTCACCCGACGAGTAGAGGAAGCTTGAGCTATGGACAAAGCGTCATCGCCTTTCTTATGAAGGAATTAATTGAAAGGGAAGGGGAGAAAGCGGCACAAGCTGAGCGGGATGTCGAACGGCTTCCAGTGCCGCTTGATGCCCTGTGCTGGGATAACGTGTACGATTTGACCTTCGATCAAGTACAAACGAGCGGCCCTTGGGTCATTAGGAGGTGGCCTCATCTGGAATGGATTGATCAAGTGCTTGAGACATCGTCTGTATCGGCGGGTCTTGCCTTCACATTCGAGGGGAGGGGCCTCGTGCTCGGCTTCGATTTTGGGAGAAGCTCCGCAGAGTTCCG
>DATJKM010000252.1:0-3708 GCA_035491515.1 Candidatus Udaeobacter sp. | reverse complement strand
CCATCGACACAAATATTGACGGAGAGAAGTTTGCGGGAGATGCTGCACCAATGTGGAATGGTATACGTAAAACCGGTACGGGGGTCTCAAGGACGCGGTGTGATGAAGGTGGAGATGAACGAGGCGAAGGCGGGTGGCCGTCCGGTACGGATCTACGCCTACCAGCTTGGTGAGAAGAAGTTAACCTTCCCCTCCTATAAAGCGGTTTACCGGTCAATTTTGAAGGATGTGAAGGGGAAGGTCTGTATAGTCCAGAAGGGCATTCATCTGCTTAAACACAAAGGACGCCCCTTTGACATTCGTCTTGTCGTACAGCGGGCGCCTCGCGGCGGCTGGGAATCGACCGCAACGGTGGGCAGAGTGGCTCATCCCCGCAAGATCGTAACGAACGGCAGTCAAGGCGGAACCATCTACCCGACGGCGTACTTGCTTAGGAGCTACACGAATGCGGCCGAGCGGCTGCGGATGCTGAAGCAAATGGATCAGCTCGGTATCCGCACGGCGAAGCAGCTCCGTCTTGTCAATCCCGGCATCGTGGAGCTTGGGCTTGACATTGCCCTCGACCGTAAGCTGAAGCCTTGGATACTTGAAGTAAACAATAGGCCTGATCATTGTCCGTTTACGCTGCTCGAAGACCAATCGATGCTCCGCAGAATCATTCGCTTCGGCAAAGCAAACGGGAAGGTATACATGCTGCGCTGTAAAAAAGCGAAGCGGGGGTTGTAGCCCGCAGTTTGTCGCTGTAAGCACGAATATGTGCTTACAGCGTAGGCGCATCCAGTGAGCACACTTCCCGCAAATAGGGAAAAAAACTTTCTCTATCAGCGGGAGATGTGCTCAGCAATCCTCCAATTCGCTCATACTTTATCGGACAAGAACAGCGATTCCATAGAAAACGCGGTGCGGAAACGAAGGCTCTCGACGGGATCGCGCAGATCGCGGCCGGTGAGCCGTTCGCATTTTTCAAGGCGATAGGTGACGGTATTCCGGTGAACGAACAGCTGCTTGGCGGTCTCCGCCAGCTGACAATGCGTCTCGTAGAAGGTGCTGAGCGTCTTGAGCAGCTCGCTGCGTTCTTTTCCGTCGATGCTTAACAAATCCTTGAACGTTTCCTCGTAATATTCCCTGAGCTCCTCCTTTGGAATCATCCGCAGCAGGTTGTTGAAGTTTTTGGCGCGATACGGCTGAACGAACTGCTTCTTGCGCGCGTCGTAGCCGCTTTGCAGCGCTTCGATCGCCTCTTTGTAGGATAGCGGAATATCGGATAGCTGCGATACCGGATTGCCAATGCCTACCGAGATAGGAATGCCGTACATCTTACCCAGATTGCTAACCATTTGTTTTAGCTGCTCGAGAAACTTGTTTTCCTTGCCTTCCGTCACGTTTTGGCCTGCTTGCAGCGCGATGAGGAAGCAGAAATATTCGTTTTTCGTAAACAGCACAAAGCGCAGATCAAGCTTCGAGAACTCGCTCTTCAGCAGGTTGTAATGACGGTCGCGCTCGGAAATGAAGCGACCGTCCGACTCCAGCGTGCTGGAGGGACGAAGTAAATCGAAGGAGGTATCGCGTTTGGCGACTACGCTGATGTAGACAGGATGGTTCAGCAGATCATAGTTTTTACTGCGGTGCAGAAGCTCCTGCTCGGAAGTGATCAAGCCGTCGACGAAGTCGGAGAAAAACTCGTTTTTGTAACGCCGCGACCGCTCCTTAACCGCTTGCTTCTTCATGAGCTCCAGCCCGATGACGTTAGCTGCTTGTTCCATCGCATGCTTCGTGAGGTTGCTGAACTGCTTGCTTATATCGCTTGTTAAGGCGATCAAATAGCCCTCCAGCTGAAAGGTGACGATCGGATGCAGCTCGGCTGCCGAATAGAGCGTGCCTTCGGACAACTGCGGTGGAAGCTGGAATGTAAAAGAGCCGTGCACCGAGGGTGAAGCAAGCTCCGCTTGAAGCTCACCCGGCAGCTTGAGGTACAGCTCCTCTGTCACCCTGCTGGAGCGGAAAAGCAGTCCGGCATGCTGATTGATAAGCATGACCGGCGAATCGATCAGGTGAGCCAGCGCTTCGATCACATCCTCGGTGCTCTTGCCCTGCATGATCATTTGAGAAAATTGCTTATGCGTCGTTAACGCATAGTTCAGCTCATCGGTGCGCTTCTCCAAAATATGACTGAGCGAGTAGTTGGATATATCGCCGAGCGATTGCTCCAGAGAGAGCTCGATTATCGGAAATTGAAGATTCTCCGCGCATTGCAGCACATCCTTTGGCACCTCCTGCAAAAATCGCTTCGTCTTAATGGCTAGACCGGCACAACCGACCTTAGCCATGTTTGTTACGAGGGACAGCAGCGCTTCCGGTTGATCCTTCATCGCGTAGCCGGTCGTGAGGAGCAGCTCCTGCGGCTTTAAATAATTAATAATATCAGGTGCGTCCATGATGTTGACCGATTGGACGCTATTTGTCATGCCGTCATGTCCGGCAACCACTTTTGCATTCGCGTAAATAGGAAGAGATATGAGCTCTTTAAGCAGCATGACAGCACCACCAATAATTTAATGTTAGATTTAATGACATAAATATATCACCAACGTCGCAAGGTGTAAATGTATGATTGTATAGATCATTCAATGAACTGAGGTTATTTTTAGCTAATGTGCACAATGACAAAGGAGTGGATTCGGATTATGATGTAGCTATACATCACCGATACGTGTTACATAAGCTGACAATGAGAATGGATTGGGGTTGGGAAAATGAAGTTGGTTGTAAACCAGGTTGGGAAGAGCTTTGGAAGCAGAACGATTTTGAAAAATGTAGACCTCACAGTTAACTCACACGAGTTTATTTGTATACTTGGCCATAGCGGATGCGGTAAATCGACGCTGTTAAATATGATTGCGGGTTACCTTTTGCCCGATGCCGGTTCCATTACGGTAGATGGAGAAGAGATTAAGGGTCCTTCGAAGACGCGGGGAATGGTGTTTCAGGATCATGCATTATTCCCTTGGATGACGATAAAGGACAACATCGCCTTCGGTCCCGAGGTACAGAAGGTGCCAAAGGCGCAGGCGAAAGAAACGGCGATGGAGTTTCTGAAGCTGGTTGGGCTTGAGCAATATGCGTCGCATTATCCGGGAGAGCTGTCGGGCGGCATGAAACAGCGCGTCGGCATAGCGAGGGCGCTTGCGAGCAAGCCGGATATTTTGCTCATGGATGAGCCGTTTGGAGCGCTTGACGTACTGACGCGGGAGACGATGCGAGTCGAACTGCAAAAGATTTGCAGCCAGTTGAAGCCGACGATCTTATTCGTCACGCACAGCATTAGTGAAGCGGTATACCTGGCAGACCGCGTAGTGGTCATGAAGCATGGCGAGATTGCAGATATTTTCGAGGTTGGCATTAAGCATCCGCGGTCTTCTCATTCCGCCGGTTTTGGCGAAATGATGAGCCGTATTGAACGGGTTCTAATGGATGAGGAGCATCTGGAGATGGCTTCTACAAAGGTGGGGTCGTAATGAACGGAGCGAAATTATCTGCTGTGAAGGATACAGGGGCGGGGTCGACCGCATTAGCTAAGGTGACGGCAATAGGGAAGCGCCCCTCTGCGCTTAGCCGGTTTTTTCAGAAATATAATATTCTCCCGTCCATCTTGTTCTTTGTGTTCTGGGAGCTGTTTTCCAGATTGAACGAAACCGCCAAGTTTTTTAA
>DATJKM010000251.1:0-7428 GCA_035491515.1 Candidatus Udaeobacter sp. | reverse complement strand
TATAGCCGGACACAGCGCTGCTTGCAGCAGTTTATCGTCGATTATTTCGGCGAAACTGGTGTAGAGGCTTGCGGCAAATGCAGCAGCTGCCTTGATAAGAGCGAGCCTGTTAACCGGACGGAGGAAGCGAAGATGGCGCTCTCCTGTGTCGGCCGGATGAAAGGACGCTTCGGCGTCACGATGGCTGCCAAGGTACTGAAAGGCTCACGCGACAAACGTCTGCTTGAATTTGGGCTGGACCGCTTGTCCACTTACGGCCTTATGCGTCATTTGCCCGAGAAGGAGATTGCGGATTGGCTTTATTGGCTCGTATCGGAAGGCTACTTAAAGCTTAGCGAAGGGCAATATCCGGTCGTCTCTTTAACGGCAAATGCGCTTCCGGTGCTGGAAGGCCGTGAATCGATCATGCAAAGAGTTCGAGCGACTGTCCGGCAAACGGCTTCTTCCGATAATGCGACTGCTTCGCCTTTATTCGAAGCGCTTAAACAATGGCGCAAAGAAAAAGCTGCTGTGGAAGGCGTGCCGCCGTTTATGCTGTTTTTTGACGCGACGCTTAGAGAAATTGCAAATGTTCAGCCGCAAACGGCGGATCAGCTGCTGGGCGTGAAGGGAATCGGATCGGCGAAAGCGGATAAGTACGGAGACGAACTGCTCTCCATCATTCATTCGTTCGGAGGAGAAGGCCAAGCGACGGGAAGCTTTTCGGCAGCGCCTAAGGAGGTTCCAGTATCCAGCAAGAGAGCGGCTAGCGACGAGCAGCCGAGCCATTTGACTACACTTGCGCTGTTCCAAGCCGGTCAAGAGCCGGATGAGATTGCGAAAGATCGCGGATTAAGCAGGGTGACGGTTGAGGGGCATATCATTCGCTGCGCCGATGAAGGCGAGGAGGTTGATTGGAGCCGTATCATACCTGCGGAATACGAGCAGTTGATCGTACAAGCGATCGGCGAGCTTGGGAATGAAAAGCTGCGGCCGATAAAAGACGCTTTGCCGGAGGAAGTCACCTACTTCGCTATTCACGGGGTTATGAGCAAGCACGGTTTTAAAGCTTAAAGCTGCCGAGTAGTAGGGAGTAGAGCGAGATAAACGCCAAGGTGTGAAAATTTCGGGAACGATTCGGAATGAATTCCGCGAAAATGCCTGCAAACCGCCGGATTGGGAGCGTAGTCATTTGAAAAAAATCTTGTTTCTGATAAACTATTTGTTATATACAATTTTGGCAATAGCGGATCGTTGAGTACGCTTTACCAAAACAGGAGGAGTAATAATGTTTAATGTAATGTTGTTATTGCACGTGCTGGGTGCAGTGGGCATGGGATTCTATGTCGTGCTGCCTGTCATGGTAGGGAGAGCATCCAAGCTAGCTGGCGTTGGACAAGGCGGTCTGGCTGACGGTTTGCTTTCGGCAAATCGAGTTGCGCAGTACTTTCTCGTCCTTCAGCTTCTAACGGGTGGTTATTTAATGTCTCAGAATGACTACAGCGTAGCATGGATGGTTATTATTATCGTTCTTTTCCTTGCTATAGCTGCACTGGGCGGAATTATTTCCAAGCCGCTTAAGCTAGTAGTCGCATCCATTCAAGAAGGCAAGAGCGCAACCGCACATATTAACAAAGCACGTGTAATGAGCATCATCGTGCTGGTGCTGTATATCGCGATCATTTACTTCATGAAATTTTCATTTTAAAGCAAAGTATACAAATGCAGATTATATAACGCTGTAGGGGGATTGCAACGTGCATGAAGCATCACCGCAAATTGTAACGTTTGGCGAATCAATGGCTCTATTTATGCCGGAGGGGCATAAGTCGATCGAACGCGCTGCCACGCTTGAACAAGGCTTCGGCGGGGCGGAGAGCAATGTCGCAATAGGACTTGCGCGTCTAGGTTCCTCCGTAGGCTGGTTTGGAGCGCTGGGCGACGATCCGTTTGGCAAAATTATTTTGAAAACGCTGCGCGGCGAAGGCGTGGATGTGTCGCGCGTTCAGCTTAGCACGGAAGCGCCGACGGGTATGATGTTTCGCGAGCATGTAGCGGGCAGAATGGCCGTCCATTATTTCAGAAAGCATTCGGCCGCCAGCCGGATGCAGCCTGAACAGCTTGACGAGAATTACATACGCGGTGCAAAGCTCCTTCATGTAACCGGTATCACCGCTGCACTCAGCGAGAATTGCCGCAAAACGCTTCGCAGGGCTGTCGACATCGCGAAGGACGCGGGCGTGCTCGTCAGCTTCGATCCGAACCTGCGGCTTAAGCTGTGGTCGATTGAAGAAGCGCGCGAGACGCTGCTGCCGCTTGCTGCGGATGCGGATTATTTTTTGCCGGGCTGGGATGAGCTTAAGCTATTGTACGATACGGATAATTATGAGCATGTCAAAGAGCAGCTTACGAAGCTGAAGGCTGTCACCATTATTAAGGGCAGAGGCGATACGACAGTCGTATTGAACAAAGGCCAAGAGGAAAGCTTGCCGTTTTATCCGGCTGAGCAGGTTGTGGATACAGTAGGAGCAGGAGACGGCTTCTGCGCCGGCTTCTTGGCAGGAATAATGAAAGGATATTCCCCGGTGGAAGCGGTGCGTCTTGCCAGCATTAACGGATCGCTAGTCGTACAAATGCGCGGCGATTGGGAAGCATTGCCGGAGTGGAGCGCCGTCGAGCAGCGCTTGTCTGCCAAAGCATGGGTGGAGCGCTGACAATGGCTGATGTGAGCGGGTCCAAGGGACAGCGCCGCCGGGAGGCGGTACTGCAGCTGCTGAAGCAGCAGGGACGGGTGACGATTCCAGAAATGGTCGAGCGATTCGGCTGCTCTGAAGCGACGGCACGTCGAGACCTGGAGCAGATGGAAGCTGAATATCCGGTCATTCGGACGATTGGCGGGGCGATGTACGATGGGATGAACGCCGTTCGGGATCTGCCTTTCGCCGAGAAAGAAGGCTTGTCGATTCTGGAGAAGGAGCGGATCGCTCAGCTAGCTGCCTCTTTAATCATCGAAGGCGATGTCATTGGACTTTCCGGCGGCACGACCAACTTCCTGATCGCGAAGATGCTGAAGTCCCGTAAAGGCATAACGGTAGTGACCAATGCGGTCAATATCGCGATGGAACTGGCGGGCAGCGACATTCAGGTCGTCGTGACCGGAGGCATTATGCGCCACAACAGCTTCGAGCTTTGCGGACCTCTTGGCGAGGGCATGGTCGCCCATTTGAATATCGGTAAAATGTTCATCGGCGTCGACGGCATTTCTGCCGCCGGCGGCATTACGACCTACTCGGAGCAAGAGGCGCAAATCGCCAAAGCGCTCATTAAGCGCTCGCAAGCGGCGTATGCCGTATTCGATCATACGAAGACAGATCGCACTTCGCTCTTCTCCATTGCGTCCTTAACCGAGCTGCGCGGTGTCATTACGGATGTTCCGCTGACAGCGGAGCTTGCGGCTGAAGTGAAGAAGCATGGCATTTCCGTGCATGTGACGGGCTAGCAATCATCAGTCAGGTACGGCTTCGCCTTCTTATTATAAAGATGGAGCCGTTTCGCAATGAAATGTGAGCGTCCAAAGTATCAAACTGATCTACTTATTTGCGAAAAAGACGGTATCCTTTCATAAGGATACCGTCTTTTTTTGCAAATATGAGTCGTTTACGCATGTCTATCTAGCCTAGCGTATGCTCGTAAACAGAGCGGCCCTGCACCCAGGTCTGTTGAACGTTCAGCTTCGCATCGGTCAAGACCAGGTCTGCTTGTTTGCCGGCTGTAATGGAGCCGGTGCGGTCACTGATACCGAGCTGCTTCGCTGCGTTGCCGCTCGCTAAACGGCTGACCTCGGTAATCGTCAAATTCGTATGCTCCAGCATATAGCGGACCGCGCCGATCATCGTCAAGCAGCTGCCTGCAAGGGCATTGCCGCCCTGCAGACGCGCTTCGCCGCCCTTCACGATAACGGCTAAACCGCCAAGGCTGTATTCGCCGTCCGGCATACCGGCTGCTGCCATTGCATCTGTTATCAGGATAACTTTGCCTGCAGGCTTCGCGGCCAGCAGCAGCTTGATCGCCGCCGGATGCACATGGATGCCGTCGGCGATCAGTTCAGCAGCGATGCGGTCATCGGTTAGAACGGCGCCCAGCGTTCCCGGCTCGCGGTGATGCAGGCCGCGCATAGCATTGTACGAATGGACAGCCTGCGTTAGGCCGGCATTTGCCGCGGCTATTACTTCATCATATACGGCATCGGTATGCCCGCATGCCGTAATGATGCTTTGCTCGGCGAGCCAAACGATCGTTTCGATCGAGCCTGCCTTTTCCGGAGCCAGCGTAAGCTGACGAATGAGACCGGGCCAGTCGTAATGCCATTTCTTAATCCATTCAAGCTGCGGGGCCATGATGTGGGCAGGGTTTTGTGCGCCGGGCCATTTCTCGCTAATGAAGGGGCCTTCCAAATGGACTCCGTATAGAGCAGCATAAGGCATTGCGGCTTTTCGGTAGTCCGACACTGCGCGCAGTACGGCTTCTATCTCATCTTTCGAAGCGGTCATCGTCGTAGCGAGCATTGCTGTTGTGCCTTGTGAGGCGTGAAATTTAGTTATGGTATCGAAGCTGCCGCTGCTCGCATCCATAAAATCAGCGCCAAAGCCGCCATGCACGTGAACGTCGATAAAGCCGGGCAGCAGCCAGCCTCCACGCCCATCTACGGAATAATATTGTTCTGTCGCAGCGCTTGCTGCATCCTCGCCGTCTTTAGCAATAATCTGTGCGATTTCACCTTTATGAACGATGACACTTCCGGTAACGACTCGATCCTCCAGCACGATATTCACATTATGAATGAGCCAGTTAGCAGAGCTTTCAGTCATTTAACCCAACATCCTTCCTGCCTCGCGATCGAGCAGAACGATTACGCGTGCATGTGTTTGCAGCAATGAAGCCGGTACGCTGGTTGTGATCGGGCCCGTCAAAGCTTCCTTTACAATCTTCGCTTTGTCCGCCCCTCGTACGGCCAATACGATCGTGTTCGCTTTCAAAATCGAGCCTACGCCCATCGTGATCGCATATTTGGGCACCTCATCCATTGAAGCGAAGAAGCGGGCGTTCGCTTCAAGAGTTTCCGCCTTCAGCTTCACGGCATGCGTACCGCCGGACAGATTGACATCAGGCTCGTTAAATCCGATATGACCGTTATGGCCGAGTCCAAGCAGCTGGACATCAACAGGCTGAGCATCAAGCATAGCGTCGTAACGGGCGGATTCCGCTTCGATGTCCTGTGCCATGCCGTTCGGCAAATGCGTTTGCTCCGATGGGATATCGATGTGTGAAAATAAATGCTTGTTCATATAATAAGCGTAGCTTTGGTCGTTTTCAGGCTTTAACCCGACGTACTCGTCCAGGTTGAACGTCGTTACTTCCTTGAAGCTTACTTTGTTCTCATTGTAAGACTCTACTATTTTGTCATAAATTCCGATAGGTGTCGATCCCGTTGCCAGGCCGAGCACCGCATTTGGCTTCTCGTTTACGATGTTTATGAAGAGCTCCGCTGCGTAAGCATCCAATTCCTGCTGAGTATCAAATATTATCATTTCCATTTTTGTGCCTCCTCGACGGATTCGTTACTTTTATTCTATATGAGTTTCGACGGATTAACAATATAAAATGATTGTAAAGATCAAATAAATGATTTTAAAAATCATAAAAATGATAAACAGCTTAATGCATCAACATCATTAGCATAAAAGATCACTCATTTAACCTCATGTGTCAAAGTGATGGAGCTGGGAGCGGGAATCAGAAAATTATGCTATGCTAGTAGGTAATCATTAGAGAAGCGAAACGTGAGCTGCGCCGCGATAAAAGGCGTATGCCGTGTACGCTCGGGAGGAACAAGCATGATGGTAGATCAGCAAGCGGCAACCGCGAAGCGCAAAGGGGAGCATATTCGCATTTGCTTGCAGGAGCAAGTAAACAGCGTTGGTATAGAAACAGGTTTGGAGCGGTATCGTTTTAAACATAATGCGCTGCCCGAACTTTCCTTCCGCGAGGTGAGTCTGGGTACAGAATGGTTTGGCAAAAAGCTCGGTGCCCCGCTGCTCGTCAGCTCCATGACGGGTGGAACGGATGAAGCAGGTGCCATAAATCGCCGTTTGGCCGTGGTGGCGGAAGCAAGAGGCTGGGCGATCGGCTTAGGCTCCATGCGCGCCGCAATTGAAAATGAGCAGCTTGCGGCTTCGTTCTCCATCCGCAAGGATGCGCCTACTGTGCCTGTTATTGCTAACATAGGCGCGGTACAGCTTAATTATGGTTTTGGAGCGGAGTCCTGCCGCAGAGCGGTAGACATTGCCGAAGCGGATGCGCTCGTCCTGCATCTCAACAGCATGCAGGAGGTATTCCAGCCAGAGGGGGATACGGATTTCAGCAAGCTGCTGTCATCGATTGAACGGGTTTGCAAGTCATTGGAAGTACCTGTAGGCGTCAAGGAGGTCGGCTGGGGAATCGATGCAGATACAGCCGCGGCGCTTGCCGGGGCCGGCGTATCGTTTATTGATGCAGCGGGAGCGGGTGGCACTTCTTGGAGCCAGGTCGAGAAATTCCGCTCGAATGACGAGCTGCGGAGGCAGGCAGCCGAGTCGTTCGCAGATTGGGGAATACCGACAGCTGAAAGCGTTGTGGAGATTCGCGAGCGGCTGCCGGATGCGAATATTATTGCAAGCGGAGGATTGCGTACCGGCGTTGACGCAGCGAAAGCCATCGCGCTGGGAGCGAATATGGCGGGCTTTGGACGGGTGCTGCTGCCGCAAGCGGCGAGCGGCAGCAATCAGGTATCGCATGAGCAACTGCAGCAGCAATTCGAACGTATCGAATTTGAACTGCGTACGGCGATGTTTGGCATTGGTGCAGGTACGGTTAACGAGCTTCGTCAAACGAACAGGCTGCTGCGCAAATAAGAATAAGCAGCGCAAACAGGGGTGCTTCAGCAAACGATAAGTCTGCTGGGGCACCCCTTATTTTGCAGCGGGAGGAGGCTGCGCGGCTTTTATTTGATAAGCCCGGTGCCTTCAATTTTGATATTCGCTCGGACGACGAATTTGACCGTTGGATAAATAGACTCCCATTGCTTCCAAGCGCCCGACCCGGGATGAGTCGCGCGGTACCGCAGTCCAAACCCAACCGGATCGACACCCGCCTTTTGGATTTTTCGCAGAAGGGCAACGCAGGATTTGGCATATATTTTGTTCAGCTGCCGCTCGATTGATGCCCAATCCCTCTCATAGAGTCCCTTTGGCGCTTCCTCGAATACGACCTTCATTTTGATATCCATCGTAATCGTCTCTTCACCATTCTGCTTGCCAATATGATATTTAGAATGAATTTCAGTTAGGGCGACGACAAGATTAATTCCTTCAAACATGCCATGCATAGAGGATTTGGTGAAATCCATGGCAA
>DATJKM010000250.1:0-5311 GCA_035491515.1 Candidatus Udaeobacter sp. | reverse complement strand
CGATTGGATCGCAGGTTATTAAGGTAAGCAGTTTATCCTTTTTGTTGTAATTAAGAACAGACACGTCCGTAGGCTTTACAATCGAGACTTTATACACCGTGTATATATAGGATTGGTCCTTCGTCTCTACGACGATTTTATCTCCAACCTTTACTTCTCCGAGCCTGTTGAACAATCTCCCCTTCGAACGCATCCGGTGACCGGCGATTGCCGCGTTGCCGACTTGGCCTAAAGCTGCCGTTTCCTTCAAATGGGCTGTGGCGGATTTCATGTTTTTCTGTGTAGCGCCTTCGACGACAGGCAGCTTGAGCTTTATTTTGTCAATCTTAATCGTCGCGATCGGCGTAATCTTTTGCACGGCAGGAGTCGATGAAGGAGTCGATGAAGGAGCTTCCGTAGGCGCAGTGGTTGGTTGTTCTGTCGCAGCCGATTCCTCGTTAAACAGGTCCGTAAGCTGCTCATACTGCTGCTGCGCTTGCTGCTGAGGTATTTCATCGTAGCTTGATTCTTCCCACTGTTCCAACAGCTTATCCTGCTGACGGTTGTCATACCATTCATTTGCTTTTGGATACAGCAAGATGAGAATACCAACGATTATTAATGCGTAGGACAATATTTTTTTCATCTTACCCGCCTCCCGCTAACTGCTCTCCGTCTGCGATCCACCCGACGCGAAAACCCATTTTTTACTCCCGTAAAAATTAAGTAAAACAGTAACCGCCGTTACAATAAGCTTGGCGATTACTTCACTCATTCCCCACCACTCCGTTAAGGCGGCAAGCAAGAGAAGCGTGATGCCAAGCAGAATGCCATTCCAAGCGATGAACCTCACGCTCATGCCCAGCTGCTGCCGCTTCGTGGCTATTCTGCCGTCATTACCGAAGGTATATCGGCTGTTGAGCACAAAGCTGTTGATCATTCCTGCACCGTAAGCGATCACCTGGGCGAGTAAATAATAAGTGCCTAACCAAATCAGAATGGTGAACAGCAAGAAGTCGACCGCCGTATTGAGCAGTCCGACTATATTAAATGCTATAAATTGCGCGATGAGCCTTTTGCGTACCGTTTTAAACATACTCTCTTACCCGATCCGAATCCTTGGCTGCCGCCGTTTTATTGCCGTCGTTCTCCGGGAAGCCTTGTACCTCTCGCACGATATAAAGCGGCCTGTTCTTGGACTCATCATAAATCCGGCCGATATATTCGCCGATTATGCCAAGGAGCATAAGGATGATACCGTTAAAAAATAGATTGACCGCGACGATCGATGCCCATCCCGCAATTGTGCTGCCCGTAAACAGCCTCTGGAATATGACGACTATCAGGTATAGAAAGCTCGTCAACGATAAGGCAAAGCCGATATAGGTGGCAATTTTCAGCGGCTTATAAGAGAACGAGGTAATTCCGTCAATCGCAAAGGCGATCATTTTCTTTAACGGATATTTGGTTTCGCCTGCAAAACGTTCCTCCCGCTCGTATTCGACCATTGTCTGCCGGAAGCCGATCCAGCTAACCAGGCCGCGCACGAACCGGTTCTTTTCTTTCAAGCCGCGCAGCACGTCGCATACCTTCCGGTCGATTAAACGGAAGTCGCCCGTATCAACCGGAATATCGACATTGGTCAGGCCCCGCAGGATGCGGTAAAAAATTTTAGCGGTCAGCTTCTTGAAGGCGGTCTCTCCCTTACGCTTTATCCGCTTGCCGTATACAACCTCAAAGCCTTCCTTCCACTTCGCAATCATATCGATTATGACCTCAGGCGGATCCTGCAAATCCGCATCGATGACGACAATCGCATCTCCCTTCGCATAGTCCATCCCGGCCGAAATCGCGATCTGATGCCCGAAATTACGAGAGAAATTAATGAGACGGACGTTCGGATCGAAATCGCAGATCATGGAAACTAATTCAACGGTACGGTCTTTACTGCCATCATTGACGAAAATAAGCTCATACGATTCGTCCGCGTTATCCATAACCAGCTTCAGCCGCTCATACGTATGCTCAATAACCTCTTCTTCGTTATACATAGGAACGATAATGCTGTACTTCACAGCCGCTTGCTTCATTCGTATGCCCCTCTCTTAAAATAACCAACTCGGAAACCAGCGCAGCAAATGCTCCACATACCAGCTTTTCACGGTCATTCCGGATAAAGCAGGATAAAAAACGATAAATAACAAAATCGATGCCGCCAAAAAGAGGTTACGCACGAGCTTAAAGCCCGGCCTTTTCTCTTCGATCACCTTGAATATATACACCAAACTCAGTATGATAAACGGCACCATCGCAAAATAGTGATAAAGAAACGTAAGGCGGGGAACCAGCATCCAAGGCACGTACTGCGCCAAGAAGGCGATCCATACCGGATACATCGCTTTGTCTCTTCGTTTGATACTGATCCAAATCGTCGCCGCCATCGCGAAAATGCCTGCCCACCATATGAGCGGATTTCCCATCGCTACAATCGTTGACTTCATGCCTTCGGCCATATTATCGCCTGAATAATACCATACCGGCCTCTTCATAAACGGCCACTCCCACCAGGAGGAAGAGAATGGATGCGTCGAAACAAGATGGCTATGGTAACTGAACATATGTTTTTGATAATCGATAAAGCTTTTTACCGTATACCCTTCATCCATAACGGTCAGTACCGGAATATAGGATAAAGCATAAATTGCAAGCGGTATAACGATATAGAACACGAGACACACAGCAAGCGTTATGAACGTATAGCGGGGAAATACCTTTATGATATGCCGCAGCCTGTCATGGTTTAACGACAGATCCGGCGTCTTCGCCTTATACAGAACACGTTTGGCAGCCGCATACTCCCTGTACCTTGCCAATAACGACAGGCCAAGCATAACCGCCAGGCCTGCGCCCCCATAGAGCACGATCCACTTGGATGCAACGCCGATTCCAAAAAACAACCCTGCCAAAAACAATGGGAGAAACGTGACGCCGAGCTTGACCCGGTAAAAACTTAATGAATAATATTTATGCATGAAATAGAACATCATCATAATGAAAAATACGCCGTAAACGTCAATTGTCGCAATTCTCGTTTGCGTAAAATGCATGAAATCGGCAGCAAACAGCGCTGTGGCAAGTCCTGCATAAACGCTGCTATTAAACAGCCTTCTAGCGAATACATACATTAACGGCAGCATCGCAATGCCAAACAGCGTACCCGCTATGCGCCAGCCAAACGGATTAAGTCCAAACAGCTTAATACCGAGTGCAATAATAAGTTTGCCAAGCGGCGGATGCGTATTCTCGTAAGCCACTATATGCTCCAAATGCTCATAGGCTGTACGTGCATGATAAATTTCATCGAAATAAGATCCGTTCATAAAGGTCGCGTCAACCTTCGCCAGCTGTTGTTCATCGAACAACAGCTGCACGCTGCCTCTTTTGGCATCCTTCGCCTGCTCATCATTTATTCCGACGATTGGCAGAGGTATTTTGTTGCTTGGCCCGTAAATCGCGATTTCATGCATGGAGAAGCCCGCTTGTACAGCAGTAAGCTTTATATAACGGGCTTGCAGCGCAGCCGGCTGGCTGGTCCAAGTAAACACGGCGACATGGCTGCTGTCTATTTCCATTACGTTGTCCCAATCGGTGCCATTTTGACTGAATTCGTATTTGAATTTCCCGGTGCCGACTCCGCCAAAGCTGTTAATGCGGTCAAGCTGCTTCACCTGGCCCAAATCAACGAAAAAGCTTTGACCGGCCGCTGCAGGCTGCCACGCGGTTTCCGGTCCTTTCATCTCGCCAAGCTGGTATAGGGCAACGAGCGCGTAAACGAGCGTTATCGCGCCCATCCATATCCAATCCTTGCGCTCCAGCCGCTTTGGCTCCTGCATTACTGCCGAGGGCGCTCCGATTTTAAACGCAGATAAGCTGCCTCGGTCTATCTGCAGCAGCTCCTCCTCCGATAACGGATCTACCAGCTTCACCCTGCCTCGCACATATTTATCATATCCGATATAAAGCAAGTATAGCAGCAGTCCAATATTGGCTATAGAACATAATAAAACAATGCCGTTAGAAGGGACGTTCGTGCTTACTTTGCTGTAATCCAGCACATAAGCAATATTGATGAAGCCCGTAATGCTAAATCCTAAATATACCATTAGCAGTCTTCGGTCGAGCGATTGTATGAAGGCAAAGATCGCGAGCAGCAGCACAGGAAACAAATAACGCTCATGCATTTTTGTTACACCGATGAACACGACGACGATCAGCACCATGGCCACAAAGTATGCGCGCTTCGACGAACCGCCGTCCTGCTTTCTCAATGCGAAAAATGCGGCTAACGCTGCTGCTGCCAAAATAAAGATCGTCCCCCAGCTTTGGAACGAAAACAGCAGCCATGTATCGGTAATCGGCTTCCAATTATCATTCGTCAGCGCATAAAGATTAAAGGCATTCAGCGTCGCATACGGGTAGGAGGATAACGTTCCCTTGTACAAATCAATGAGACTAGGCAGCCCGCCATTGCCCCAGAAAAACGGCAGCGCGAGCAAAATAAACGTCGTAAAGCCGTAAAATGCGCTCGCCGGAATTTGTTTCCAGGCCTTCCGGCAAACGAACCAGAGCAGCAGCACCGGCATGAAAATGAACGCTTGCGGCTTGATCAGCGCCGCAATGGCGTACCATACGGAAGCGCGCTCGATTTTATTCTCCGCAATGCCGTGAATGGACAGGACGAGCACCAGCGTAAATATCGAATCGACTTGGCCCCATGCGGCCGAATCCACAATAACAGCCGGATTGAATAAATAGAGCAGCGCAAGCGCTAATGCTGCGGAATAGCCTGCTTTCTTGTTTCCCGTTCGAAATATAAAATAAGCAGCTGCCAAATCGGCTAAAATCGCAGGCAGTTTGAACAGCAGCATCGCTGCACGAGAAGCGGCATCAAGCGAAAGCATATTTTTAACGATGCCTAATCCATAAAGAATATAAATATAGCCAGGCGGGTAGTCTACAAACATTCCCGTATGGTAAAAGCCGGAAAGTCCCTGCTTCGCGGCATGGTCGGCCCAAGCCATAAACAAAGCAATATCGTTGGCATAACCTTTGCTGGAAACAGCAATCCATAGCCGAAAGGCTAGCGCCCCAATAAATACGAGAGCAACAATCATTTTATGCGAATGCGGCTTCTCGTCCAGCCAGCTGCGACCGCGAAGCAGCTTCTTGTAAATTAACACGAAAAACAAGCTGAACAGAGCGGTAAACATAAGCAAAGGAAATATAGTTCCGACCGTACCGGCAGCCTCAGCACCTTGACTCGACTCTGTAG
>DATJKM010000249.1:0-12354 GCA_035491515.1 Candidatus Udaeobacter sp. | reverse complement strand
GGCGGAGGACATGGCGAGAACCAAGGAAAAGGCGGAGGAATTGGCGGAGGCCATGGCGAGAAGCAAGGTAAAGGTGGAGGAATTGGCGGAGGCCAGGGCGAGAACCAAGGTAAAGGCGGAGGAATTGGCGGAGGCCAGGGCGAGAACCAAGGTAAAGGCGGAGGAATTGGCGGAGGCCAAGGCGAGAATCAAGGCCAAGGTGGCGGACAATCCGAGAATCAAGCCCCTGGCGGCAACCAGTCCGAAAACCAAAGCCATAACGGCAGCCAGCAGTAGGCTGATGTACGAAATGAAAGAGGACCTCAATCCACTGAGGTCCTCTTTTTTTACGCAATCAATTCTTCATATCCGGCTCGGCCCAAAAAAATATATTAAATAAATGCACTTCATTCTAAAGAAACCTGCATACGCTCTTTTTTTGACCGTGCTACGATAGTTAATATTTGAAGAAATCGTTAGATTACAAATGCGGTATTCGAAAAATTTGTAATCAATCTTTAATATCTACACTTTTGCTTTGAAATGAGATGCTTCATCATTAATGTAGCTTTCAAGCTGTCTGGAAAGTGTGAGATATAGGCGTGCATAGGAAGTAAAATAGCAAAACGTAAAAAGGAGAGTCAGCCATGTCAAACGTTCATTTTGAGCCTATAAATAACCTGGAGCTTTTTAATCAGCCGCCGCAATGGGAGCAAACGGACGTAAAGAAAGCGATCCAATTCGTTCTCAGCCAAATCGACCGTAATTTGGACACCTTTACCGAGCAGTTTCCCGATGCGGCAAGCACCGGAAATGTCTATCCGGCTATCGGCAACATCGAATGGACCTCGGGCTTTTGGACGGGAATGCTGTGGCTTGCCTACGAGGTGACAGGTAACGAAAAGTACCGCCAAACCGCGGAGATACAGCTGGGCAGCTATCGGGAACGTGCCGAGCAGAGGCTGTACACCGATACGCATGATCTCGGGTTTCTATATTCGCTATCCTGCGTGGCCGCTTATAAATTAACGGGTAATGAGGAGGCAAAGCGGGTTGCCCTGCTTGCTGCCGACCTGCTTATGGAGCGTTATTTTGACAAAGCAGGCATCGTGCAGGCATGGGGAGCGCTGGATGATCCGGAGCAGCAGGGGCGAATGATCATTGATTGCAATTTGAATTTGCCTCTCCTTTACTGGGCTTCCGAGGTTACGGGCAATCCGGCATATGCGGTGACCGCAGCCAAGCATATCGGGCAGGCGGCACGCTATATCGTGCGCGAGGATGCCTCGACCTACCATACCTTCTATATGGATGTGAACAGCGGCGGTCCGAAATTCGGACGCACGCATCAGGGCTATGCCGACGATTCCTGCTGGGCGCGCGGACAGGCTTGGGGCATTTACGGCTTTCCGCTCAGATATATTTATACGGGAGATGAATCGCTGCTTGACCTGACGAAGAAGCTCTCCAACTACTATTTAAACCGTCTGCCGGATGATCTTGTCGCTTATTGGGATCTGATATTCCAAGAAGGGACGGAGCAAGAGCGCGACACCTCTACCGGAGCGGTAGCGGCTTGCGGTCTTCTTGAGCTTGCGAAGCATTTGCCTGTGCTGGATCCTTCCAAGCGAATTTATGAAAATGCGGCTCTCCATACTTTGAAATCTTTAAGCGAATTTTATACGGCGGCTGCCGTTCCGGAATCAAACGGCATTCTTTTGCACGGCGTATACAACAAACCGCGGGGAATGGGTATCGACGAGTGCAATATTTGGGGCGATTATTATTATTTCGAGGCGCTGGTAAGGATATCGAAGAACTGGCAGCTATATTGGTAGTCGTTCAAAACACAAAGGAGGCATCATAACTTGTTGATAAACAATCCGATTTTACCCGGCTTTAATCCCGATGCATCCTTTCTGCGTGTCGGCGAGGATTATTATATTGCGACGTCAACCTTCGAATGGTTTCCAGGCGTTCAGCTCTATCACTCGAAGGATTTGGCGAATTGGGAGCTGCTTCCGCATGCATTGACGCGCACGTCGCAATTGGATTTGAGAGGCAATCCGAGCTCGGGAGGCATTTGGGCACCCGCGCTCTCATACGATAACGGGCTTTTCTATTTATTATTTACGGATGTAAAGGAACGGAAAGGCGTCTACAAGGATTTGCACAATTATCTGGTGACAGCGGAGAACATCAACGGACCTTGGTCCGAGCCCGTTTACTTGAACGGCAGCGGCTTTGATCCTTATTTATTTCACGATACGGACGGAACGAAGTGGCTGCTTAATATGCAGTGGGATTTCCGGGACAACCATTCCAGATTCGGCGGCATTGTTTTACAGCAATATGATCCGGCGGAGCAGCGTCTTGTCGGTCCGGTTAAAACCATCTATAAAGGCACGGACATCGGCGTAACCGAAGGACCTCAGCTATTTAAGCGCGGCGGCTATTATTATTTGCTGGTGGCAGAAGGCGGAACAGGAATCAATCATGCGGCTACGCTAGCCCGCTCGCGTCATTTGGAAGGTCCTTATGAAACGGATCCGGACTATCCGATCATGACGACGCGCGGCGCTCCGGATTATCCGCTGCAAAATGCGGGTCATGGCATGGTAGTAGAAACGCAAACAGGCGAATGGTATATGACGCATATTTGCAGCCGTCCTTTCGCGGGAACGAAGCTTAATCCGCTCGGTAGAGAAACGTCGATAGAGCGCTGCGTGTGGACGGAGGACGGCTGGCTTAGACTGGCGCATGAAGGAAAGCTTCCGGCACTTGCGGCGCCTGCCCCGGACCTTGCGCCGCATCCATTCCCCGAGCAGCCGGCGAAGGATGATTTCGATGCGTCGGCGTTAGGGCTTCCCTATCATACGCTGCGCGTTCCAGCGGAGGAGTCATGGCTTAGCCTTAACGAACGTCCGGGTTATCTGCGCCTTCGCGGCCGGGAATCGCTGAATTCGTGGCATCACCAAAGCATGGTTGCGCGCCGGCTTCAGCATTTTAACTGTACCGTGGAGACGCGTATGGATTACGAGCCGGAACATTTCATGCAAATGGCCGGGCTTGTCTTCTACTACGACGAGCTGGATTATTATTATTTAAGAGTCACACGGGACGGGGAGAGTGGACTTAAGCTGGGTGTCGTGTTCTCGAAGAGCGGGAAATATCAGGAAGACAGGGCTGGAGAGCTTGACGTTGAAGGCTGGCCGACCTATTATTTGCGGGCAATCGTCAAGGAGCAAGCGCTTCAGTTCTATGCATCCCCTGACGGCGAGCGGTGGCAAACGGTTGGCGGGGAGCAGGATATGGGCGTGCTGTCAGACGAATACGGCGGCAAGCTTGGTTTCACCGGCGCCATGATCGGCTTATGCGCGCAGGACATAAACGGTACGAAGAAGCATGCGGATTTTGATTATTTGTCTTATTCGATTGGTTAACCTTTTCTTTTGTCCGTAAAAAAAAAAGTCCGAATAACGATGTGTAACAACTTTTGGATGGCCGCAGCCACCGGTGCAAATCAAGGGAAATAAAACGCAATCATATCTTTTTTTTAAAAAAACGGTGTCTCAATGCCTGGCTGTGAAATGGAGCCCGGCGTTTGGGCGCCGTTTTTATGCTGCTTTTTGCGGCGGCATGTAGGAAGGGGAGCTGTGCGTTTAAGTCGATTTGGTCGAACTAATTCAAGCTGTCGCTTGAAATAAAGTTGATTAGGTCGATTTTGTGCAGCTAAATGACGTTTTTTGCGCGGAACGTTCGAAAAGGCGAGAATAAGCATCCAATATCGAACTAATGAGCAGACTGCTGAGTGAACGCAGCATTTAAGTATCCGAAATCGAACTAATGGTTGGAGAGAAGCATCTAGTAAAGAGCAGAGAGCAGCTTGGTCAATATAACCCGTACTTGTGTATACAAGAAACGGTCCAGAATAGATGGACTGAGAGAAACCCACTATAATAAACAATGGAGCAGCAGATCGGGAAGAAGTTTGAAAAACTGATATTATTGCTTAAAAAAATGAGACTGGGATGGAAATGGCTATGTTAAAGTTATAGAAAGGGGGCAGGCTTATGTTAAACGGATGGCAGCAAAAATGGCGCAGCATGTTCGTCAAATTTTCGGCGGCGTTCATTCTTGTAGGACTTATTCCATTGCTTGCACTCAGCTTCTTTTCGGTGCGGACATTTACGGGCCATGTTGAGCGGTATACATCCAACAATTTGCAGCAAATGATTTTGTACATGAGCTATAATTTGAATTCGGTGTTCAAGGAATATGATGAAATATCAAAGCTCATGTATACGGGACGGTATGATGCCATTTATGAAAGCTCTAAAAATAATCAAACCCGCAATGTAAATGAGCTGGAGCAAATTAATTCGGTACCGATCAACGGTTTTTTGAAAACGATTCTCCACAGCGATTCCTTTATTAGAAGCACTTATTTTGTAAGGACGATGGATGGCAAGCTTTATTATCAGGCGAAGGAGAATCTCGCTTTTAAGCCCGAGGAGCTTCCGGTCGAGAAATGGCTGGAGCCGCTCCGCAAGGAGCCGAACCGGGTCGTTTCATTTCCGCTGCATCCCGAAAACTACTATTACGGTTCTGATAAATCGGTCATCACGATTGGCCGGAATTTAATTGATATTTCCGGTACGCTTACGAGCAAGCCTAAAGTGATCGGAACACTGTTTTTCGACGTTGACGTGGCTGTATTTGACCAGTTTTTTAAGGAGCTGCGACTAGGTAAAAACGATGAGTTCTATGTGCTGGACGAAGCGGATAATATTTATTTCAGCAATTTAAATATTGTAGGCGCGAAGAAAGACGTCTTGATGGATTCCAACGAGGAGACGCTCGTAATGAATGATCCGGTTTCATTCTTGAACGGCCGGGTTGTTGCTTTATTCGAGAAAAAAAATCTTTACGAGCAGCTCGATACGACCAGATTTGCCGTTTATTGGGCGATTGCCATCTCAGCAATTGTGCTAATCGTGATGGGCGGCTGGTTTTCGCGCAAATTAGCGGAGCCGATCAGCCGCCTCATTAAACAAATGATCAAGGTGGAATCGGGAAATCTCGACGCAAAGGTTGAAATTAAAGGGAATGACGAGATGGGACGTCTCGGACATGGCTTTAATCGGATGGTAGAGCATTTGCAAATTTTCATTAATGAAGCTTATGTGGCGGAAATTAAACAGAAGCAGGCTGAGCTAAACGCTTTAAAAAGCCAAATCCGGCCTCACTATTTGTACAATACGCTTGAAGTGATCCGGATGAATGCCGTGCATAATGATGTCGATGAAGTAGGAGACATGATTCTGTCTTTGTCCAATCAGCTCAAATATGTCATTGATTATGGGGAGGATTGGGTTCCCCTCCAGAGTGAAATGGATCATCTCAAAGACTATTTCTATATTATTCAGGTGCGTTACGAGAACCGGTTCGAACTCCGGGTCGACATTTCAGAACAGGTACAGCTGAATTGGTCGATTCTGAAGCTTTCTTTGCAGCCCATTGTAGAAAATGCGATACAGCACGGCGTTCGTCCAAAGGGAAAAGGTACGGTCGGCATTACGGTTGAGGTAGCGGAGGAGAAGCTGGCCGTAACGATATATGACGATGGCGTGGGGATGGAGAAGGAGGAGCTGCAGCGTCTGGAGGAGATGCTTGCAGATCCGGCCGCACCGTCTAAACATGTCGGCATCAAAAATGTTCACGAACGGATTAAATCCGTCTGCGGCAAGGAATATGGATTAACGGTCAACAGCAGGAAGCATGTCGGCACCTCTGTTCATATGATTTTGCCGATAAAGGAGGGCGTATAGCTTGATAAGAATTGTACTTGCCGATGATGAGCCGCTCATTATTAAAGGTCTTCGCAAGCTGATCGATTGGGAAGCGTTCGGCACCGAAATCGTTGGACAAGCATATGACGGCAATGAATTAATGGAGCTTATAGAGGAGCATAGGCCAGAAATTGTTTTTAGCGACATTAGTATGCCCCACCGAACGGGAATTGATATCATCAAGGAACTAAGAAGCAAAGACATTCCTACAAAAATCATTTTTATTAGCGCATATCAGGAGTTCTCCTACGCAAGAGATGCCGTCGCCTATGGTGCCGTTGATTATTTAGTGAAGCCTGTCGTTAAGCAGCAGCTTGAGAATGTACTCGCTAAAGCCATCTCGCTCATAACGGAGCAGCATGAACAGAGCGTTCGCAAGAGCAAGCTTCAACATCTTGAACGAAAAAGCAAAAGCGATGAGCTGCAGGAGTGGCTGCTCGGCCTCATAGACGGTACGCTCCCCGCCAATCCGGACGCTTGCAAGCAGCTTGAAGAAGAGCTGCATGGACCGCTGCTATCTGCTGTCATCGTCGAAACCGACCATTTAACCGGGAGCTCGGACCGCTGGAAAGAGAAGGAGCGGCGGTTAATTGAGTTCGCTATCGGCAACATTTTGCAAGAGCTTGTCGTTGATTCGGGAAATGGGCAGGTCATGCGTAAAAACGGGAAATATATCCTCGTTATGAATCATGAAGAGGTTCATACCGCTGTGAACATCGCTCAGGATATCCGGGATAAAATCAAAGCTTTTTTAAAGCTGAGCGTTTCAATAGGGATAGGCCAGCCAGTGAAGCTCATTTCGGAGCTGGAGCATTCGTGCGGGCAAGCAGAGCAGGCGCTTCAATTGAAATATTTTAACGGGTTGAACCGCATTCATCTATTTAAGCCTCTGGAATCCAAGCCGCCATTCGATAAAGAATTGTATGCCTTGCAAATGGCGGTTGTCAGCGGGTTGACAGTCAATCAATGGCCGGAAGCGGAAACAGCCATTAATAAGCTGCTCGAAACGATACGGACAGCGGCTTACGGAAACCGCACCTTAGCGGTCACTACCTGTTTCTCTTCCATCTTGTTCATCATACAGGAGCTAACGAAATCGGGTATGACCCTGGCGGCGGAGAGCGTTGATTTGCATGATTTGCAAAATAGGCTGGGCGCTTATGAAACCTTTGAAGCAATGAAAGACGAGACCGTACGTGCCATCGGGCAAATCTTTTCCATGCAGGAAGTAGACAGCGGCAATAAGGATAAGATGCTTATGGCAAAAGTTAAGCAGTATATCGATGAGCATTATGCGGAAGAGATTACGCTTGAATCGGTTGCGGGACTAGCCTTCATCAATCCTTATTACTTCAGCAGCTTCTTTAAGAAGCATACCAAGCAAAATTTTAAGCAGTACGTAACGGAAGTTAGAATGAAGCATGCCGTTCGGCTGCTCATTCACACCGATCAAATGGTTTATGAAATAGCAGAAAAGGTCGGTTATAATAACGCACGTCATTTCAGTGATATGTTTAAGAAGCAGTATGGACAATTGCCTAATGATTACCGTCAGGAAAGGAAAAAGCAAGAATGACCGGGCAGCCGGTCATTTTCATTTTTTGTAGGCCAATTTGCCCGTGTCATAGTTCTTAAATTACCCGCATATGCGGCTTAAAAAAGTTCATTCTATCCATATCGTAACGGTGTTAATCTAAGTACAGGGAAAGCGGTTAAACTCGGTGCTGCGCACATCGAATCTTTCATCCCGAACTCAGAACATATAAGGGGAGGCTTTTAGACACATGATGAAAAAAACGTTCACACAGCTATCCGTTCTCATGTTGGCAATTGCTCTCGTGTTGACAGCATGCGGAGCCAACAATAATGCAGGCGGCAAAAACGAAGGAACGACACCGGAAAGCCCGGCGCCTGCTGCCGAAGAGAAGAAAGAGGTCAGCTTCACAATCGGATACGCGACAGGCGATCCCGCTACAAAAAAAGCAATCACGGATGCCATCAAAGCTTTCACGGATGCAAACTCTAATATTAAAATCGTAGACATTAGCGAAGGCACGACATCCTCTTACCTCGACTGGTTGAAAACGAAGGATGCGGTTGGCGAATTCCCGGATTTGGTGGAAATGCGCGACACGGAGCTGTTCGCAAATGCGGGTAAAATTGCAGAGCTTCCTGCAGATCTGGTAGAACTGTTCAAAGAATTGCCGCAAGTGAACGGGAAATTATATAATGCGCCGCTAACATTGAATGCTCCTCAAGGGATCATTTACAGCAAAAAAGCTTATGCGGACGCCGGCATTACCGAGCTTCCGAAAACATACGACGAGTTCCTCCAAGCACAAGAAAAATTGGCCGCTACCGGCATTACACCGTTAGTAGTCGGCGGTAAAGACATATTCCATATGGGCTTCTGGCTTAACAAATTTTTGATCGACCAGGTGTATTCGAAGGACGGGGACTGGAACTCTAAGCGTACGGCTAAAACCGCCAGCTTCACAGATGCCGGCCCGGTTCAAGCGATGACGGACTTTAAAGAATTGTTCACCAAATATGTAGACAAAGGCTGGCTCAGCACGGCTGACAACCAAACGGCTTCCATTCTTGTATCGGGTAAAGCGGCACAGCTGTTCTCGGGTCCTTGGATGTTCACTCAGATCAAAGAAGCAGATCCAAGCTTTGATTTCGGTTTCTATGCTTTGCCGGACAGAGAAGGCAAAATTAACGTAATCGGCTTGCCGTCGCCTGCAGGCTGGACATTGTCCGCTGAAGCGGCGAAGGATGCGGATAAAGCGGCAGCAATGAGCGAGTTCATCCGTTTCTTCTTCAGCAAAGACCAATATTCCAAATTCCTGAAAGCTGCCAACGGCGTTCCTTCGACGAAAGAGGAAATTACGTACGAATCGACCGAGCAAATGCAGGAAGTGCTGAGAATTATGGCTGATCCTAACGTAACGAAATCGCTCGCAATCAATAACTGGTGGGGAGAGAATCTTATTCCTCCGCAATTCCGCAACTGGTACTACAAATTGATGCAAGAGCTTGTCCTTAATAGCGGCGACGTTGCAGAGTATATGAAAAAAGCGGATGTTGAATACGACACGCAAGTGAAAGCAAACGGGCAGTAAATAGAAATCGACGGATACGGGAAGCCTCCGCTTCGGCGGAGGTTTACTATCCATCAGGATTCATTAGGAGGAGGAGAGCACCATGGCAATGCCGCTTGCAAACAAAAAGAAAAAGAAAAAATGGCAGACCTATGCGGTTTTGTTCATCTTGCCGTCTTTCTTGTTATATTTAGGATTTGTCATTATTCCTACTTTAAGCAGTTTATATCTCAGCTTCACCTCTTGGGACGGAGTCAGCAGTGATGTGCGTTTTATCGGTTTCAATAACTTTATTGAAATTTGGAACAGCGAGAGGGTCCATAACGCCTTAAAAAATACGCTGTTAATGGCTGTCGTTCTTGTTATTCTTGAAAATATTGTAGCGATGGCGCTCGCCATGCTTGTCGATCAAGTGAAGTGGTTCCGCAATTTGTTTCGAAGCATCTTTTATTTTCCCGTCCTGCTTAGCGGCATCGTAATGGGTTTCGTTTGGACCATTATTTTGAACTACAACTTTGGCGTTCTGAATCAGCTGCTTGATCTTGTCGGTCTAGGAGCAATCAAGGCCGATTGGCTCGGCAATCCTGATTTTGCCCTCATTTCGATTATTTTGTCTACGGTGTGGAAATCCGCAGGGTACTACATGATCATTTATTTGGCAGGACTTCAAAGCATTCCGCAGGATTTGTCGGAAGCGGCGGGCATCGACGGAGCAAACCGCTGGCAGCAGTTCCGCCATATTACGTTTCCGCTGCTTGCGGGCGCGATGACCGTATGTATCGTGTTGTCCATGATCAGCGCACTCAAAATTTTCGATCAAATTGCCGTAATGACCGATGGAGGACCAGGATTCGCAACCGAGACATTAACCTATATCATTTACAAAGTAGGCTTTGGAGAATTGCGTCAAGGCTTCGGTACGGCGCTTGCTCAACTTCTATTCGTCCTTATTCTTATCGTAACGGTAATTCAAGTTAAGTTTTTACGGAAGAGGGAGGTGCAGCTGTAACATGCAACAACGCAGACGCTTGAACGATATGATTATTCTTGTATGTACGCTGCTGCTCGCCATTTTGTTTTTCTTTCCGATCCTCTTTAATATCATGTCAGCCTTTAAGAGCAACGCGGAAATTATGAAGGATGCCATTGCGTTTCCGAAGTCGGTTTATTTGGAAAGCTTCAAATATCTATTGACGGAAACCGAGTATCCGAAAGCGATATTAAACAGCCTTATTTTGACGGCGGTATCGATTCTGTTCATGATCCTGCTCATCCCGATGGCCGGCTATGCGATCGAACGCCATGATACGAAATGGACAAGATTCGTCTTCGTATTCTTTTTGGCAGGCATGATGATTCCGTTCCAAGCGTATATGATTCCACTCTTTAGAGAGCTCAAAATACTGGGGTTATACGGTAATCTGGCTGGTCCGGTTATTATCTATATTTCGGGTTCTGTCGGCTTCGGCTGTTTGCTGTACACAAGCTTCCTGAAAGGAATTCCGAGGGAAATCGAGGAATCGGCAGAAATTGACGGCTGTTCGAAATACGGTATATTTTGGCGCATCGTATTTCCGCTGCTCGGGCCATGTACGGCAACCCTCGTCGTATTGAACGGACTAGGCATCTGGAACGACTTTCTTATGCCGATGCTGGTGCTGCCGTCCGGCCACACCAAAACGATGATTGTAGAAATCTTCTATTATGTAGGCGAGTTCTCGTCACGCTGGGATATGATTTTCGCAGGAACGACGATGTCGATCGTACCGATTCTGATCATCTTTCTATCGCTGCAAAAATATTTCGTTAAGGGAATCGCATCGGGTGCGATCAAAGGCTAGTCCGGTAAAAAATACAGCTGGTGAATCTCTGCATGACCTTGGGTTATGCGGTGATCACCGGCTTTTTTTATTTCGAGGGCGGCAGCCTCTTCGCTAGCTGCATAGATGAAAAAACGAACCGGTCGAGGATCTCTCTTGACCGGTTCGTTCGTTAGTTCAGTACCCTGAATGAAATGGATTAAATTAATGAAAGGCTATCTGCTGGGCGAATTCGTTAATATCCAAGGATGGATGCGCAGCGTCTGTGACCAATTGTCCGTTAACCTTCAAATTACGAATGATGACGCCGATTACCGGCCGTTCCTCGCTAAAGCCGTGAATGCGCGACGGGTTTGCGTTTTGGCCATTGTAAACAATATTTTGCAAAACAATATTTTCGATACGGTTGCCGGGTACGGGGTTGTAATCCTTGTTCCAGACAACCCGGATATCGAACAGGCGGCCAAGCTCGAAATGCTCGATGCGGATATTGTCATAGGTGACGTTCCTAACAGTGTTAAGATCGCCTGCGTTGATCGTCATGGCGCCCTGATAATTCGGCTGCGGCTCGTGATGCTCAAGAATGTCGATGTTCTCGAAGCGGATGTCCTCAATCGTATCTCCGTTATGATGATAATTGCCGTGCGTTCCGATCATGAGCGGATGCGCGACATCGGCCCAGAAGCTCGAATTACGGACCGTTACATTGCGTGAATCGCCATAATAGTCCCAACGGCTGCCGTAAATGGCGATACAATCATCTGAGGTTCGAAGAAAGCTGTCATCGATATCGATATGGGAGATGGCCATCATGTCGATGCCGTCGCTCCAGCCTTTGCAGCTGAATGATTTAAAGTTGCGGATTCGGATATGTTCCGATTTGCCGATATAGATGCTGTAATGCGGGGGATTCACGGTTGTGATTCCCTCTACCTCGATATGGTTGGAGAAAAGAATGCGAACGCCGCGGAACGCGGAGAAGCGGTGGAAATCAGCAAGGTAAAGCATGCCGCGCCCGCGAATGGTCACGTTCTCCACATTTTCGCACACCATAGAGCCCGCTACGGCCGCACCGCCCGCGATATAGACGGTTTTGCCGGACGGTATGCGCAGCAGCGTCTCCTCAATATAATGGACGCCCGGCAGGAAATAGAGGATGTCCGGCTCCGCTCCCGTTTCTTGTGACGGAGTCGTCAGCGGCCGCAGCAGATGCTCGGTCCGATGAATGCCGGGCTTCACAACCAGCACGTTACGATCCTCCGGATTCGGAGCGTCCTGCTCAAGGGGGTTCGCGAATAAGTGCAAATTATTAAACCGCTCACCGTTGATTTCAATCGAAAGCTTGCGCGGGCAGTCAAGCAGAAAACGGATCGTGTTACCGGCCTGATGGAATGAGAGGTTATAGGACTGCGGACGGATAACGGCCGAATCGATGCTGCCTCCGCGGTAGGTAACTTCTACCTCAACGGTTCCGTCCATATCGAAGGAAGCGAGAGATGCTTGCCGGACGTCATGCATGTCCACGTTTACCTCAAACGTTTGGAGCGCGGTCCACTGCCCTTCGGGATTGCGAATACGAACGGAAAAATCGCTGCAAAG
>DATJKM010000248.1:0-41468 GCA_035491515.1 Candidatus Udaeobacter sp. | reverse complement strand
GGACGTAGACGGAGCGACAGGCATCCAGAAATTCAAGATCATTACTTTGCCATTCGTCTTGTTCTCGACCGCGCCGATTCTCATTACGCAGTTTGCCGGCAATATGAATAACTTTAACGTTATTTTCCTGCTTACGAACGGCGATCCGGTTAAAGGCGATTATCAATTTGCGGGGAGCACGGACTTGCTCGTAACCTGGTTGTATAAGCTGACGCTGAACAACAGTCAGTTCAATATGGCATCTGCGATCGGCATCATCATATTCTTGATCGTGGCATCGTTCTCCATTTACAACTACCGCCGCTCGCGGTCATTCAAAGAGGAGGATATGATTCAATGAAAATGGGCCGAAAAACCGCTAGCTTTGTGCGTCTGACGCTTAGCTATCTCGTTCTGATCGCGATAGCCGTCTGCGCCGTCTATCCTGCTCTTTGGGTTCTGCTGTCATCGCTCCGTCCGGGCACGGCTCTATTTAGCGAGCGTCTTATCCCGGATACGTTTACGCTGGTGCATTATAAGGAATTGTTTACGAATCCAAGCTTCCGCTACGGCGTCTGGTACTTGAATACGTTGAAAATAGCTACGATGACGATGATTTTCTCAACCATTCTGGTCACGCTCAGCATGTACGCGTTATCGCGCTTCCGCTTCCGGGGCCGCAAAATGACGTTGACGTTTATGCTTGTTCTCGGCATGTTTCCCGGCTTTATGAGCATGATCGCTATTTTCATTTTCTTGCTGCAGCTTAACCTGCTGGATACGCATGCCGCTCTTATTCTCGTTTATTCAGCTGGCGCTGTGCTTGGCGGGTTTGTCGTCAAAGGATTTTACGATACGATCCCGCGCAGCCTGGATGAAGCGGCACGCATCGACGGCGCTTCTCATTTACAAGTGTTCGTCAGGATCATGCTGCCCCTGTCGCGTCCGATGCTTACCTATGTGGCGCTGACGACATTTACTGGCTCATGGGTCGACTTTATTTTTGCCAGGTTGGTGCTTCGCAGTAAAGAAAACTGGACGCTCGCAGTCGGCATGTGGGATCTCGTCAACTCTTACCAAAACAGCAACTTTACGCTGTTCGCTGCCGGCGCGGTACTGATTGCGATTCCGATTACTTTGCTGTTCGTCTTCCTGCAGCGCTTCCTAGTGCAAGGGCTGATGTCCGGCGCATCGAAAGGATAAGAGAATGAACGATAAGCTGTTAAGGATTGCCGGAGCCATTGTTCAAGTCGCTCTGTTTCTCGCTCTGCTGGTATGCTGCTTCTCAGGCGATAAAGGCGGGAAAACGGCTGTTGCGCCTGTGCTCCAGACTATGGAGGAAGTGTCAGGCGGGGAGCCTGCCGCTGCTTCCTATACGGTAGATGAGCAGCCGGGCAAGGTATATTATGAAATATTCGTCCGTTCCTTCTACGATACGAATGGCGACGGAATCGGCGATTTGAACGGCGTTACCGCTAAGCTCGATTATTTGAAGGAGCTTGGCATTGGCGGCATTTGGCTCATGCCGATCAACGCTTCGCCCAGCTACCATGGTTACGACACGACCGATTATTACGCGGTTAATCCGGAGTACGGCACGCTGGATGATTTGAAGAAGCTGATAGAAGAAGCGCATAAGCGGGATATCAAAGTCATTATGGATCTCGTCGTCAATCATACGAGCAAAGAGCATCCCTGGTTTAAGGAAGCGTTAGCCGATGAGAAGAGTCCATACCGTAATTGGTATACCTTTGCGAAATCCGATGAGCAGGTGAGAGCGGACGGCGCATTAGGCGGCGATCCTTGGCACAGCTACGGCAGTTACAAATATTTGGGCGTCTTCTGGGAAGGCATGCCGGATCTGAATTTTGACGAGCCGAAGGTTCGCGAGGAGATGATTAAGATCGGGCAATTTTGGCTCGGGCAAGGTCTCGACGGCTTTCGTCTTGATGCAGCCAAGCATATTTACGGCGATTTCGCGTCGACGGCCAGTACGCCGGAGATTCAAGCGAAGAACAAGGCATGGTGGCAGGAGTTCCGCGCGGGCATGAACGAAGTGAAGCCGGATGCCTATTTGATCGGAGAGGTATGGGATTCGCTGACCGTCATTGCGCCTTACTTCGATCATGCGCTCGATTCTGCGTTCCACTTTGATCTTGCAGGCCGATTGCTCAGCGCAGCGGGCGGAGAGCAAGATGCAGACCTCGCTTATTCGCTCGGCCGCGCTTACGGCGTTTACGATAAGTCTTCCGGCGGGACATTTGTCGATGCGCCGTTCCTTAGCAACCATGACCAAAACCGCGTCATGACCGTATTAAACGGCAATATCGATCATGCCAAGATGGCTGCAGCTATGCTGCTTACGCTGCCGGGAACGCCTTACCTCTATTACGGCGAGGAGATAGGCATGAAGGGCGCAAAGCCGGATGAGTATATCCGCGAGCCGATGCTTTGGTATAGCGATCCAAGCGGCGGTGAAGGCCAGACGGCTTGGGAGAGCTCCCGCTATAATGCGGGGGCGGGCGCGGTATCCGTAGAGGCCCAGACGGCGGATAAGCAGTCGATGCTTAGTCATTACCGCGAGCTTATCAAGTGGCGGAACGAGGAGCCTGCTCTGCGTGACGGGGGAATAGCGGAGTTTAAGCTGGAACCTGCTAATAAGAAGCTGAGCGCATATATTCGCGTCATTGCAAGTGAACGGGTGCTCGTCGTGCACAATTTATCGGGTGAACAGCAAATATCCGATTTGCAGCCGTCCAAAACCTACGGTGTGTTCCAGGAGATCATCCATGCGACAAGCGGAGATGCGAAGCTGGACGGAAGCAAGCTGACACTGCCGGCGTACAGCACGGTTATTATTAAATAGAATCGGTAGAGGGAATCGCACAGCGGATGCGGTTCCCTCTTTTTTGTAAACTATTACGCAGGTTTATGGTTCTCGGGAGGGATGCGTTTATCTTTAATAAATATTAAGATAATTAAAGACATTTATTGTAAATAGGAGAGAGGGATGTTGTTATGAAGCGTATTTTGTCAGTGCTTATGGTGCTTTTCTTGCTGCTGTTCTTCGTAGGGACCGTATCTGCAGTGCCTGCGAATAAAGGTTCGACGAACTCTTATGACCTTGCTTTGCAAGCATTAAAAGGAAAAGACAGCGTAACCGATTTGTACGTCAAGATTACTCCTAAATCAAATGATAAGATCCCCCCGGACATACTCAAGAAAATCCATCTTAAGTCCTACGATTTGGAAGGAAAACTCATCTACACCAAGAATCTCTTCAACGTTGCCGCTTCCCCGGAACTAACCGATATAAAGCTCATTGATGTTAAAAGACACCAATCGTTAGAAACAAGGATCCATGTACAAAATGATCAGACAGCGGACGAGATAGTGTTAAGCGGAAAAACAAACGTCCTGCTCAAACCGGACCTTGTTGTCAATGAAGTGCAAGTGGCAGATAAGGTCAAGGTAAATGAACCATTCTCGATAACCGCGAATATTAAAGAACTGAACGGAGATGTCGGCGCTAAAGCAAAATTACAGATCCTTGATGGTTCCAATGTGCTTGATACCGCAGAAAGGTTAGTGGTAAATGCAGGGGGACAAGCACAAGCCGCCTTTATGCTCACTCTTGCCAAAGCCGGAACATACACGCTTAAAGTGAACATTGCCGGTGTGGAACCGGAGGATTATACCGACTCCAACAATGATATGACATTTACTGTTGAAGCTGTCGAAAACAACAAACCTGTGGAGTACCGTTCACATTACGATTACACATCGGATTATGAAATCAACTGGAAAAACCAATACGATGAATTTCATCAAAAAGGCTCTTCGGAAACGTTCGGCGTATATACCTTTACCCCTGATCAAATCATCCCGGAAGAAGTAAAACTGACACTGACCAGCGAAACGGGCAAGCAAAAGACAGCAAACGTGACTTTGTCTTATGAGGATACAAGGGACGGTTACACCTATTGGTCTGGATCTGATCCATCAACGAGCACGTCGGTGCGGGCTTATCAAAACTCAAAGGGCACCAATATAGAAGTCTCTCAATATATTGACCATATAACTGGTTGGGATACGGGATCCGGGTATTACAATGAGATTAACGATGAATATTTAGGAGCAAAACAGACTGTTTCGGTCCAGTTAGACATCTTATCGGCCAATGGTACCTATTACGGCGATAGCTATTCCATCGCTCTGACGCCGTTTTACAACACTTGGGATTATGTCGATCCTCGGGAGCCGGGCAAGGAAACGCGGAATTGGGGACAATACAACAGTTATTCCGGTTTAAGCGAAGGAGCAGCGTCTGCGTGGTAATGGCTCAACCCCGGAACTGGAACGGCTATTGCGGCATCGGAATAAACGTTATTTAACGATTTATACGAGGCCGCCTGAAGCCACAAGCAACAAGAAGCCGAGCGTATATATTCGCGTCATTGCAAGTGAACGGGTGCTCGTCGTGCACAATTTATCGGGTGAACAGCAAGTATCCGATTTGCAGCCGTCCAAAACCTACGGTGTGTTCCAGGAGCTTATCCATGCGACAAGCGGCGGTGCGAAGCTGGACGGAAGCAAGCAAGCTGACACTGCCGGCGTACAGCACGGTTATTATGAAATAGAATCGGTAGAGGGAATCGCACAGCGGGTGCGGTTCCCTCTTTTTGTTATGCGCGGGCGGAGCTATCCAATCACATATGGATAGGACGGTGCTTATACCGTGCGGAAGGAGCGGGCCTATTCCTTCCGGTAAGCGGTAGGCGATACGCCGGCCTGCTTTTTAAATGCTTTGGAGAACGAGAACAGGTCGGGATAGCCTACCGATTGTGCAATTTCCGCAAGCTTGTAATCCGTTTGCTTCATGAGCAGAACCGCTTCATCCATTCGCAGCTGCTGCACATATTTCATCGGCGATAAGCCGTAGGTTTTGTTGAATTGCTTGGAGAAATGGGTGCGGTCAATGCCAACGTAGTCTGCTACGCTTTCGATGGTGATGCCGTCCGCATAATGAATTTCGATATAATCCTTTGCTCTCTGGAGCCAGCTCCCCGCTCGGGAAGGGGTTCCGCGCGTGATCTCATTCTTGGAAAGGACATCGAACAACTGATGGAAAATCGCCAGTCGCGACAAATCGGAATCGGATTTATGCTTATCCGTTGCCAATGTGAAGAAGCTCTCCATCAAAGCCATAGCCTCGTCAGTCAGTCCGCCCTCCAGATGCGGACGGTAGGGTCCAAGCCCGATGCGTTCCAGAAGCTGCAGCGCAAGCTTGCCGTCAAAGGCGAAAAATGTTTTTCGCAGCAATGCGTGCTCTGCCGTGTAATATTCATGCGTCACCTGCGGGAAGAGGCAGAAAAGGTCGTTTTTGCGAAGCGAATACGTTTGACCGCCTTGGATGAAGGTGCCTTCTCCGTCTACGATCATTATCAAATAGTAGTACGGCGTAATTCTTGGCCCGATATGATAGCCCGGCTTCGCGATATTGGCGCCGAGTCTGATCGGCCATGCTGCTCCTGCTTTCTCGAAGGCAGACGGTGTGAAATAATGAATCTCCAGCTGCTCGTGGTGATCCTCTTTCATATTTTCAAACATGCTGTTCACCTCTTTTTGCCTATGCGCTAGGGGATTAGACCAAGGAGTATAGTTGTAATCTATATAATAACACCACAAAATGACAAATAACTCAAGCTACGAATTGACATTGACGCTAAGGGTAAATGCTTGCTATTATTCAAATAACAAATTAATCCGATAAATTTTGTCGGTTATCTACCGGTCAACTGGAGATACGGCAGTAATCGCATCGTATGCGTTTGTTGTTGTATTTTTTTGAAAATAGAAATCTTTACTTCACGACAACGAAGCGTAAAGGGGACAGCGGAAATGAGCAAACGAGCAAAAGTAGAATTTGGATGGTTTATCCCGACAAATGGAGATGGCCGCTACATCGGTGTAAAGGCAGAACGGGAGCCGTCGCAGCAGTATTTTGTTGAAGTTGCGCAGGCGGCGGAGGAAGCGGGCTATGAATTCGCGCTCATTCCGGCTGGAGGGGATTGCTGGGACGGCTGGATCGTAGGCTCTTGGGTCGCGTCCGCAACGAAGAAGCTGAAGCCGCTTATTGCGATGAGGCCGGGGCTTATTTCTCCGGTATTGGCAGCGCGAATGGCGTCTACGCTGGACCGCATGTCAGGAGGGCGGGCGCTTATCAATGTCGTTACCGGGCACTATCCGGCCGATCTGAAGGCTACGGGAGATCCGCTGCACGGCAGCCATGATGAACGTTATGAACGGACGAAGGAATTTCTTGAGGTCGTGAAGGGTGTGTGGCAGCAGCCGGCGGATGAGGGACAAGGCTTTAACTTTGCCGGCAAACACTACGAGGTGGAAGGAGGCGTAAGCAAGCCAGCTCCGCTTCAAGTGCCGCATCCGCAGCTGTATTTTGGCGGAAGCTCGGTCGCAGGCAAACGAGTAGCGGCTGAGACGGCTGATGTTTACTTAATGTGGACGGAGCCGCTTGATTGGATAAAAGGCCAAATCGCCGAGATGGAAACGTACTTGGCCGAATTGAAGGAAAAGAAGGGCATAGAAAGAGAGCTTCGCTACGGAATCAGGGCTCAGGTTGTCGTTCGGGAATCGGAGGAAGAGGCTTGGGCCGCTGCGTGGAACATTTTGAGCAAGGTTGATCCCGAGCTGCTGCAGGTGAAGGAAAAGCAGCATACGAAGACCGATGCGACAAACCAGAAGCGTCAGATGGACTTGTTCAGCGGATCGAAGGATCAGAATTATGTCATCGGGCCTAATCTGTGGTCGGGATTGTCGGCTATCCGCGGCGGAGGGGCTGTAACCTTCGTCGGTACGCCTGAGCAGGTATCCGACCGGTTGATCGAATTTATCGATGCAGGCGTAACCTCGTTTATTTTATCCGGTTACCCGCATCTGGAAGAGGCGAAAATCTCGGGCGAGCTGCTGCTGCCTCTCGTGAAGCGGAAGCTGGCCGCTAAAGCAGTAACGATTTAAACATTTGGAGGAATGAAAATGAAACGAATACGCAAACCGCAGTTGGCGCTGCCGGCACTAATTGTTCTATTAAGTGTTGTGCTTTCAGCCTGCGGGTCCGGCAATGCCGATACGAATACAAACGCAAACGGGAATAAGTCTGCTGAGGGTGCTTCCGGCAATAAAGCGGTCACCATCAGCTTCATTCACTGGCGCGGCGAGGATGCTGCGGTGCTTGACGGCATCATTAAGAAGTTTGAAGAAGAAAATAAAAACATCAAGGTAGAAACGCAGGTGTTTCCTTCCGATCAATATCAGTCTACCGTGCAAGCGAAGCTGCTTGACGGCTCCGTAGGCGATGTGTTCGCTTCATTCCCGGGCGCCCAGTTTGAAGCGATCGCGAAAGCGGGCTTGTTCACGGATTTGAGCGATGCGCCTTTCGTAGCGAACTTCACCCCTTCGCTGACCGAATCGGGGCAAAAGGATGGCAAGCAGCTTGCGCTTCCTTATCAGCTCGTCTACAACATTCCGGTTTATAACGTGAAGCTGTTTGAGAAATACGGCATTGAAGTGCCGAAGGACTGGGACGGATTCCTTGCGGCGGCTGAGAAGCTGAAGCAGGAGGGCATCGTGCCGATCGCATTCCCGGGTGCGGATATCGGACCAGGCCAATTCATGAACCCGATGGTGATGAATAACGCGCCGGATGAGGACATTTTCGTGAAGCTTGAAGAAGGCAAAGCCAAGCTGACGGACGAGTGGTGGGTTAAGACGCTCTCCCAGTTCAAGGAGCTGAATGACAAGGGCTACTTCCAGAAGGATGCGCTTGGAACGAAGGGCGATGCGGCAGGCGCGCTGTTCGTCCAGGAGAAAGCGGCGATTTTGGCGACAGGCTCTTACCAGCTTGTAGGCAACAAGAAAAACAATCCTGAGCTTCAGCAAGCTCTCCTTGCGCCTATTACAGTACCCGCTGATCAAGCCGTATTCGAAGGCATTCATACGACGACATTTATGCTGGCTGTGAACAGCAAATCGAAGCACCCGGAAGAAGCGAAGAAATTTATCGAATTTTTAAGCCGTACCGATATTGCAGGGGAATATGCGAATGGCACGGGGCAGAACGTGACGGTTAAAGATGTGTCTTATACAAGCGATGAGCTGAAGGCCGTAGCCGAATGGACAACGAAGAAGACACGCTTCCAGCCGCGTTACACCATCAAAAATGCTGAGGTTCAAAAGGCAGTCACCAGCTCGATTCAAGCCGTATTAGGCGGAACGGAGCCGGAGAAGGCTGCGGCAGACGCGCAAGCGATCGTGGACCAGCAGATAGGAAAATAAACCGATGAAAAAGTATGCGAAGCTTTTACCGTTTTTTGTGCCCGGCATCGCGCTTTACCTCGCGCTATTCATTTATCCGACGGTAACGGGTTTTTATTACTCCTTAACGGACTGGGACGGCTTATCGCCGTCCTATCGGTTTATCGGTGCGGATAACTATGCGAACGTGGCCAAAGATATTATTTTTCACAAATCGTTTGTGAACAATCTGAAGTTTATGGTAGCTGTCGTCATTTTGCAGACGGCAGTCTCGCTGCTGCTGGCGCTTCAGCTATCGAAGCAGTCGAAAGTAAACGTGGCGCTCCGCTCGCTTTATTTTGTGCCAACGATTTTATCGTCGGTCTCGGTCGGATTTATTTGGACATTCGTTTATGATCCGTCACTGGGGCTGCTGAATGGGCTGTTGGAGGCCGCAGGGCTGTCTTCCTGGACACAAAACTGGCTTGGCGACACGGGCATCGCGATTTTCTCGGTCGCAGCTGTACAGGCGTGGGCGCACATCGGTCAGATGATCATTTTGTTCGTCGCGGGTCTGCAGGCCATACCGGAGGAGCTTGTCGAATCGGCCAAGCTGGATGGGGCTACACGGCTTCAGCTGTTCTTCCGCGTCATATGGCCGCTCCTTGCGCCGGCTGCGGCGATTGTCGTGTCGTATACGACGATTCAATCGTTTAAGGCATTCGATCTCGTGTTTACGATGACCGGAGGCGGTCCGGCGTATTCCACTGAAATTTTATCGACTTACATTTATAACTCGGCATTCATGAACTATACGTTTGGCAAAGCTTCGACGGCATCTGTATATTTTCTCGTGCTCATTTCGTTTATTACGTTTCTTCAGTTCCGCGCGCTGCGGACGGATCGCGTATCCTATTAGTATGCAGGCAGGTGAATTCGATTGGCTCTAAAATGGTTAGGCAAAATGCTGCTGCTGCTCTTCGCGGCTGTTATTCTCGTTCCGCTGCTTATTGTGTTATTCACGTCATTAAAGACAGCGCCGCAGTTTTACGCGAATCCGCTGGGGCTGCCGGAGTCGCTGTCGTTCCACAACTTTAAGGCATTGTTTGACGGGCAGCCAATGTGGGCTTATTTTCGCAATAGTATAATCGTTACTTTGGCAACGGTCGCGCTTGAGCTGCTGCTCGCGGGCTTCATCGCCTACGGCATTATGCGTTCGGGCCGGAGAGTAGGCGCTTCTGTGTTCGGCTTGTTCGCCATTGGGCTGATGGTGCCGTCGCAGGTGAATATGATCCCGATCTATGCTTTCGTCCATAAGCTTGGCTGGAGCAATTCTTTGACGGGACTGATCATCGTGTCCGCTTCTGTGCTGCTGCCGCTGTCCGTATTTATGCTCTCGGGTTTTATGAAGACGCTGCCGAAGGAGATTTTGGAGGCGGGTGAAATCGACGGTGCAGGCGAAAGGACGCTGCTGCTGCGGATCGCGTTTCCGCTTAGCGCGCCATACCTCGCGGCAACGGCTGCTTTTTTGTTCGTCATCGTATGGAATGATCTGTTGTTCCCGATGCTGCTGCTGAACGGCAAAGACAAGCTGACACTGCCGCTGGCCATGCTGCAGTTCCGCGGCGAATATATTACGGATTATCCGGTGCTTCTCGCTGGAGTCGTAGTAACGGCGCTGCCGATGATTGCCTTGTATGTTTTTCTCCAACGTTATTTCATATCCGGCGCGTTTGCGGGCTCATTGAAGGGATGACCGGAAACGCACCGGCTAATTGATATTTCGGATCGGCTTCATGCGGCTGTACGCTATGCTGCCGATAAGGAGCATGGCGGTGCCGCTTATCGTTATAATAATAGCCGGTCCATAGATATCGGACAGGGTTGAGAAGATGATTAAACCGATAGGGGGCGCCACGCTCGTTAGCGCACCGAGCAGTCCGAACACTCTGCCTTGCAGAGAAGGCTCGATGACTACCCGGAGAACGATAAAAATAATGGTCGTACTGAATGAGAACAGAAAGCCGACGAATAAGATTAGCGGCAGGGCTGCCGCAGCGGTAGGCAACTGAGCAATCGCAATGAATAACGGACCCATCAGGATCATGCTCCCGATGATCCATTTTCCTCTATTTTTTAACCGCTGGTCGAGCCGCATAATGAGGATGGAGCCGGCCACGTAGCCTAACGGGATACAGGCTTCCAGCATCCCGAATACGAAAGGCTCCGCCTTCCACACCTGAACCGCCATCACTTGAATAAGCATAAACGTAGACAGGAAGAAGAACATGACGAGCGGAAGCAGGATGACGGCGGCTCTGGCAAAAGGGTCGTTCCAGACGAAGCGGAAGCCGGTTAATAAATCTTGTTTAAATGAGGCTTGCGGCTTCGTTGCGTCCTTTTCTGCCGAATAAGGGAATTTGCCTGCAAACAGAAGAAGGATCGCGGACATCAGAAAAGTAAAAGCATCAATGGCTATTGCAAATACGCCTCCGAAGGCGGCGACCGCAATGCCCCCAAGTGCGAATCCCGAGATGCGAGTCACATTATCCGCAATACTAATGGCTCCTACAGCCCCGGTCAGCCGTTCCTTACCAACAATATCGACAAGCGAAGCTTGAAAGGCTGGCGTACGAAGCACACCTGCGAAAGCGACAAGACCGGTCAAAATGACGATAAAAATAAACGGCACGTTTGGCAAATAGATAAGAACAGCGATCGCAGCAACGAGTACAAAACGGATAAGATCGGTTGCCCACATTAATTTGCGGCGGTCTGTACGGTCCGCGATGGTGCCGGCGAATGACCCGAACAGCATGCTGATAACAAGGTGGGTGATGAGAACGACGGACATAAGCTTAGCGCTTCCGGTCGTTTGCAGCACCCAGAGGTTAAGGGCGATGCTGTGAAAGGTATTGCCAAGCAAGGATAAGCTGTAGCTGGTGAAGACGAACATGAACGTACGGTTGCGCCAAATGGATAGTGTGCCGGGCTTTTGCTGCCGGAAGGCGGATGCAGGGGGCTCCGAATTTTTTTTCAGTTCAAGCATAGTGATTCCTCCTCGTATTGTAATACGTAAACTTAAACGTTTAAGTTTATAAAATAAAAGGCAGAGTTGACTCTGCATCATTAAAGCCGCATGCTCCACGTTCCTCCGTCCGCAGCTCTTTTGCTGCTATACAAAGCACGGTCATTCGCTATGGCTGGCTTTTACATCAATATATTTGTGTTCCGGCCCATTCATGGGATCGTCAATAAGCTTCATCATCAGCTGGAAGGCTTCTTCGGACTTGCGGTTATCGTATTGAATCCGAGTCACTGCCGCCGGCAGGATGTCCGGGCAATCTGCAGTGCAAATAACGGTAAGCTTCGCAGCGTTAACATATTTGGCTGCAATCGAGCCGATGAATTCATTGAGCACAATGCCGGTTTTCTCCGCATTTTGTTCAAGAAAGCGCTCGAGCCGCTCTTCATCTTCCATCATGTGAAACAGGCTGGGATCAATGCCGATGCTGCTGCGAATAGACTGGATAAGCTCTGCATTGTTGAAGCTGTCAATAACGACGTAGCTCTGATTAAGCTGGGAGGAGGCTCCGGACAGTGCAAAAGCTTCTTCATAATCGTAATTCACCTTATAAAACAGTGAATCCTCAATGATACTGTCAATGAGGATAAGCGGTACACCAACTGAAAAATGGCTTGAGATCAGATGGAAATTTTCACGCTTCACGTCTACTACAAATACGCCGTCCAGCTTTCGTTCCGATATAATATCGAGCTTCGGATTAGCGGCATCAAGGCTGAACAGGACGACATGGTAGCCTCGATCCGTCAGAAGCCGCTCAAGCCGATTAATAAATGAAGCGTAGCGGTGCTGTTTCCAGAAGCCTTCGTTTTCACTTCTATTGATGAGGATGCCGATCAAGCCCGATTTTTGCTTCACCAGAGATCGGGCAGCCAGGTTCGGAACGTAGTTTAATTGTTTTGCCGCATCCAGCACCCGGCACTTCGTTTCATCAGGGATTGTCTGGTTTGCAACGTTGTTGAGCACGTAGCTTACCGTTGCGACGGACACACCGGAAGCCTTCGCGATATCCTTCAGCGTAGCTTTTTTTATAGGAATACAACTCCTTAAATGGTTGCCGGAGCAAATATATTTCGCAAGATCTGCTTAGGTTTCGAAAGTATGAGCTTAATGCTCGCTAAAGCAGAAACTATAGGTGAAGTATGCGTGAAAAACATCTACTTAACCGTTTAAGTTATTATGACATGACCATATGGCATTGTCTAGAGGTAGCTATAATAAATAATGGATCAACCATTCAACAAGGCGCCATGCAGCTCAGCTTTTTGTTATTTTGCACACAAAACGCTGATATCGGCAAGTAAACTAGACAGTCACCTAAATAAACCATTACGAATAATTTGTTATAGCTTCGCTTTTCGAGAAATGAGGGATTTATATAAGACACAACAGTGATTACCTTGGAAGAGGCGCAAAAAGTGGAAAAGGTAAAGTTAATAATACGGCGGAGCCGGCTGTTAATGCCGATAATCTTCCGGATCTCATACAGTTCTTTGGACAGCTGCTCGTTACGGCCGGGGATATCATCACTACTGCCGGGCAAGCTCTTGCACTTGAACAGGATCAGATGGCTCAAATTCAGTCGCAAAAGGATCAACAAGAACAACAACGTGGACAGCAGCAAATGCAATTGCAGATAGAGCAGATGCAGAAACAAATCGCTCAATTACAAAAGCAGCTTAAAAATAAGTCCGTTTAATACTCATGAAAACAAAATCGGGTCCCTAAGAGGGAACCCCTACATTAAGCGTGTCAAAGGGAATGTCGAGGATAGATAAACGATCTTTTATCGAAATGGAATTGATTCCGTGATGGTTTGATCAGACAGCATGGCAATTTCGAGGTTAGTATTTTGCAGTTAGAGGAAATGAGAATTTTCATTATGGAAATGAAGTTGCTGTTTAGCTAATCTGCGTAAGCAGCCGAATGAAAAAAGGAGCGTGAACGTTAGTCGTTCACACTCCTTTTTTTAAGAAATCTATCAAAAGACCGAGTTCGCTTATTGCTGCTCATCCTGATAGTACATGTAGATTTTCCAACTGTTATCATTCATTTTCTTCAATAAGTAAGTGCCGTCGGTTGCCACTGTATCTGTGGTTGTTTCATTATCTTTCGTGGCCGTTACTTTGTAGCTGCCGCCCTCCGACTGAATTACGGCGAAACGATCCGTTTTGTCGACGATCGTCAGATTTTGATCGCTGATCTTCTCAAATTCAAGCTCGTACCCTTGGTTGATATGAGTAATCATTTCTTCAGAAAAAGCATGGCTATACGCTAAATAATAACCCGTATAAAACTGCGCATATACATCATCTAATTGATCATAGGCTTTATCTTTGATTTTTTGGTTTTCCTGCTCTTCTAAATCTAACACGGCAGTTGTGAGCAGACCGTCTTCAGGCAGTGCGCTTTTTTGCAAATCTAACGCACGCTGCAGCATGACGACGGCTTCAGCTCTTGTCGCATTGGCGAAAGGCTTGAATTCCGTTTCACTTGCTCCCCGTACAATACCGGCTTGGCTTGCTTTTAAAATGGATTCTTTAGCGAAGTAGTCGGGTACATCCGTAAATGGCTTCGTTTCTCCTTCAAATTGTACAGAGGAAGAAAAGGCTCTAACGACCATTGTAGCGATCTCGCCGCGTTTGATCAGTTGATTGGGCCCGAATTTTGTTTCGCTAATCCCGCTAACGATACCAAGGGAGCTGGCAACGCGAATCGAATCGAAGTACCACTTTCCTTGCTCGACGTCAGTAAAAGCCGTTCCGGCTGCATCGCTCGTCAAGCCTAATGCGCGAACCAAAATCGAAACAAACTCCGCGCGGCTAATCGGATTGTTTGGCTTTACCGTAACGTATCCTTCCTGGTCCACATAACCCCGCAGCAAATCTGCGTTTACAAAGTTGTCCAGTTCGTAATAAGCCCAGTGCTCTTCTATGTCCCCCGGAAAATACATCTCCAAAGGATCGAGCTCAGCCGCTTTCACTTGTACAGACTGAAGCGGATAAATCACAAACATGGATAAAAGTAAGAAGATCGTGCTGCGCAAATAAACATTTTTCATTTTTGATGTTCCTCTCCTGATTGAAAAAAATTCCTCTATGAGAATATCAAAGAAAGGTAGAATATTCTAGTGGAAATTCAAGGGATTAATAACGGGAAAAGGCAGTCCGAATAAAGGCTGCCTCTTTCGTATGCCGTTATACCGTTACTTGCTGCAAAATGATGTAGCCATAAGCAGGCAATGAGAGCTTTAACTGGCCATTGGCATTGCTTTCCAGCGCAGAACCGGCAGCCAGAGCGCTTGTGCTCGAGAAGAGTGTCGTCCAAGCGGATTCGCCTCCGCAAGCAACTGCTGCTGCCTTTGCCGCTGTTACTGTCTCCTCTTCCAACATTGCGGCTGCGCTCGCCTCTCCGGCAGCCTCAGCAGGCGCGGCAGCAGCGGCGGCTGCTTCCTCTAACGCCTCCGCACTAGCAAAGCCGGTAAACGCAACTGCGAACGGAACAGCCCCGTTATCTGCCGGCGCCGCTTCAACGGTGAAGCGCAGATCAGCCGTTTTGCCGCGCGCATTCAGCGCGACAAGCAAGCGCTGACCGCCATCGCGGCGCTCATACACTAAGGTGCCGTCCGATTTGCCGACGTGCACGAAGCGAATGTCCGCGCTGCGAAGCGCGCTGTGGCTGTGGCGAAGTCTGATTGCTGTTTTATAAAATTGCAGAAGCTCAGTGTTTTGTTCCATTGGATCCCAAACCATGCATTTGCGGCATCCGGGATCGCCTTCTCCATTTATTCCTACCTCGTCGCCGTAATAAATACATGGCGTTCCCGGGTAAGTCAGCTGGAACAGCGACGAAAGCTTCATCGCACCGATGTTATCTTCGCAAATCGTCAGCAGCCTTGGCGTGTCGTGGCTATCGAGCAAATTGAAGGCCGTTTCCGTTACCTGCTGCGGGTATGCGGCAAGCTGCGTGCCGATCGCATGGGCAAAGGCAGCTGCGTCAATTGTCTGATAAGCGAAGAAATCAAGCACCGCATTCGTAAATGGATAGTTCATGACCGCATCGAATTGATCGCCCTGCAGCCACGACATCGCATCATGCCAAATTTCACCCAAAATGTACGCCTCCGGATTAACGGATTTCACCGTCTTCCTGAACTCGCGCCAAAATTGATGGTCAACCTCATTGGCAACATCGAGACGCCAGCCATCGATTCCGATTTCCTCGACCCAGTAACGCGCGACCTCGAGCAAATACTGCTTCACTTCAGGATGCTCGGTGTTCAGTTTCGGCATCAGCGGCTCAAACCCGAACGTTTCGTAAGAAGGCACGCCGTCAACAACCTGCAGCGGCCATTCCCGCACGTAGAACCAGTCCGCATATTTCGATTGCCGGCCATTCTTTTGCGCATCGACAAACGGAGGGAAAGTCTTGCCGGAGTGATTGAAGACCGCATCAAGCAGGACGCGAATGCCGCGGGCGTGGCAGGCCTTAACCAATTCCTTCAGCTTCTCGTTCGTGCCGAAATGCGGGTCAACCTTCATATAGTCCTGCGTGTCATACTTATGATTCGTTGTCGCCTCGAACAAGGGCGTGAAATAGACAGCATTGATGCCGAGCGCGGATAAATGATCCAAGTGGTCGATGACGCCCTGCAGGTCGCCGCCAAAAAAGTTTTGCGGAGTCGGCTCGCCGCCCCAAGGCAGCACGTCCTCGGGATCAAGCGACGGATCGCCTTTCGCGAAACGCTCAGGGAATATTTGATAGAAGACAGCGTCCTTAAGCCAAGCCGGCGGCTTGAATACGTCGATTGGATTAATATATGGAAAATCGAAAAAATAATTTGAATGTCCAGGCATCGTTTGCTCGAAGCCTTTTTCCGTAAAGAATACCGTCTCATCCTCGCTAGTCAAGCGAAACGCGTAGCGCAGCCGGCGGAACGGAGGGATAACGGCCGTTTCCCAATAGTCAAACCTCTCATCTGAGGAGAAAATACGCATCGCAACTGTAGTGATGGTTTGCTGCCATGCATATTTGTCGCCAACGATTGCCACGGCTTCGGCAACATCGTCTTTTTTGGTGCGCAATCGAAGGTGCAGCGTTTTTCCGTCGTAGGCGTAGGCCCAGTTTTGCTTCGGTCTGTGATAAACAGCTTCTAATAACATGTTTTTTCGCTCCTTATGATTGGTATAGAAAAATGGCTTAAAACGCGAAAAAAGGCACAACCTCTGCTCATAAAAGCCGAGGTTGTACCTTCTCCCATAATACGTTCAGGCGCCGCTCACGCGAAGCATATTGCGAACAAATGGTTGCGGTAGCATTGCCTTTCTATTGTATCTCTCAACATATTTATTATACATAATATGCATGTATTGATCTAGTCAATTTGGGAAAAAAGTTTACGCGTGAGCCGTTTCATGCGCTTGCGATTCCAAGAAACGCTCGCAATCGAGAGCAGCCATGCAGCCGCTTCCCGCTGCCGTAATTGCTTGACGGTATTGGCGGTCCTGCACGTCGCCGCAGGCGTATACGCCTGGGATGTTCGTCTCCGAGGTGCCAGGCTTCACGATAATGTAGCCCTGCTCATCGGTATCGATTTGGCCGCCAAGGAAGCCGGTATTAGGCGTATGCCCAATCGTAACAAATAAGCCGTCTGTCTCCAGCAGTTCTTCTTCGCCGGTTTCATTATTGCGCACTTTCAATCCCTGCAGACCCATTCCTGTTGCAGCGACCTCAAGCGGGGTGCGGTTTAAGCTCCATACGATTTTGTCGTTGGCGCGGGCGCGGTCCTGCATAATTTTCGAAGCGCGCAAATCTTCGCGGCGGTGAACGAGTCTCACCTCGGAAGCGAAGCGGGTGAGGAACACCGCTTCCTCCATTGCGGAGTCGCCGCCGCCGACTACGATAATCTTTTTGCCGCGGAAGAAGAAGCCGTCGCAGGTAGCGCAGGTGCTCACGCCGCGTCCGATATTTTCTTGCTCGCCCGGTATGCCAAGGTATTTAGCAGAAGCGCCTGTCGAGATAATGATCGACTCCGCTTGCAGCTCGCCGATCCCTTCAACGTCGAGTGTGTATGGACGCTTGCTGAAGTCCACGCTTTTCACGGAGCCGGTTTTGAATTTTGCTCCGAAGCGCTGCGCTTGCTTGCGCATGTTGGACATGAGCTCGCTGCCCAAAATCCCGTCAGGGAAGCCCGGGAAGTTCTCTACCTCCGTAGTCGTCGTAAGCTGGCCGCCCGGCTGCCACCCTTCGATAACGAGCGGCTCCATATTCGCGCGAGCGAGGTAAATAGCAGCCGTTAATCCGGCGGGACCTGTACCGATAATGATTGTTTTATGCATCATCTATATCCTCCATTCGGGACTTAATTAATATAATAAGTACTACATTAAAATTATTACAATCTAGCGTTAAAGTCAATATCGTTCATGTAACGTTCATGTTCGTATTGTATGCTTATTGTAACGATTACATAAGCAACACGGGAGGATATGTGCGATGCCGAAAATCATAGTTGCAGACGATGATTCGAACATTCGTGAGCTGGTCAGCCTCTTTTTGAGAAGAGAGGGCTACCAGGTTATTGAGGCAATAGACGGTGTTGACGCATTAGAGAAGCTGGAGGCGGTTCGCGCTGATCTTGCGGTTATCGATGTGATGATGCCGCGTCTGGACGGCTGGGCGCTGTGCGCAGCTATGCGCGCAAGCTATGATATTCCGCTGCTCATGCTGACGGCCAAAGGGGAGACCTCGCAGAAGGTGAAGGGCTTCGAGCTTGGAGCGGATGATTATATGGTCAAGCCGTTCGACCCGCCGGAGCTGGTCGTCCGGGTCAAGGCGCTGCTCAAAAGATACCGGATTACCGCGTCCCGGACGGTCGAATTCGGCGATGTCATCATGAATCAAACCGACTTTCATATGGCAGCGGGCGGAGAGAAGTTTACCTTGCCGCCGAAGGAGTTCGAGCTGCTGTTCAAGCTGGCAAGTTATCCGGGCAAAACCTTTGCGAGGGATCAGCTCATTGAACAAATATGGGGAATGGATTACGAGGGTGACGAGCGGACGGTCGATGTACATATCAAAAGGCTGCGCGACCGTTTCCCCGAGGAGCAGTACCGCTTCCGTATCGTCACGATCCGCGGGCTCGGCTACAGGCTGGAGGAGTGGGCATGATACGCAGCTTGTATGTCCGGATAACAGCTACTTTTCTCGTTATCGTGCTCCTCAGTATCGGGATTGCCTTTCTATTTACGAATCAATTGTTTAAACGGGATGCAAGGGGACAGCTGCCGAACCAGATGGAGAAGGCGATTGACCGCATCGAGCAGCTTTATGCCGTTTCCAAGCCGGCGTCGATGAAGGCGTTTTTGGAGGAAATGTCGGCGCTGCAGGGACAATCCATCATCGCAGTCAGCAGCTCCAACCGGCTTGTAACGGTCGGCGAGCGCAGCGAGCTCATCGTGGAAAGACTCACTTATGCGCAGCTGGCAAAAGTATTCGGCGGCAGTACGGTGAGGCTGGACATATTCAACCGGGAGGAAGGCGAGCCCCCTTCGCCGCCCGCCTTCGGCAAGCTGGTGCAGTTCGGCAATGAGAAATGGGCCTTATTCGTCCAACCGGATCGTTTTCCGCAAAACAGCAACTTTATATGGACCGCCGTTACGCTGCTCGTCACGCTGCTCGTGGTCGGAAGCGTGCTTATTCTGGTGGCGGCACGTTATTTGGTGAGGCCGCTAAAAATGATGACAAACGCTGCGACGCGGATGTCGGAAGGTGATTTCACCGTACGCTTGCCCGTCAGGCGCGGCGATGAGCTTGGCGAGCTGGCCGAGGGTATGAACAAGATGGCGCTAAGCTTATCGCAGCTTGAAATGATGCGTCAGGACTTCGTATCGAACGTATCGCATGAAATACAGTCTCCGCTCACCTCGATAGGCGGCTTCGCGGAAGCGCTGCGCAGCAAGGACGTAACTGAAGCCGAGCGGGACCGCTATATTAGCATCATAAAGCAGGAGAGCATGCGGCTGTCCCGTCTAAGCGAAAATTTGCTTAATTTGGCGTCGCTTGATTCGCAGCACCATCCTTTTCATCCTCAGCCCTATAGATTGGACCGTCAGCTGCGCGATATCGTGCTGGCCTGCGAGCCGCATTGGATCGCTAAGCGGCAGACGGTGGAGCTGCTGATGGAAGAAACGGTCATTACCGCAGACCGGGACCAGCTTAACCAGGTGTGGATGAACCTGTTTGCGAACAGTATGAAATTTACGCCGGAGGGCGGGAAAATCTTCTTCTCGTTATCCGAGCAGGACGGCTTCGCAATCGTTCGAATTTCCGATACGGGGATCGGAATTAGCGAAGAGGACCGGGAGCGTGTGTTTGAACGGTTTTATAAGGGGGATGCCTCCAGAGACCGAAGCCAAGGGGGAAGCGGACTCGGGTTATCGATCGCGCAAACCATTGCTGCCATTCACGGCGGGAGCATCACGCTGGATCCAAATGCTGACCAGCTTTCCGGAGCAAGCTTCGTCGTCCGGCTTCCGCTTATTCCGCTTAGCCGGTAAAGGTCATTTTTTTGGATATTTAATTATAGAATGGTTATGATGGAGGGAGTATATGCGATTCATGTAATGATTTGGGGGAGGGGCTTGAATGGAAAAGCGGATACGGAAAGCGATTATTCCCGCTGGGGGATTAGGAACCAGGTTTTTACCGGCCACGAAAGCGCAGCCGAAGGAAATGCTCCCAATCATCGATAAGCCAGCCATTCAGTATATAGTAGAAGAGGCGGTTCAGTCCGGCATCGAGAGCATCGTGATCGTCAGCGGCCGCAACAAGCGGGCGATCGAGGATCATTTTGACAAGTCGGCCGAACTCGAAATGGAGCTTGAGGCGCGTCATAACGAGGAAATGTTGGAAGTGGTCCGTAAAATATCGCAGCTGGCGGACATTTACTATGTTCGTCAGAAGGAGCCGCTGGGCCTCGGCCATGCCGTTCTATGCGCCCGCCGTTTCATTGCAGACGAACCCTTTGCCGTACTGCTCGGGGATGATATTTTGAAATCGGAACCGCCGTGCCTGCGCCAAATGATCGACGTGTATGAGCAGCAGCATTCGTCTGTCGTAGCCGTTATGGAAGTGCCGTGGGATCAGACGCATAAGTATGGCATTGTTGATATTGAGCGGGGCCAGCAGGTTGCGCGCGTCCGCGACATTATCGAGAAGCCGGCTCCGGGGTATGCGCCTTCTAATTACGCGGTTGTCGGACGATACGTGCTTGATAATGCCATATTCGATCTGCTTGAGAGAGCGGCGCCTGGAAAGGCGGGAGAAATCCAGCTGACGGACAGCTTGCAGGAATTGAATCGAATAGCCTCGTTAACGGCTTACCGATTCGACGGCCGCAGACATGATGTGGGCGACAAGCTGGGCTTCGTGCAGGCAACAATCGATTTCGCATTGGAGCGCGCAGATCTTTCCGGGGATGTCAGAAGATACTTATTGGAGAGGCTAAAGGAGACGAATTCATAAGTATCTGTCATTTGAAGGGCCGCCGACGGGCGGCTCTTTTGCATGAGTGGGGCTGCTGCGGATACTGACATTACCATATACAAGTTTGGCTTATGCTATACTACTAGGCATACAACTAACGGAGTTGAGGTGTGAAGTGAAGGAACAGCAAACGCCCAAATTAGTCCAGGAAGATAACGATTCTTGCGCGCATAACATGCGGCGGGGTCGTTTTTTTTGTATTCAGCTCGTTTTTGTAAAACTTTCAGCAAACCTTCAACTTGTTTTCACTTTGGATTAAGCAACGAAGCGGATAATGACTCCATCACATTATCAGGATGAATGGATTGGAGACGGACAAACTTGAAGAAAATTAATTATGTGAAATTTATGCTGGACCTTGTAATGGCGGTTACCTTCGTCCTGTTGTTTAATGACCGGGTGCTCGGCGGCTTGACGTTTCATGAAATAGCGGGACTTAGCATCGGCGTTGCCTTTATCACTCACGTCCTGCTGAATTGGAAATGGGTCGTTAAAGTATCTGCCCGGATACTGGACCGGAAATTACCCGGCAAGACACGCTTCGGATATTTACTGAATCTGTCCCTGCTGATCACAATGACTTTCATTATCGTCAGCGGGATTCTGATATCGAGAATCGTTTTCCCAAGTATCAACATCGGAGATCAGCGGTGGTTTCAAACTGCCCATATAAGCATTTCCTTCCTGGCCCTCATTTTGATTGGAATTCACGTTGGGCTTCATTGGCAGTGGGTCATTCAAGTTTGCAGATCGTTTCTGAAAAGAAAAACGGCCGGCGTTTCGAGAATTCCCCGCATATTGGCTTGGACAGCGACGGTTCTCATTCTTATGTTCGGCTGTTATCAGATGTATGTCACCGACTTCGCACAGAGGATAAGCAGCATAGGCGGCGTAGTTGGCATCACATCTTCGGAGATGCCTGGCGGAGGGGAAAGAGGAGGAAGGTTCGAAGGCCAAAGACCGTCTATGGACGAAGCCTTTGCGCCGCCAGGGGCAGCGGCGGGTCAATCCGAGCAGCCTGATTTGGGCGAAAGACCTGCTCAAGGACCGGGAGGAAGGGAAGGGGGCTTTCAAAGTCCCAGCGCCTGGGGTGTTATCGCGACATACTTCGGCATCATAGGCGTATTCATCATTCTCACCTATTACCTCGAAAAAGCCGGCAGGAAGAGAGCGGGCAGGCTGGCTAATAAGATTGAATCTGTTTAATTAAAAAACGAACGGCAAGAAAACCTTCCAGAAGACTGCGGAAGGTTTTCTTGCCGTTCTCCGCTTGAATAAAGTGAAAAATTTCCCACTATTTTAAAATGGTGATTTTTTACTATTTCATATAAAATAGATAGATGTGTGAGGAGAGTATGAGTTGCTGGGGGATGAACGGAAGTGTACTGCCATCATTGCGGAAAGAAGCGGACAGACGATGCGATCTATTGCAGTCAATGCGGAAGACTGCTCGCTGCGGAAGAGGAACCTGCAGCGGCATTAGATGCTGAGAGGGCTGAGGTCTTAAGCGAGACTGCTGCATCCATAGAGACAGAATTAGCAGGCGAACAGTCGAATAGGCCAAACGCTGCCTTGAGGCGGAGCGCCGGGAGCTCCTTATGGGCATGGCTGGTGCCCGTTGTGCTTGCGCTTGTTACGGCTGGTTCTGTTTTTAGTTACTATATATATCAATCAGGAATTAATGATAGAGTGATCAAGCTTCAAGCCGAGGCGAAGGCTTTGGCGCTGGCTGGGAAGTATGCTGAGGCGCAGGCGCTGCTAAAGGAAGCGGCGGATGCCCGTCCGGGCTTTGCCGCGGTGCAGAAGGATGCCGAAATCACAGCTCTTGTCGATGAGCTGTCGCGTTCGGTTAAGGCAGTCGGGAAGCTGCTCGAGGAGCGGAAGCTTACGGAAGCGGAGCGGGCGCTCGAGCAGGCAAGGAAGGGGCTTAAGGGCCACACTGAGCCGGTCTACGCGATGGTGAAGGAGCAGCTGGGCGTTTATACGGAGCAGCTTGGCGTTATGAAGCTGACAGATGAGCTGGCTGATCTGAGTACAATCGATGAGCTTGAATCGAAGCTTAACGTAGCGAATCATTTAGATGGTGAAGAAGCAGCTGCCTTACAGGAGCAGATCATTGCGAAAATCGTGGATATTAGCTGCAAGGAAGCTGAAGCGCTGCTTATGAAAAAAAATTATACGGATGCGCTGACGGCGACTGACAGGGCGCTTGCTTTCGCCAAAGATAATGAACGCCTGCTCTCGCTTGTGAAACGCATTAACCAGGCACAGGCAGAATATGAGAAGACCGAGCAGCAGCGGTTAGAGCAAGCGATGCAGCAAGCGGCGGCAGAGGATTTGAAAAACCAGACGGCAGCCGTCGAGGTTGTACATATGGAGTCTTCGCTTGATGAGTTTGGCGACCTTACTATAACAGCAGAGCTGAAAAACGCGGCTACACGGCCTATTTATTCGATCACCGTTAAGTTCATCGTCTACGATGCTGAAGGCAAAGAGGTGGGCTCGGGCACGGCCGAGGCGGCGCCGGATTATGTCGAGCCTGGCGAGAAGATGAGCTTTACGGGCACCGTGTATGGCGTCAATGTAGAAAATACGACCGTCGTCGTTGATCATGCGACATGGTATTTGGATTAAGGGGGCGATGAGATGAGTAAACAGGCATGGATCAGCGTCATCGCATCGGCCCTTATTGTGTGCGGAGGAATGGCTGCTGCTTTGTTCATCCATGCAGATGTGCCAAGCAGGCTTACAGGGAAGCCGCTGCTTGCTGCTGCTGATGGGGGCAAGGCGAAGACGCTTAAAGATATTATTTTTGAGACGCAGAAGCTCGTCGTTATGATTGAAGCGGAGAACGGCTCGCAAGGCTCCGGATTCCTCTACAATTGGGAAGGCGATCTGATTACGAACGCGCATGTCGTTGCAGGCTCCCGCAAGGTGAAAATTAAAACGGCGGATGCGCGCGAGCTGGACGGAGAGGTTATCGGCATCAGCACGGAGACGGATGTCGCCGTCGTTCGCGTGAACGCTTTGGCCGGAACCGAGCCTCTGGAGGTTGTACAAGGCGAGAAAGCGGAGGTAGGCGACGAGGTGCTGGCTGTAGGCAGTCCGCTAGGATTTCAAAATACGGTTACGACCGGCATTATTAGCGGCATAGGCAGAAGCTTTGAAATCGAGCCTTACTTGTATTCGGATCTGTATCAAATCTCGGCGCCAATCGCTCCCGGCAACAGCGGAGGGCCGCTCGTCGATCAGAAGACGGGTGAGGTGCTTGGCATTAACTCAGCTGGTTACGAGCAAGGCTCGATCGGCTTCAGCATTCCGATTGCGAACGTTATCGAGATTGCCGAGCGCTGGTCGAGCGAGCCGATGACCGAACTTCCCGAGCTGGAGCTTTCGGCTGAATCGGCTATTTTGGAGGAGGATGCTTCGGTAGAAGAGTACGCGGGTTATCTCGTAACTCATTTTTACGACAGCCTGAACAACGCCGATTATGTCTATGCGTACTCGCTGCTTGGCGGCAACTGGAAGGAAGGCACAAGCTACGAGAAGTTCAGGGAGGGCTACTTAGGGACGTTAAATGTGGTCATCGATAATATGCAAGTAACGGACAGCAGGGATGATAACGCAACGGTTATCGCGGTCATTTCAGCGGATGAACGTGTTGACGGCAAATATGTGCTCAGCAAGTATCAGGTCACCTATGAGGTAGGCTACGAAAACGATCAATTAAAGCTCATAAGCGGAAAAGGAAAGGCGATTAAGTAAAAGGTTTCCAGAAGGGGCAAGCGAAAGAAAAGGAGCTGGAAAATGACGTCCAGGGGAGACGTCTCTTTCCAGCTCTTTGTTTTATATAAAAGGGGCTGCTGTTGGAGCTCATGCTTTATTACAATTTTTGCCGAAAGACGGCATCAGTCATACTCGTTTGTCTCCTCGGCTTCGGATTCGGCTTCATCCTCGCGGAAGAAAGGGTTGTAAATGAGCTCAAGAGCTACAGTATCAAAGCGCTGAACGGGGAAGTTAAGCAGCGACGTTGGAATACTGCGTCCGTTCAACTGAAGACGATAGCTGATGTTGCGGCCAATCGGAACGCCGCTTACAGATATGATTTGTCCTCTAAAATTGAAACGGACGGCACCGGTTGCTGCAAGCGCTTGATAGATCGCCATGCCCGGAAAGAATCGCACGCGATAGGCTTGCGTTACGTTAGGGAACGTTCTTCCCCCGTTAATGACAACCGTCACTGTTCCCAGCGGCCCGGGAGGGAACGGGAACGGTCCGGGTCCAGGGAACGGTCCGGGTCCAGGGAACGGTCCGGGTCCAGGGAACGGTCCAGGTCCAGGGAACGGTCCAGGTCCAGGAGGGAACGGTCCAGGTCCTGGCGGGAATAAGCCGCCCGGTCCACCCGGCCCTCCAGGTCCGCCCGGCCCTCCAGGTCCACCTGGCATGATCATACGAGGTCCCCCGCAGCCGCAATCGCCGCCGGCTCGAACTGGCTGCTGCGGATCCGCGAGAAATTGTTGCTCGTTAGCGTAAGTATAGTCCATGCAAGCATTCAGTCTCCTTCACGAAACAAATTAGGCATTTATCCTTATTTATCGTATGCGGCAAATGCCCATCCGGTGTTCGCAAGTTTTGGATGAAAGGTCATCAGCATGACTGTCCAAGACTTAGAAGGGTGACGAAACGCAAAAAAACGGCGCCTCCTCATAGGTGAGGAAAGCGCCGGTTGGAAAAACAATATTATTTTGCAGCTGCTTCGTAACGTTTGCTAACTTCATCCCAGTTAACTACGTTCCAGAACGCCGCGATGTAGTCAGGGCGTTTGTTTTGGTAGTTCAGGTAGTAAGCGTGCTCCCATACATCAAGTCCAAGGATCGGCGTTTCGCCTTCCATGATCGGGCTGTCTTGGTTAGGCAGGCTGTATACTTTCAATTTGCCGTTTGCAACCGCAAGGAATGCCCAGCCGCTGCCGAAACGAGTTGCTGCTGCTTTAGCGAAGTCCGCTTTGAAAGCCTCAAAGCCGCCAAGCTCGCTTTCGATTGCTGCTGCAAGAGCGCCAGAAGGTGCTCCGCCAGCGTTAGGAGCGATCGTTTCCCAGAACAAGCTGTGGTTAGCATGTCCGCCGCCGTTGTTGCGAACAGCAGTACGGATAGCTTCAGGAACGCTAGCAAGATCGGAAATCAATTCCTCGATCGATTTGCTTTGCAATTCTGGAGCGGACTCCAAAGCTGCATTAAGGTTAGTCACGTATGCGTTATGGTGACGGCCGTGGTGAATTTCCATAGTAGTCGCATCGATATGCGGCTCAAGTGCGTTGTGCGCGTACGGCAAAGCAGGTAGTTGATGTGCCATTTTTTTACAGCCTCCTAAATGATATGTAGTTATCCAAATCCATTATCCCTTATCCGATCGAATAAATCAACATTATTGTTTCAAAAGTCGGAAGGGCAGGGATGTCGAACATAACCTGCAATAGGTTATCACTGTCCTATCAAAATTATGCAAATTAGGTAAAGAGAACCTGAGCCAGTTTACATAAAAATAGATAAAAATCATGTAAGCGCTTAATATGAAGCGTTTTCAAGAGATAATCGATGATTTGTTTAATTTTTTTAAGGAATATTAAAGATAGAAGCAGGATTTCGTTAAATTTTGTCGTAATATAATCTAAATGCAGTACTATGACATGGTATAGAAGGTGTAATTATAATGAATGTTCGTTCCTTCCAGTTGTCCGATTACCGACCAATTACAGCACTTCTCGAAGATGTTCTTACAGAAGAGTGCTACGAACAAACGATGGAAGCTTTTGCCCGCCAGTTGTCATGGGATAGCGATTTAGTTCTAGTCGCTGTCGAAAATTCCGAAATTGTGGGCATGATTATCGGTACGATTGATAATAACAAAGGTTATTATTATCGAATTGCCGTCTCTCCGCTCCACCAGCGGAAAGGAATCGGCAAAGCACTCATCCAGGCATTGCGCCAGCGTTTCGAACAGCGCCATGTTACAAAGATACTAATTACCGCGGACGAGCACAATGAGCCAGTCTTACCTTTGTATGAATCGATGGGGTACGTAGCCAACGATTTTATCAGATCGTTTCAGAAACTGAGCATTGTAGCGGGTTAACGCGAACTTTACTGCATGTTAGTTTGTACGCAGGGCATATCTGCATCGCCATTGCTTTTGGCGGTGAGATATGCTTTTCTTATTACTATACACTTTTACGAGGAGAACGGGATGGAACCATACCGGCACTGTGTCATCAAAAGCTTTAAACATAACGGCCACCTTCACCGTACATGGCAGCAGAATTGGCTCGTTCCGGATGAACGGCTTGCTGGCGGGCATAAAGAGCAGTCCATGATCGTACTCATTAACCGCCAAACGCCGATTCAAGAATCTGACGGTAAGATATGGGTGAGCCGCGTGCCGGCAGTCTCCTTTTTTATACCAGGGCAATGGTTTAATGTCGTCGCTTTGCTTGAGGAGGGAGGCATTCGATATTATTGCAATATTGCCTCACCGCCTTATTTGCAAGGGAATGTACTGACCTATATCGATTATGATTTGGATGTTATTCGCACGGTAGACGGCGGAAGGTTCGTAGTTGATCAGGATGAATACGAAATGCATAAAGCAGCCTATCACTATCCGAAAATGGTCGACGACAAGGTGCAGGAGGGGCTCGAAGCGCTTCTTGGCCGAATCGATCAAGCGCAGTCTCCTTTTGAGGATCAGCTTGTGACGCATTATTACGAGGATTGGCTGAGACGAAACGATGAGGTGGAGCAATGAGCCTGCTGAGCCGGGAACATGAGCTGGATGAAAATAAGGCAGGAATTGCGGGCAAGGAAAGCCTGTCTGCCGAAGCTGCTGCGAGCGACCATTCCACATGGCTGGCGGAGCTGTTAGATTGGACAAAAACATTGGTTATTGCTTTTGCGGTTGTCATGCTTCTGCACTTTTTTGTATTTAACTTATCCAAAGTCGAGGGGCATTCGATGGAGCCGACGTTAACGGCGCATGAGTGGCTCTTTGTTAATAAATTCGTTTATTTGGTCGGCAAGCCAAAGACCGGGGATGTCGTTATTTTGAAGGAACCGAATACGGCGGCAAAAGAGGAGAAGTATCTCGTGAAAAGGGTAGTCGGAGTTCCCGGCGACCGCATTGAGATTCACAACAAGCGATTGTACCGTAACGGCAAGCTGGTGGACGAGCCTTACACGGACACTTTAATAGAAGATATGAGCTACGGGCCAGAGATAATCCGTGAAGGCCATTACTTTGTCATGGGAGATAATCGCCACGCTAGAGCCAGCCTTGACAGCAGATCGTTTCATGCTGTGCCGGAAGAGCTGATTCGGGGCAGAGCCGATTATATTTTGTGGCCGTACAAACAGATAAAATCGCTTTAATCGCTGTTCGCATCGGGAGAGCAGCAGGTTGCATCCACAAAATCCGGAAACCTTTAAGGAGGGGCTACAATGAAGGACGTTATGATCTATACGGACGGGGCCTGCTCCGGCAACCCGGGTCCGGGCGGCTGGGGCGCGGTGCTGTTTTTTGGCGTTCATCAGAAGGAGATTTCGGGCGGCGAGAAGTTTGCGACAAATAACCGCATGGAAATTCAGGCGGTGATCGAGGGCTTGAAGCTGCTGAAGGAGCCTTGTCAGGTCAAGGTTTATAGTGATTCAGCATATGTTGTGAATTGCTTCCAGAAGGGCTGGATTCACGGTTGGCTTCGCAATGGCTGGAAAAACAGCAAGAAGGAGCCTGTTGAGAACCAAGAGCTGTGGAAAGCGCTGTGGGAGCTTATGAAAAAGCATAAAGTCGAATACGTGAAGGTAAAAGGCCATAGCGATAACGAATGGAACAATCGCTGTGACGAGCTCGCTCGTGAAGCTATTAAACGGTTATAGATGATGACAAACAAGTGGGCAAAGCTGAAGGAAGAGATGCTGAAGGCCGCGCCAAGCCTTGGCATCGACAAAATCGGGATCGCATCCGCAGACCCGTTCGTATCATTAAAGGATATCTTGCTTAGGCACCGCGAGCTTGGCAGGGAATCCGGCTTTGAGGAGCCGGATATCGAGAAGCGGACGAATCCGGCGCTTCTATTCGATAATCCGCAGTCGATCATCGCGATCGCAATTGCTTATCCGTCGAAGCTGAAGGATCCTCCCAAATCGGAGCCTGGAGCAAGGCGGGGCATTATGTCGCGCTCAGCTTGGGGAGACGATTACCATAAGGTGCTGCGTGACCGGCTTGCGAAGCTGGAGGCATGGCTGAGGGAGCGCGTGCCGGATTTGCGCGTTGAGAGCATGGTTGATACCGGCGCCTTGTCGGACCGCGCCGTCGCGGAGCGGGCAGGCATTGGCTGGAGCGCGAAAAACTGCTCTATTCTCTCCCCTGAGCTCGGTTCATGGATGTACCTCGGAGAGATGATCACGAATGTGCCGTTTGAGCCGGATGAACCGGTCACGGAAAGCTGCGGCTCTTGCACAAAATGTATTGACGCTTGTCCGACGGACGCGTTAGTTGGGCCAGGTCAATTGAATTCCAGCCGCTGCATCTCCTATGTAACACAGACAAAGGGAATGCTATCGGACGAGTTTATGCGCAAAATCGGAAATCGGCTATATGGCTGCGATACATGTCAGACCGTCTGTCCGGTTAACCGCGGCAAAAACTGGACGCATCAGCCGGAGCTGCAGCCCGATCCGGAGCTCGTGAAGCCGCTGCTGGTTCCATTGCTTACAATAGGAAACAAAGAGTTTCAAGCGAGATATGGAAGCACCTCCTCCGCATGGCGCGGCAAGAAGCCGATCCAGCGCAACGCCGTAATCGCGCTCGGTAACTTTAAAGAGGCGAGCGCGGTACCGGATCTGATTCGCGTGCTTGAGCAGGATACGAGGCCGGTGCTGCGGGGCACGGCAGCGTGGGCGCTCGCGCGAATCGGCGGCGAGCAGGCGGAGGCGGCGCTGCTTGCAGCTTCGCATAAAGAGAGCGATGAGGAAGCGCTGCAGGCTATAACGACTGCGATCGATCAAATAAACTCGCTTGCCAAGAATACGCAGCATCAGCCGGAAGCAGGTGTGGGTACAAGTGATTGAACAGCTTTATGCGGCTGAGATCGGCTCGCCTATCGGGACGATGACGCTCACGGCAGCGGACGAACATATTTGTCATTTGGATTTCGCTCCCTTTGAAGCTTCCGGGGAAGGACTCCGGCAGTGGGCGCTGCGTCAAATTGGACCGCAGGCTGCGGACATCAGGCACATTGAAGCGTCAGCCCATCCGCAGCTGAAGGAAGCGGACAGGCAGCTGCAGCTTTATTTTGCAGGAGAATTGCGGCAGTTCGAGCTTCCGGTTCAGCTGTTTGGCACGCCGTTTCAGCAGAAGGTATGGGCAGCCCTGCAGCAAATCCCGTATGGCGAGACGCGCACCTATAAAGACATTGCGGTGATGCTCGGCCAGCCGGGCGCGATGCGAGCCGTTGGCGGCGCGAACAATCGCAATCCCGTATCGATCATTGTGCCTTGTCACCGCGTGATCGGGGCTAGTGGTCAAATGGTCGGTTATGGCGGAGGACTGCCGATTAAGATCGCGCTGCTTGAGCTGGAGAAGAAAGCGTAATATAAGCTTGCAGGCTGCCTTATAAAGGTTGCGATAAGCGCTAAGCTGTTCATTGCGAACACAGGGTGAACATGCTATCATGGGAACATTATACACAGCTGGAGATTTAGAAAGGGTCAGGTGAAAGGTATGTCTTGGGTTAACATTGTGGTACCAATCGTTACTTTATTAGCGGGAGCTGTAGGGGGCTTCTTTATTGGCGTATTCTATCTGCGGAAGCAGCTTGAGAAAATGCAAAACGATCCTGAAATGATTCAAAAGATGGCTAAGCAAATGGGCTACAACTTGAATAAGCAGCAGATGCAAAAAGCGCAGCACATGATGAGAAATCAAAAAATGCCTCGGAGATAAAGCGTGAGGGGGGCCGGAAGGAGAATTAAGAAATGGCGGGAAGGAAAGATTACGTCAATTCGAGTGTAGAGAGCAACCGGGAGCAGATTGAACACCATATAAAAGAGATTTTGAAGCTGATCGGCGAAAATGTAGAGCGTGAAGGCTTGCTGGAAACGCCTGCCCGCGTAACCCGGATGTACGAGGAAATTTTTGCCGGCTACGAGGTTGATCCGCGCGAGGTGCTTGGCGTCACTTTCGATGAGCAGCACGAGGAGCTTGTCATCGTCAGAGATATTGTATATTACAGCCAGTGCGAGCATCATATGGCGCCATTCTTCGGGAAAGCGCATATCGGTTATATCCCTAGCGGCAAAATAGCGGGGCTCAGCAAGCTTGCGCGTCTCGTTGAGGCGGTTACACGCAGGCTGCAGGTACAAGAGCGCATAACGTCGCAAATCGCCGACATTCTTGACCAGGAGCTTGCACCGCATGGCGTCATGGTCGTCGTAGAGGGCGAGCATCTGTGCATGTGCGCGCGCGGCGTGAAGAAGCCTGGCAGCAAGACGGTTACGTCCGCTGTGCGCGGCGAGTTCCGCAGCAGCTCGGCGCTGCGTTCGGAGTTCCTTGCATTGCTGAAGCAATAAGCTGGCCTATATTAGAAAGTCCGACGGGAGAATTGCTCCTGACGGACTTTTTTTAATTGATGGATCGCGATCGTCAAACTTTTCTCAGAACGGCACCCACACGAGCTTTCGAGCTTCCTCAAACCGTTCATTCACATAAGGCCAATTGACCACGTTCCACCACTCCTGCACGTACTCAGGACGTCTGTTCTGATGCCTCAAATAATAAGCATGCTCCCATACGTCTAACGCAAGCAGAGGAACAACATCCCATTGCGATAAATTTTGATGCTTCTCTGCGGTTAAAATTTCGAGCCGTCTGCTGCGCGGACTCCATACCAGAATAGCCCAGCCGCTGCCCTCGATCTTCGCTGCGCCCTCGCTGAACTGCTTCATGAAGGCAGCAAGGCTGCCGAAATCGTTTCGGATCTGGTTGCTGAGCGACCCCGTCGCCTCGCCGCCGCCGTAGGGCGACATCACGTTCCAAAACAGCGTATGCAAATAGTGGCCGGCACCGTTGAAAGCGAGCTCGCGTTCCCAATGCTTTACGAGCTCGAAATTGCCGGTATCGCGTGCTGTCTGCAGCTGAAGCTCGGCTATATTTAAGCCGTCTACGTAGGATTGGTGATGCATATCATGATGAATCCGCATCGTATGCTCATCGATATAAGGCTCAAGAGCATCATAAGCATAAGGCAGGGGAGGCAGCGTATGTCCGCCGACCGGTACTTGCTGGAGAGGGGGGCGCTGCTCGCGATTGCCAGGACTGTTCGCAGCTTGGCGATAAGCGCTCATTAAGCCGATATAATAGTTGGATTCGCGGATGGAATGCGAAATGACGGTTTTGGATATGGATGAAGATACGGCGGCCGTTCGCTCAGTTATTTGCCTCAGCTGATCTACGTACGTAAGCGATTGTTCAAGCGCAGCATCCACAAGCGCTTCAACGGATTGCTCCACATGTGACGGTAGACGAGACGGGAAGGGCAGCCATTCGTCCAGCCATTGGTTCGTATAAAGCGCGGTTTGGGAGAAGATCGGCTCCCAAGATTTAAGAAGCTGCACATACTGGCGTTCCAGCTCCGGAGCCGCTTGGACAATAACGGAGGCATGCTCCTTCTCCTGCAGCTTCCAATGCCGGATTAATTCCATTACTCGTATGGGCATGAGCGTTCCATAAACAAAAAGCACGACCATCGCCTCCTATGTCGCAACATGTGCATCTATGTTAGATGTATTCGTTGCTATTCGGGCTTATGTCGTGCTTCCTGATTATATTCTTTCTGACTGGAGCTGCTGGTCGACTTGGCTTAGAAATAAGGCGGTTCTTTGGATATATTCACTCGGATGAACTTGAAACAGCAGCTCGTGCTTGCCGTCCTGCACGATCCATGAGCGGGAGAGCATGTTGCCCTGCTCCTCAGCAATAGCTTCGGCCGTTTTGTATGAAGCTTTAACATCGTTCGTACCATGAATAATGAAAAGCGGTATATCATAGACGTTCGAGATTACCTCGCTTGCCGGAATAGAACCAAAGCTTGTACCGGTCCAAAGCGGTATCATCGATTCAATGAGCGGCAGCGAGAAGCGCGGCAAGGATACAAATTGATTCAGATTATCAAATAACGCCTCGGGGCTCGGTATAAATAAGCTGTCGAGTATCATCGCATCTATCTCATCGGTCTGAAGCGCTGCTTGCAGGGCGGTTCCCGCACCCATTGAGAAGCCCCAGACGACGATATCCTCGGCGCCGCGGGATTTAGCATAATCTACAGCTGCGAGCAGCTGCTGCGATTCCTCAAGGCCGCCAGTGGCCGGAGCCTTGTACTCCTTAGAGGCGTAGCCGTAGTCAAACAACAAAATATTATAGTTTAAGCCGTGCAGCAGCTTGGAGAGCTCATACATCGGCACCCATGATTCTTCGCGATTAGCGCCATAGCCATGGCTGAATACGACAGTCCGCGCCGAGGCTGCGGCTCCGCCCGCATCGGTTTCCGCAGGAATGAACCAGCCGCTGACCGTTGTTTCTCCGCTCTTGCTGGGGAAAACGACATCCTCATAATCTAGGCCGATAGCCGCTTGAGGATTAGAGGAAAGGGGAGCGACAAAAGGAAAAGCAAGCATCCAAGCGACATATCCATGAAAAATAATGACTGCAAGCAGGCACATAGCAGCCAGGGAAGCGATGGAAGCAACCAGCAGGTGCTTGCCGCGGCTTCTTGATTTGCGAAGCAGGAAAAGGCTGTCGGAATCTCCCAAAGGGAAGGGCTGAAGGCTTTGCGGAAATCCGCCTTCTAGTGGCAGTGGTGTCATTATAGTTGTGCTCATGTCGTATTCCTCCCTCTGCAAGCAACCGGCTGTCGGACTATTTCATCCCAAAGCTGAAAGCGCTTTTCATTTCTAGTCCTTTTATCGTAGTCCGGTCCTAAAGGCCTGTCAATTGATGTCGAGGTAATGTTATTCATTTGTAATATTGCTGTAACGTAAAGATCTTTTCTTTACGATAATGGAAGCGATGAGTTATACTGAATGAGAATCGGTTTCATTGGATGAAACTTTTAGGAAGAGAGGTGCGGCTGCATGGAAGATGGAAAATCGACGGTTCGGGCAGTGGATCGAGCGCTTGATATATTGCTGTGTTTTACTTCGAAAACGGACTGGGCAATGACGGAAATTGCCGAACATGTCGGCCTGCACAAAAGCACGGTTCACCGGATGCTCGCTACACTAGAGGAGAAGGGCTTCATCGAGCGGGATCGTTCGACTGACCGTTATCATTTGGGTTTGAAAATGTGGGAGCTGTCCGCCAATCTATCGCGGTCAGACGATCAAGCAACGATATGGCTGCCGGAAATGGAGCGGCTTCGCGATAAGCTGGGAGAGACAGTTAGCATATATGTAAGGGACGGCTCCGAGAGGATCCGCATGCAAGCGGTGCAGAGCAGCCAGCCCGTGCGGCGGGTAGCGCCTGTCGGCGTAAGGCTGCCGCTTTATGCAGGCGCGTCGAGCAAGGTGCTCATTGCCTATTCCGATCCGATCACGCAGGAAAGTATTTTTGGAGATCCGGCTTGGCTGTACTCGATTGATCTGGATCAATACAAGCAGCAGCTTGAAGAGATTTGCCTGCAGGGATACGCCACCAGCTTCGAGGAGCGCGAGCCGGGAGCAGCGGCATTGTCCGCGCCTATCTTTAACCGGAAAGGGCAGCTGACGGCCGCATTATCTGTATCAGGTCCAGCAAGCAGGCTCACGCTGCAGACGATGAAGGAATACGCACCCGTCATGATCGAATCCGCCAAGCGGATGGGAATGATGATTTTATAGCAGAGAAGAAACAGCAGGCTGAGGCGAACCTCAAACCTGCTGTTTTTTATAGCTATTTAAGCTGCAGGAATGATTGAAAGAGCTTCATGCGTACTGGCTAAGTCATCGCGTATTATCCTAATCAGAATTAGCTATATTGCATAGCCGCATGATAGGAGCTCGTTTTCATTGAGACGGTACGTCTATCCTGTACCCCGTACAACATAAACGCCTCCTTTTTCATCAAAATGTCGAGAATACTGGTTTTTTATTGCAAATGTGCAGGATAGAGCAGGGCTTGGCGGTAATGTGAGATAAGTTATTGCAAAATTACAGGATAGAAAAAAAGCTCAACGCATGATCAATCCCAATAAAGGGGGCTGTTCCTTTATACGACTCAGCGTACAGCCAAATTTTATTTCAACTTATCTGGATGGTACTTTCTCGACGCAAGGGCTTGCCGCGTTCTGCAGCTGAAAAAAAAGAGCTTTGCCGAAAGGACGGCAAAGCTCTTTTAAATTTGAAACTTATACAATGCTTCTATTTCACCGCGAAACGAGCTTTGCCGTCTTTGGACTGCAAAGCCGTTTACGCATTGGTTGCGCAGCATTTATACTGATTAGTTCATGTTTGCGATCATTTGACGAAGTACCGTTTGCAGGATACCGCCATTGCGGTAGTAATCGACGTCAACCATCGAGTCTAGGCGCACGATTGCCGGGAAATCAAACGTCGTACCGTCTTCGCGTGTAGCTGTAACGGTAACTTGCGAGCCTGGCGTAACATCGTTGGACAAGCCAGCGATATCGAACGTCTCGCGTCCAGTAATGTTAAGCGTCTTCCAGCCTTGGCCTTCAGGGAATTGGAGCGGCAATACGCCCATACCAACCAGGTTGGAGCGGTGAATACGCTCGAAGCTTTCAGCGATAACGGCTTTAACGCCGAGCAGGTAAGTTCCTTTTGCCGCCCAGTCACGGGAGCTTCCTGTACCGTATTCTTTACCGGCAAGAACAACAAGGTTTTTGCCGTCTTTTTGATATTTCATCGATGCGTCGTAGATCGACATTACTTCATCAGTAGGCAGGTAAGTCGTTACGCCGCCTTCTGTGCCTGGAGCCACTTGGTTACGAATACGAATGTTAGCGAACGTTCCGCGCATCATGACTTCGTGGTTACCGCGACGTGAGCCGTAGGAGTTGAAGTCTTCGCGTTTAACGCCGTTTTCGATCAAGTATTGGCCGCCAGGGCTGTTAACAGTAATGTTACCGGCAGGAGAAATATGGTCAGTCGTTACGGAATCGCCCATAAGAGCAAGCACGCTTGCCGAATGAATATCCTCGATATCCGATAGATCGGAACCAAGGTTTTCGAAGAACGGCGGGTTTTGGATGTAAGTCGATTTTGCGTCCCACTCGTAGCTTTCGCCTTTAGGTACCGAAATAGCGTTCCAACGCTCATTTTGCGTAAATACGTTCTCGTATTTGTCGCGGAACATTTGCGGTGTAAGAGCCGCGGACATAGCATCGTTAACTTCTTGCGACGTTGGCCAAATATCTTTCAGGTATACCGGCTTGTTGTCTTCCGTATAGCCGATTGGCTCGGTAGTCAAATCGATGTTTGTCGTACCAGCAAGCGCATATGCGATAACAAGCGGCGGAGAAGCCAAGTAGTTCGCTTTTACCTGCGCGTGTACGCGGCCTTCAAAGTTACGGTTACCGGAGAGAACAGCGGATACCGTCATATCGTTGTCGGCAATTGCTTTGCTTACTTCGTCCGGAAGCGGGCCGGAGTTACCGATGCATGTCGCGCAGCCATAGCCGGCAACGTGGAAGCCGAGTGCTTCAAGCGGCTCGAGCAGGTTTGCTTTAGTCAAATATTCTGTAACAACGAGCGAACCCGGCGTCAGGGAGCTTTTTACATAAGCTGGCTTCTTAAGTCCAAGTGCTACTGCTTTCTTAGCGACAAGGCCGGCGCCGACCATTACGCTTGGGTTAGAAGTGTTCGTGCAGCTTGTAATCGCGGCAATAACGACTGCGCCAGTGCCCATTTTGCTCACTTGGCCGTCATTGTGTTTAACCGTAACGACTTGATCGATTTTCTCATCAGTCAGACCATATCCGCCTTTTTCGATTGGCGTGCGGATGATGCTGTTGAAGGATTCTTTCATTGCAGTCAGCTCAACGCGGTCTTGAGGACGCTTCGGTCCTGCAAGTGAAGGAACGATCGTCGAAAGATCGAGCTCAACAATGTCAGAGAACACAGGATCCGGAGTCTCATCCGTGCGGAACATGTCTTGAGCTTTATAGTAAGAGCCAACAAGCTCGATGAGATCTTCCGAGCGGCCTGTTTGGCGAAGATAGCTAAGCGTTTCGTTATCGACAGGGAAGAAGCCGATTGTAGCGCCGTATTCCGGAGCCATGTTGGCAACCGTTGCACGGTCAGCAAGACTGATGTTAGACAAGCCAGGGCCGAAGAACTCGACAAATTTACCAACAACGCCTTTTTTACGCAAAATTTGTGTAACGGTAAGCGCAAGGTCAGTCGCCGTGGATCCTTCTGCCAGCTTGCCAGTCAATTTGAAGCCGATTACTTCAGGCATAACGAAGTAAAGCGGTTGGCCTAGCATACCAGCCTCAGCCTCGATACCGCCAACGCCCCAGCCTACAACGCCAAGACCGTTGATCATCGTTGTATGGGAATCCGTACCAACGAGGGAATCAGGGTATACGACAGTTTCGCCATCGATTGTTTTAGTAGCGGCAACGGATGCCAAATACTCCAAGTTAACTTGGTGAACGATACCTGTGCCCGGCGGAACCGCGCGGAAGTTATCGAATGCTGTTTGTGCCCAGCGAAGGAAACGGTAACGCTCTTCGTTACGCTCAAATTCAACCTTCGTGTTATACTCAAGCGCTTCAGGCGTACCAAATGCGTCAACCATTACGGAGTGGTCGATTACAAGGTCAACCGGTACGAGCGGGTTGATTTTTTTCGGGTCTCCGCCTGCTTTTTTCACAGTATCACGCATAGCCGCCAAGTCTACGACAACCGGTACGCCTGTGAAATCCTGCAATACGATACGGGCAGGGATGAAAGGAATTTCTTTATCTTCGCGTCCGTCAGCCCATGTAGCAAGCTGCTTTACATGTTCAGGTGTAATGGCGCGGCCGTCAAATTGACGAACAGCAGCCTCAAGCAATACTTTGATGGAAAAAGGCAGCTTGGAAATGTCGCCTAGTCCTTGCTCTTCAAGTCCGCCCAGACGGTAGTAAGCGTAAGATTTGCCACCAGCGTCCAGCGTTGTGCGAACCGAATAATGATTTTGTGTAGACATCGTCATTCTCCTCTTTGAATGGAATTCATGTTTCATTCTGTGAAACACGATTTCAAAATCGCTATATCTATAGTATATCGTTAAAATAGTCCTTCCGTAAAGTCCAATTATGTCTTATCGCGCCTGTAAATAGCATGAAAAGCGAACTGAACGAATGTTACATGAAACGAATGACGGCTTCATATAATGAAGCAGTTAATCAGCGTTAAGCTTAAGGCAAGAGAGCTTGCTGGTGATCTCATGCAGCCTATGGCTGTTTACAGTGTTTGCGCCTGAAATATAAGGATGAATAAGGATTAGTCTGATCATCCGGCTTATATATCAGCGCGAAACGTTTTTTGCATTCACAACATGGTCAAGGAGGGATTGCTATGCCGCGAACGGGTAACCGGGGACAGGGCATTCAGGGCCAAAAGCATAATCAAGCACCGTCCAAGCCGATAGCATCTCAGCGCAAGCCGCAGCAAAAGGTTGTGACAAATGCTGTCCCAAACCAGCTGTCGCCATTCGGGCCGCAACCGGAGCGACATGCCGAAACGGCTAATCATGCGCTTCAGAATCAGGAAAGGGCTAATCAAGAAGCAAAGTCCGTCAGACAGCAAACATCGAAGCTTAATTCGCTTTTGCGTTCATCCGATTACGATCAGAATAGGCAGCAAGGGAATCTGCAGGGCTGGAAATCTGCCGTTCATCGCTATGTGAGCCTGTACAATCAAGCCGAAGCGAATCAGCATGCGACCGTGCTGACCGATTACGTGACCGACCATGAGCACTGCGACCGTCTCCGTTGCAGGCTTGAACGTCTGCGCGAACGCGATTTGCTAAGAGGCGCCCTGCCGGCAGGAAGCGAGACGAAAGCAGAGCTCATGCGCGTTAATGAATCGTCAAGCGAAGTTTCTGTGCTCATTCGGCTCCACATCAAAAGAAGGATGGAGCAGTCTGGGCGTTTTTACATGGAGGAAAGATCCGAATTCGAGCGTCTCTGGCTTGGGTTGTCAGGCGGTGCCTGGGATGTCCTGCGGGTTGAACCGATCATAGCGGAGCGCAGGCCGCGATTTGGCACAGCTACAGACAACTGGATGACCGTCGATGACCATTCGGAGCTATATGGCGATTTATCGTCACCGTCAACACCATACTTAAATTATGACCTATTACAGCAATTCAAAAACCGGCCGTCGGGTATTCGTTACAGGAGAGATTTGGCTGCTGCGTATGCGGACCGCTGGTGGAACGAAGGCAACCCGTCATACGAGCTTTTTGAGGTGAATTGTACCCATTACGTGTCTCAGTGCATCTTTGCAGGCAATGCTCCGATGAACTATACTGGTAAAAGGGAAACGGGCTGGTGGTATAAAGGCCGAAATAAAGGCAGCGAATGGTGGAGCTACAGTTGGGCGGTATCCAATGCATTTACCAATTATTTGAGCGGCTCCAAGTCTACGGGCTTGCGCGCGGAAGTTGTGCAATCCGCAGATGAGCTGCAGCTTGGCGATGTCATTACGTATGACTGGAATGGCGATCAACGCTTTCAGCACAGCACAATCGTAACTGCCTTTGACTCGTTCGGAATGCCGCTAGTGAATGCCAACACTGTCTCCAGCAGGCATCGTTATTGGGATTATCGTGATTCCTATGCATGGACGGAACAAACGAAGTATCGTTTTTTTCATATTGCTGATCTATTATAAATTATTGTACCGGAGGATATGCCATGGGGAGCAAGGTTCGAGTAGGTTTAGTATACGGGGGGAAATCGGGAGAGCATGAGGTCTCTCTGCAAACGGCTTACGCAGTAATGGGTGAATTCGATTATAACAAATATGAAATCAAACCTTTCTATATCACGAAACAAGGCGAATGGAAAACGGGAGATGCTCTGCAAGCCCGTCCCGGCAGCGTGGATGAGCTCCGCTTTACAGCGAGCGAGGCGAAGCAAACGGGCTTCGCGCTCGCTCCATTGTTTGCGGGCCTAAACGCAGGAGAGGCCGCTGCCAGCGGCGAACCGGGCATTGATGTCGTATTTCCGCTATTGCACGGCACATTCGGCGAGGATGGCACAATTCAAGGGCTATTCGAAATGGCTAATATCCCTTATGTCGGAGCGGGCGTTCTCGCTTCTGCTGTCGGGATGGACAAGATTATGATGAAAAAAGTGTTTGCTCAAGAGGGCTTGCCGCAATGCATATTCCGCTACTTCAACAGGACGCAATGGGAAAGAGACGCTTCTTTCTTTATTATGGAATGCGAAGTCGCGCTCGGCTATCCGTGCTTCATCAAGCCGGCCAATCTGGGCTCCAGCGTCGGCGTCTCCAAAGCTAAAAACCGCGAAGAGCTGGTTGCTGCCGTTAACTATGCATTCCGTTTTGACCGGAAGGTAATTGTGGAGGAGTTCGTGGACGCTCGTGAAATTGAAGTAAGCGTACTGGGCAATGATGATGCCAAAGCATCCGTACCAGGTGAAATTGCACCGTCGAACGAGTTTTACGACTACAAAGCCAAATATATCGACGGGAAATCGACGATGCAAATTCCGGCTATTTTGCCGCTAGAAATTACAGAATCCGTCCGTGAAATGGCCGTTCGCGCATTCCAGGCGATCGACGGCTCCGGTTTGTCGCGCGTAGACTTCTTCCTTCGTAAAAACGACAACCAGCTTTTCATCAACGAAGTCAACACCTTGCCCGGCTTCACGCCATTCAGCATGTACCCGCTAATGTGGAAGGAAACCGGCATTCCATATAAAGAATTGTTAGATTCCTTAATCTCGCTGGCCCTATCGCGCCACGCCGAAAAACAACGTATAGACTACACTGGCGACTCGGTATAAAGCGGGTGATGCGGTATGGCTTCTTAAGATAGATTGAGCTTGAATGCGATTGAATTGTAACCGAACGCTTTTACTGCGATTTAGATGCAGATGATCGAATTAAATTAAGCTGTTTCTAGCTGATGAGTCAATTAGTTGTATCTCGTTGAACTAAATGCCCATATATGAGCAGTGAAGTTTAAAAAGTGCTGTTTAGTATCGTAAAATGAAGCTAAACAGCACATAAAGTTAAACAGTTCCCTAAATAAGCTCGCAAAATGAAACTAAAAAATAATCCGATTCCGATTATAGGACAGGCTTAACATGTCCCGCAGGAACGATAGCGTTTATTTCAGTAAGGGATATGAGCAGGTAAGTGTATCCCGAAGGGACGAAAGCGATCCGGCGCAAGCGCAACTCGCAAGTGTCTGTACACCTCCCGCGTTAGTCCAATTGCAGTAATTCAGAGGGATTCAGAGGGATTCAGAGGGCGCAACCCTTGGA
>DATJKM010000247.1:0-3946 GCA_035491515.1 Candidatus Udaeobacter sp. | reverse complement strand
ATTGTAAGTTTCGCTTGTGTAAGCTTCATGTCCTACTGTGACTCATTAAAAACCGTGATGGCTGCCATCATAAAAATAGAATTAAGCCGCTGGCGCATGCTGGTAAAGTTTACATGAGTGATGATTTCCGATATAGTATTAACAGGTTTTCAGCATATCGTGAAGAGGTGTTTAGTTTGAATCAAAAAATGTTTTTTTCCGGGTTAATTATCATGTTTGTGCTCAGCGGGATTGGCCATTTTGCCCACTGGGACAACACGGTACAGTTCATCATTTCAGCGATCGCCATTATTTTCGTGGCAGGGTTCCTCGGCAAAGCTACCGAGAGCGTGGCGCATTATGCCGGGCAACGGCTCGGCGGTTTTCTAAACGCGACCTTCGGAAATGCCGCCGAGCTCATTATCGCTATTTTCTTGATAAAGGCCCAGCAATTCGACATGGTGAAAGCGAGCATAACAGGCTCCATCATGGGAAATCTTTTGCTCGTGCTCGGTCTTAGCGTTTTGCTAGGCGGACTGAAATATAAGGAGCAGAAATTTAACAATCGTTTAGCAGATCACAATTCAACGCTCATGATCATGGCCGTTATCGGCCTCTTCGTGCCGGCTGTATTCGTCGTTTCGCAGAAGTTCACGATCGAGAAGGATCAATTTCTAAGTCTTGCGGTTGCCGGCATCCTGATCATCTCCTACATATTGTGGTTGATATTCTCTATGGTCACCCATAAGGATATGCTCTCTGACGAGGTCATGAACGCCGATCACGGCGAGGAGCCGGCCTGGTCCAAAGGGATGTCGGTCTTCTTCCTCCTCCTTGCTACCGTTATGGTAGCCTTTGTGAGCGAATGGCTCGTTCATACCCTTGATGCGTTTGCGGAGAAATTTGGCCTGTCTGAGCTGTTTATAGGTGCATTCGTTATCGCTATCGTCGGTAATGCCGCAGAGCATAGCGCCGCCGTCATTTTGGCCATGAAGAACAAAATCGGCGCCGCAGTCGAAATCGCAATCGGAAGCAGCCTGCAAATCGCATTATTTGTAGCTCCCGTACTCATACTCGTCAGCGCCATGTTCGGCAACACGATGGATATCGTCTTCTCGCCTATCGAACTGACAGCAATCGGCGTATCCGTCTTTATAGCCAAATCAGTTTCTCGCGATGGACATACCAACTGGTACGAGGGTGTGCTGCTTCTTATGGTCTATGTCATTCTTGGCGTTGCCTTTTATCTTGTATAAACTAAGCTGCATACGGAATAAAGAAGATAAGAAAAAAAAGAGTAGTCTCTGCGGAGACTACTCTTTTCTTTCCAAGGCTTCGTATAACATAGCTAAATTCCGTTCTAACCTACTCACTATTTCCTTACCTGCTAATTCTGCAATTAGGCCGGCGCGAACAGCAAAGTCAATCTCTCGCGAGAATCCATACATTTGCGTATCTAGCACTTCTTCGTACAGCGGACATTGACGGGTTGTCAAGTTTTCCATTTGGACTTCGATTAATTTTTCTATTTTACTCGCATCTTCCTGAAGGAGACGAAGCGCTTTCTCATGCAATTGTACCGTAATTTCCGGTGAAGACATCGTTTTCCCCCCTGTGCGCGTATCCGCCATCTTCTATACCCTTTATATTAGACGAAAAAGAGGGATTACACAAGTTCAAAACGAAAAGCACCCCTTCAACAATGAAGGGGTGCTTTCTCTAAAACATTATATTTCTACTAATCCGTAATAACCGTAACGTTTAAGTTATGCTTCGCGAATACATTAGCCATTGCTGTTTTTGCTTCTTCAGCATCAGGACCGTGTACATGCAGTTCGTATGCATGTCCGCCCACTAGTGTTGTGAATAGTCCGAGTATGCTCTTTACATCGATATATTTGCTCTCGGCTTGCAGAACGATGGACGAAGTGAATTGGCTAGCCGTTTGGGAAATTTCTACAATAGCTGCGTTGTTTGACATGGGAGATCCCTCCAGTTAAATTAGTAAAGCTTACCTTTGTCACCATGATAACCCGAATTGTAACATCCAGCAAGGGGTAAAATGAAAATCACTTTATTTCCCATCAATTACATAGGAATGCGGTGTTAGAATCGTAACTTATTTCAAATTTTCGGCATTTAGTCCTTCCAGCTCTGGAATAACGAAAACGCCATCCTTACGAATAAGTACGTCGTCGAAATAAATTTCTCCGCCGCCGTACTCCGGACGCTGAATGAGCACTAAATCCCAGTGAACAGAGGAGCGGTTGCCGTTGTCTGTCTGCTCATACGCTTGACCGGGAGTGAAGTGCAGACTGCCCGCAATTTTCTCATCAAACAAAATATCATTCATTGGATGCAAAATATGCGGATTAAATCCTATCGCAAACTCCCCAATGTAACGCGCGCCCTCGTCCATGTCTAAAATCTCATTCAAACGAGCCGTGTCATTGCTTTCTGCCTTTACGATTTTCCCGTCCTCGAACGTGAGCGATATATTTTGAAACGTTACCCCGGAATAAACGCTAGGCGCGTTATACGTAATCGTTCCTTGTACAGAATCGCGTACAGGCGCGGAGAAAACTTCGCCGTCTGGAATATTGCGGTGGCCGGAGCATTTTTTGGCTCCGATATTTTTGATCGAGAAGCTCAGGTCGGTTGACGGCGAAACGATGCGGACACGGTCCGTTTTGATCATTAGCGCCTGCAGCGGATCCATCGCTTTGTCCATTTTAGCATAATCCAAATTACATACGTCAAAATAGAAATCCTCAAACGCTTCCGTGCTCATGTTGGCCAGCTGTGCCATCGATGCGTTCGGATAACGTAAAACTACCCATTTCGTTTTTTTGACGCGCTGCTCCATATGTACCGGATTTCTGTAAATCTGCTCGTATAAGCGCATATTCGCATCAGGAATGCCTGCCAGCTCGTTTACATTATCGCCGGATCGCACAGCAATATAGCCTTGCATATTTCGCATACGCTCCAGATCAAGCGATGCCCACAGCTCCATCTGTTCCTTGGAGGCATGCTGCAGCAAAGTGCGAAGAACGGAACGATCGCTCGATTCTACAAATGGTCTGCCGCCTCGCCGCGCAACCTCTTCTATTAAACATTTTGTCAGTTCGCGTTCTGAACCGATCATGTCAATTAACACATTTTCTCCAGGCTGAACATCGATGGAATAACCGACTAAATTTTGTGCCAGCTTTTGCAATCGTGGATCACGCATGTTCATATCCTCTCCTTCTTACTTGCATTCGCGAACTAATCCATCGTAACACGTTTTATTGATTGTTGAATAGTATCGCTCGAAGCGCCGTTGAAGGATTGAAAGCGGACCGTTGTATATCTTGCCTCTGAAATTGGTTTTTCATCATACTTGTAGCTGAATGACGTCTTTTCCTCCATTTTTAGCGGAAGCATCCGATCCCGGTCAATGACAAGCTCGTACTCCGTGACCGCTTGCATGGACGCAAGCATACCGTCTAATTGCTTGCGGGAACGCACAAGCTCATCCTTCCATTCCTGGCGGTACGGACTGCCTTCTGAAGGCATATTGGCCCCGAGCTGATCGAGCTGCTGGCGCAGCCGCTGCTCCCATCTTTTTTTCGTGATGTTGGAATGCTCGGTAATTATCAGCGTAACCGTTTCCGGATCGTATGTGTCGTTTGCCAAACGAACCTCATCGTTTGCATTATTTAATGTTTCAAGTACTTGTACGGGATTCCAGTGCAGCGTCTCCTCGCTGTTCGTCTGTAAGGTCAATTGCTGATGATCCACCACCTTGCCTTCGAATACTTCAGGCTTAAACTCCAAGCCATCCTCCGTCTTTATGCTCATCGATCCCGTAAAAGCATATTGATCCATGGCAGCTAGTCCCGAATAGGATAAAGACAGCCATTCCTCCGGCGAGCGCTGCTTGCCGACTTGGCTGCAGCCGGCCATCGACAATATGCATGTA
>DATJKM010000246.1:0-5931 GCA_035491515.1 Candidatus Udaeobacter sp. | reverse complement strand
TTTTTCGCTTATCCCGAAGGATTTGCGAGGCAGTTATTACTCGTTGTTCAGTTTTCAAAGAGCAATCTATTCTTTCGTTTGGTTCGCTTGTTTTGCTTGTCGTCCGCGTGTTTCTCTCGGCCGGAATTAGAATATACCATGTATCAGTCTAGTATTGCAAGTGTTTTTTTAAAATAATTTATTATTTGCCTATATTAATCGAAAAATAGCTTGAAATAGACTCGAAATCACTCGGAATCGTATGTACTTAGAAGGAATTTCTCCATTTAATTTGCTTGCGAATAGGTTCCCGTTTTAATTAGCAGGAATATCTCCATCTAATTCAGCACATGATCCCTCAAATGAGCCGATTCCCCGAAATTAACGGGAGAAATTCCAGCAAAATGACGCTTCAGAGCGCATAAGTCAAAATTAGCAGGAGTTTTTCCAGTTAATCATGCCACGCACTTATGCTGACTTATTATGAAGCATATAAACATATGCTCACATCCATTTGCATTATCGCAAATGCGGAGCACTGCTGTATTCATGCACAAGCCCAAGATACTATTTCCGTTCTCTAGCAACAGACGGCCTCATAAGCCGGACAAGCTGCCGCCTCGAAGGGCGCCAGCTTGTCCGTAATGCTTGTAATCTTAAGATCTATCCCTTTACCCCTTAACCGATCCAGCAGTCAATCCGCGGATGAAACTTTTGGACCCTATTGCGAACAAGATAAGCACCGGAACCGTACCTAAAGTCAAACCTAATATTTGAGCAGCCAAATCCGTGCGGTATGCGTCTCCGAGCGCCGTTATTCCGAGCGGAATCGTATATAGCTCCGGTTCATTGACGATAATCAGCGGCAGCAAATAATTATTCCATGACCACAAGAACACAAGAAGCGAGAGCGTCGTAATCGCCGGATAAATAAAGGCTACGACGATGCGGAAAAACACCCCTATATCCGAGCAGCCGTCGATCCGAGCACTCTCAAGCACTTCGGTCGGAACCGCGCTTTTGATAAACTGTGTCATCCAATATACACCGAACGCATTGGCCACCCAAGGCAGGATGAGCGGAAGCAACGTCCCCGACATGCTGAGGTAACGCATCTCAATGACGTACGCGACTAGACCGAGCTGTCCTGGAATCATCATTGTGAGCAGTACAGCGGCAAAAATTTTGTTCTTATACTTAAACTCGTGCTTAGCGAAGGCAAAGCCTGCAAAGGCACTGACAAGCACCGACAGCACGGTGCTCACCAGCGATACGATCAGACTGTTCCAGTAAACGAGATCGAACCGGCTGGCCGCCACCGTTTTAAAATTTTCCAATAAATACGTACCCGGTAAAAGAACGATCTTCGTAAACAGGTCCTCGTTCTGATAGGTCCCCATAATCGTCATAATGTAGAAGGGCAGCAGCGCAAATATAGAAAGCAGGGCGATCGCGGAAGTCGCCAGCGTCGTTCGGAAACGGTGACTCATTCTTGTTCCCCCCTATAAAATCTTGCGCCTATGAATGAGAAGAATGCAATAATGATGCACAGGCCATAAGCAATAGCGGCTCCAAGCCCGTAACGGGTCATGCTGCCATAGGCGGTATCATACATATTCCATACGGTCGTCAAGCAGCATCTGTCCGGGCCGCCTATAACGGCCGTACTTGAGCCCATTCCGGAGCCTCCGAGCAGCAGCATCGGCTCTTCAAGCAGCTGAAAACCTCCGATGATGCCTGTAATAACGATAAAAACCGTAACCGGCTTTAACAGAGGAAGCGTGATGGACATAAACGTTCTATATCCTGTAGCTCCGTCCACTTGTGCGGCTTCATTCAGATCCTTCGGTATGTTGGCAAGTCCAGCCAGATAGAAAATCATCGTATAGCCGAAGCCTTTCCAGAACAGCATCACGATGATGACCATCCTCGCATACAGCGGATCTCCCAGCCAGTATATGCCCTCATCAATGAGACCCAGCTGAAGCAAAATTTTATTAATAAAGCCTGCCTGCCAATCAAATAGAAGATTGAACATCAGCCCCACCGCGACCGGCGTTACGATATACGGGAGAAAGTTGATCAATTGAAAGAAGCCTTTCCACTTCACCCAGCGGCTGTAAAGCAGCGAGGCAATGATCAATCCAAAAATAATTTGCAGAGGAAGCGTAAAGAGAACAAACAGCAGCGTATTGCCTACCGATTTAAAAAAATAGGAATCAGGATTAAACAGATACTTATAATTGTCCAATCCGACGAAGGTTTTGTCACCGATACCGTTCCAGCTCGTTAAGCTGACATATAATGAAAACACCATAGGAATTAGGCCGAAGGCCAAATAAAACAACATATATGGAGAAAGAAAAAAGTAAGGAACCCATCTTCTTTTTACGGCAACCATCGCTTACACTCCTGACTTTTAGACATGTTGTGACAAGCGTAAACGGCTTTCGTCGTCCTACCGCGGCAAAAGCTCGTTTCGCGGTGAAATACAAGTCATATTATAGATGCAAAAAATATAAATACTTGTATTTTTCGAAAAGCGGCCGATGAACAGACCGCTTATTGTTTACCATTAACTTACTCCCAAGTGATGTTTGGCGCCTTCGCTTTCAATTCCTTTTGAATCCTCTCCATAGCTTGGTCAAAGCCGAACGATTCATCTTTGGCCAGCGTCTGGAGCACAATATTCATAACATCATCCAATACCAGGTCATTGATATTTTCCGGCATGTCCTTTGTTGTCGCCGAAATATCGACGAAAAACTTTTCACCGATATCCTGGCTGCCGAAATTTCTCCACGTCCAGTTCGTAAACGATTGATCCTCATAAGCTTTGTTAAAGTGCGTGAACACGCCATCCGTTTTCTGCGCTACCGCTCCTTCTTGCGACATCGATGTGAATTCGATCCACTTCCAGGCAAGCTCTGCGTTTTTTGCCCCTTTCGGTATACCATGCGAGGATCCTCCTCTAATGAAACCGCCGCCCGGAGGCACCATCAGCGCCCAACGGTCATCCTTCTTATCATTAGGTCCGATTACATACTGCGGCATCCATACAGGAGACATAGCGAATATATATTTGTCTCCGCCAAACGTCGCATTCCATGCCGGCGTCCACTGATCAAGCTTATCTATAATGCCCGAGTCCCGAAACTTGACTAGATCGGTTACAGTGCTTTCGAGCATGTTCACATTCAGCTTGTCACCGTCGAAATACGGCTCGGCACGCTGGCCTTTCAGCGTTTGATGCACATCGCCCAGGCTTGGGAACATTTTCACCTTGCCGCCGCTTTTTTGCAGAACCTCTTTCCCTTTCTCAATAAACGCATCCCAGTTTGTAAAAATGGCTTCCATTTCCTCCGGGTTGTCCGTTCCGAAATATTCCTTAGCGAGTGATTTGATGTAAGCGATGCCCGCTACACTCATATCATCCGGAATCGCGATCATATGATCATCTTTGGAGAAGGTTGCGATGTCATAATCGAACAGGAGCGTTTTATCCGCATTATACGGCGGCGCCTCGAGATTTTCGAGAATATCCATATCGAATATTTTCGCTTTTTGTCCGCGCTCGATCCGCACGGCATCCGGCAATTCACCGCCTGATGCGATCGTCGTTTGCAGCTTTTTCGAAATATCCTCTGCGGCGACGTTTACGCGCTTAACTTTGATATTCGGATACTTTTCATTAAATGCTGCCAGAGCCGTAGCATGCTCAGGCTCCCACGTCCACAGGACAAACTCGCCCTTGTAGTCTTCGTTTCCTTTGACCGCAGATCCGGCATTTTCGCCTTCAGGAGTACCCTTATTGTTCGTACCGGTCTCTTCTGTGTTATTTCCGGAGTTCCCCCCTCCACAAGCAGCAAGCAGGCCTGCCAGCATCATAATGGAGATCAGCAAGTTGACCCGTTTTGTCCAAAATTGCGTAAGCATCGAATAATCTCTCCTTTGTCCATCGAATAATGTCTGCGCTTTCAATATACATCTCCACAAATGTAAGCGTAAACATTGCAATCCTACACTTTTGGTTGCAATCCTACACTTCCCTTGCTTCAAGGACCCTAATGTACGATATAATCAATCATACAGCAAATCAAGCGGAGGTTAAGGTGATGAAGATCATATTGGTTGATGACGAGCGTATTGCCTTAGAACATATCAAAAGTCTTCTGCCATGGGACGAATACGGCTACGAAATAGCAGCAACCGCAACGAACGGGAAAAGCGCTTTGCATCTATGCGAGGAACTCCAGCCTCAAATCATGATCGTCGATATCCGTATGCCTGTAATGGACGGTCTGGAGCTGATCAAGGCTGTTTCCGCTCGCAAATTAGGCGTTAAGTTTATTGTCATGAGCGCTTATCAGGATTTTGAGTATGCCAGACAAGCCATCTCTTTCGGCAGCGTATCCAGCTATCTGATCAAGCATGAGGTTGACCGGAATAAGCTACTTCACGAGCTGGACAAGGCACGGAAAGCCTGGGAAGAAGGCGAAAAGCAGAGAAGACTGCAGCGGTCGGAACAGATTATGGAAATCGTTACCGGAGCAGAGCTGTCTACCGTTATAAAGGAGCTCGGAGCTGCTCCCCCTTTCGCCATGCTGCTTATCCAAGGAGATTCCACGTTCTCGGCCATACCTTCTACAGCCGGAAGGGCCGAGATCATTCAATCGCTCAAATGGGCCTCCTATGAAATAAATTTGTGCTCTGATCAACCGGCTTGGCAGCTTATCGGCGAGTTCGCGCTTAACCGCAACCAATTTATTGCCTTGTTCTCCCAGAAAAATAAAGCTGCAGCCGTGATGCGGGATTCATTCCGAGAGCTTGCGGTTTCCATTCATTCTCATATTAAGCAGCAATACGAGCGGAGCTATTCCTTATACTATTCTTTCCAAAACCATGATTCCTCATCGCTTCCCGATTCCTTGCGTAAAGTCGACGCAGCCGCGCGGCACGCCGTCTTTTGCGGAAAAGAAATGATGTTATGCGCTGATGAGCTCCCGCTGCTGCCTCAAGGCAACGCCGATTATTTGAGAACACGGATTTTTCACCTGGAGGAGCTGACTGAGGGCATGAAACAAAATGATCCCCAAATGATTGAAAGCGCTATCCGCAAACAATTTCATCATTTATGCCATCCGCAATGGGATTTGCCTGGCCTGTACGAAACCATCCATACACTAACCGGACTTTTGAACAAGCGTCTAGCAGGCAAAGGCTTGCCGGAAACCGATCCCCTTCATGTGCGGGAGGAAGAGCCCGTCTACCATATCGACCAAATTATGAACCGATTCATTCTTATGATTCAAAAACTATGCGCAAGCACAAATGAACACGGCCGGATTTCCAATAAATTGCTTAATGCTCTGAACTATATTCACGCGCACTATCATGAGGACATTAATATTGAAGATGTATCCCTCTCAACGGGAATCAGCGCATCTTACCTGCATCAATTGTTTAAACGCGAGCTGGAACGTACGTTTCTCGATTACTTGACGGAGCATAGAGTTCAGCAGGCCAAACGCATATTAAGTCAGGAAAACGCAAAAATGACCGAAGTCTCCGCAAGGGTCGGTTATCGTTCGCCACAGCATTTCAGTCAAGTTTTCAAAAAAACGACAGGCATGCTTCCCCATCAATACCGGCATGGAGGTTATGCCCCGTGAAAAGCCTCCGGTCTACTATTTTGCATCGGATCGTCATTGTTGCTATTATCAGCTTCCTGCTGTCCGCGGCATTTACCTATTATTATTATCAGACCATAGTGGTGAAGCAAATGATTCATGAAGATGAAACCAAGCTTAGCCAAACGGTCAGGCAGCTTGAATATATGTCGGATGATATCGCTAAATTTTCATTCTCTCTTATTATTTCCGATCAGCTGCAATCGTTTTATAAAACGTACGATCGGCTGGATACGTTCGGCCAATTCGCCCTCGTGCAGGA
>DATJKM010000245.1:0-5553 GCA_035491515.1 Candidatus Udaeobacter sp. | reverse complement strand
ACTTCGTCCTCTCCATGTCATAGTACCGAACGCCGACCTCAATGCTGGATAAGCAAAATTGGCAGCTGAACGGACAGCCGCGGCTTGTCTCAAAATAAACGACACGGCTCCCCAGATGAGGAATATCCTCTTCAAAGCGATGCGGGGACGGCAGCTCGTTCAGATTCAGCTTCGGACGGGGCGGATTAATTAGCACCTCGACACGATCCTCGCGCTGCTTCCGGTAAGCAACCCCGAATACCATATGATATTTGCCGTCGCCTTCGATCTCGGTCAGCAAATGATGGAACGTCTCCTCGCCTTCCCCAATGACGATAAAGTCAACCTCTTGCACCCGTTCCATCCAATAGTCCATATCATAGCTGACTTCCGGGCCGCCGAGTATGATCTTAATTTCGGGCATAATTTTGCGAAGCATATTAATGACCGTAATCGTTTCCTCGATGTTCCAAATGTAGCAGGAGAACCCTACCACGTCAGGCTTGCGCGAAAAAATATCCGATACGATGTTCATTACCGGATCTTTAATTGTATACTCTGCAATATCGATATCGAATCGTTCGCCGCTGAACGCCTTCAAGCATCGCAGCGCCAGTGAAGTGTGTATAAACTTAGCATTTAATGTGGACAGAACCACTTTCATAGCATAACCTCTCTAACGTAAGCTTTTGCTTATGAAGCGCCTTTCCAAAAGCATTCAGCGCCTATAGCAAGATGCCTTCTATTGTACCGAAAAAATATAAAAAAAAGAAGAGGCATCCCCTGCCATACTTCGCTGCAGCAAATGCCTCTTCTCATTAATCTCTTACTTTAATATAAAGCTCATCTTTAAGCTGCATATCGATGACCGGATATCGAACGCGCCATTTGTCGCCGCCAAGCGGCGTAACCTCGTCTGCAGCAAAGCCGCGCGGCTCGAAGCCGTAATCGCGCTGGAACGAAATAACGAGCTGGATCTTATCGTCCGGCAGCATCGAATGGAACTCATAGCCTATGTTGATCGCCCACATCCGAAGCTCCTGCGCTGTCTCGGGCCCGTAATACATATAGAACAGCGGATCAATATCAGCTGTCAGGACGAGCCAGCCTGAAGAATCGCGCTTCGCCTCCCAATTGGTAAACCCAGCCTCGCCCTCCGTTGTTACCAAGGAGGAATATTGCTCCTTGAGCAGCTTCTCAATATCAGTCAGAGGTGCGCCCACGAGCGTTTCCGGCAGGCTGGAAGGCAAAAACTTCGCGCCCGCAATTTGCTCGCCCGTCGCTTCGCTTCTAAGGTTAGCCGCATGGATAACCGATACGGCGAAGTTTAGATGAGCGTTCGTGCCCGAGTAGCCGAGCGTAGTAATGCCGATAAGTTCACCGTACTCGTTAAACAGGGCACCGCCGGAGCTACCATGATCGATCGGCGCGCTTGTCTGTATGTAGCGAATTCCATTCTCGTAGGTAATGTTGCTGATCAGTCCGTCTGAGACCGTATTTTGCACCCCTAGCGGACTGCCAATCGCAACGACCTTGCCGCCTTTAAACGAATTTAAACCATAGCCGATCTCGACCGACGAGATGTTGATCGGCTTTTCTGTTTTGATGATGGCTAGATCCGCATTCTCGTCATAGTTGACTACGCCCGCTATTTTCAACTCGTCGCCGTTAATCGTAAGCGCCGTTGCGGAGGCTGCGTCAACGATAACGTGATGATTCGTTAGAATCAAGTTGCTGCCAATGACAACGCCGCTGCCCTGTGCGCGATTCGTCATAATCATAACGACGCTTTCGTCAAATTTATCTACAAGCTCTTCACTCGTGAACTTAGGTAAATTTTTCTGCTGCTCAAGCCATTTCTCGTACTCGGCTTGCTCGGCGGCCTCTTGCGATGTAATGCGAACCGCGTTAACGGCGCTGTCCCACTTCACCGTGGCGCGAAGAGATTCAGATATGAAGCGGACAGGAACGAACGTCACGCCTTTGCGGACGACAGCCGGAGCATCGAGCTTGACGGTTTTACTATTAATAACCGCTTCTTTCTTGCCTACTTTAAGAGAAATAGATAAATTGCCTTTACGTCCGATAATCGTCTGTGTCTTGCTCTCCCAGGTTACGGAAGCGCCGAGCGCCGTAAAAATATCGCGCATCGGAACGAACGTCACGCCCTTCTCTGCATAGGCGGCAGCTGAGAGCGAAAGCTTCTTCCCGTCTACGATAACTTGCAACTGCTTAGCCGGAGAAGCGACCGCTTTGCTCGTAACGCTGGCAGCCTCTACGGAACTGCCGCTAAGTCCCGGCAGCGGAGCAAGCAGTAAGCCTGCTATAAGCAAGGGACTGAGCAAAGTCTTAATAAGTTTTGTTTTCACGCAGTAATTTCCTCCAACCTTTTCCATTTTCACCATTTGGTCTATCTAGCATTTATCCTACCATTCCTTCTGACGCTTTGTCTATGAAATCGGTTTTCAAAGATAGCAGCAGAAAGCCAAATAGAAGATTAGAACTGTTGCCTGCTCTCGTGTTATAGTAGGAGCATTGAATCTAGGAGGTTTTTAAGCATGCACAGGGGGAAAAAGCGCGGAGCTCCTCAATCAAAAGCAGATAAGAGCAAGTCCTATCCGGTTACCGAACCGATGGAGCTGCTTCCATTTCTCATAAAAAACATTTCCGGGGCCGGACGCAACGTCGTGAAATCGATATTGGCGCATGGACAAGTGTCCGTCAGCGGAAAATCGACGACCGCTTACAACTATCCGCTGCAGCCCGGCCAGACCGTGACGGTTGGCAAAGATCGGCCGCAGGAGAAGATTCCGCTGGAAGGGCTCGCGATCATGTTCGAGGATGAGCATATTATCGTCATTAAGAAGGAAGCCGGGCTCCTGTCCATATCGTCGGATGCTGCACCGGAACATGAAATTACCGCATACCGCCAGCTGATGGCGCATGTGCGGCTAGAAAATACGAAAAACCGGATTTTCGTCGTGCATCGGCTGGATCGCGACACGTCGGGTGTCATGATGTTCGCGAAGAGCGAGGCGGTTCAGCAGCAGCTGCAAAACAGCTGGCAGGATACCGTTCAAGAGCGCATCTATGTCGCCCTCGTTGAAGGAGCCGTTAAGAAGGAGACGGGAACCATCACCTCTTGGCTGAAGGAAAGCAAGACTCTCAAAATGTACTCCAGCTCCTACCCGAATGACGGGCAGCACGCCGTCACGCATTACAAGGTGCTTCGATCGAACAAAAACTTCTCTCTGCTTGAGGTGAATCTTGAGACGGGACGCAAAAATCAGATTCGCGTTCATATGGAAGACATCGGCCATCCTGTGGTCGGCGACAAAAAATACGGCGCCCGCACGCGGATAATCGGCCGACTCGGGCTGCATGCCCGCGTACTTGCCTTCACGCATCCGGTTACGGGCAAGCTTGTCCGCTTTGAAACCGATATTCCGAAGCTGTTTCTAAAACCGTTCCATGTAACGGAGTAGCCCAAGCAGGAAAAGCATCGGCCGTCTATCATAAAGCGGCCGATGCTTCTATTTACAGACAATAATTCCAACAAACCGGGAGGAACTCTATTATGCCACATCTACTATTTCGCGGAGTGCCTGCAGAGCAGCTGCAGGCTGTTACACCTGCGCTTGCGGATAAGCTTGCCGCCATATGCGAATGCGGCACCGATAATTTCACAATGGCTTGCCTGCATACGACCAGCGTACTCGGCAGTCAATCGGAACAATCCGACTTCGCCTTCATTGAGGTAGGCTGGTTCGAGCGCGGACAGCAGATACGGAACAGCTTTGCGCAGGCTGTAACCGAATGCGTCCTCCAACTAGGCATATCCGAGATTGAGATCGTGTTTCATGCCTACCGCGAGGACAGCTACTACATCAACGGCGAGCCCGTTAAAGGATAAAGGCAAATTTACGGTTGTAACGCCCATACTTTATACATCATTACAGCCGCTTCCGCGCGGGTAGCGGCATCCCGCGGATTCAAATTTCCTTGATTACCCTGAATGATGCCTTTATTCACCATTAGCGATACGCTTTCGCCGGCATAGCTTGACACCTGTGCGGCATCTTTAAACCCGCTCAAATCCGCCGCCTCGGTTGTGCCAAGTTTACCGGCCGCTTTCAGCGCGCGCGCTGTCAGCACCATCATGTCTTGTCTTGTTATGATCGACTTCGGATGAAAAACATTGCCGCCGCTACCGGTTGCGATGCCGAGCGCCCTCGCTATGGCCAATTCCTCGTCATAATAGTCGCCCGGGTTGACGTCGTTAAAGCGGCCATCGTTAGCATCCGCTTTCAGTTCAAGCGTATTAACGAGCAGCATCATGAAATCACCACGGGTCACATAACCGCCGGGATTAAAGGCATTTTTAGACACACCGTTAATAATGCCTCTGGAAGCCAATACTTCAATTTGTTTTTTTGCCCATGGATAACGGCCGAGATCGGGGAACGATGCTTTAATAAAAGCAACGGCATAAATGCTGAAGTGGGATATCGTAAACTCCACTTTTCCCGACTCCGCGTTATACCTTCCGTTCCTTACCGGCGCCGCTTTACCGTAAGCTTCGATATAAAGAACCGCAATATGCTCCGCGTCGTTCAGTTCGTTCGCGGCAGGCGTGTAATCCAAGCTTATCGTTACAGGCGCATCTTCGTTATGCCAGTTAATCGGCTTTCCGCCGATCGTTACGGAGAGGTCAATAGCCGGACGATCGCCGACAAGGCTGCGGATTTCATCGTTAACGCCGCTAAGACCTGCTTCACTTACTGTAAAAGTAACGGTATCCGTGCCCTTTACGTCCTCCGCCTGAAGCATGCTGCTTGCGAGTGTGACGGTGCCGAGCGGTGTACGGAGCTCAAACCTCGCGTTTATCACTTCAGAAGATACATACGCTGCCGGAAGCTGCGCAGCATAGCCTTCCGCTCCATCCAGCCTGGATAATTCAATAATAACCTTTTTGTTTCCGTCTTCGCCGGCCATCGCAACCTCTAATGCCTGCTGCATCTGCTCCGCGCCGATAACCGCTTGCGCTATGCCGTCATCGTTCCGCTTCGTTGATACGAGCAGCTTCACTTCACTGTTTTCCTTCGTAAAATGTACGTTGGAATGCTGCCCCGGGTTCGTTCCTCCATCTGCCCCGCCAACGACGGTAACATTAGCTGCCGCTTTATAGCCTCCATAGGTTGCAGTTATGACCGTTGTGCCGGCACTTATTCCAGTAACCGTTCCTTTTGAATTAACAGTAGCTACCGCAGCATTTGATGATTGATAAGCAGCCTGCTCTGATACATCCGTCATCGGCGCTCCGTACTCGTACACATTTTCCGATACGGAAACGGCATGTACGGCCGTTTGATGGGTTTTTGCTGCATTTAGGCTGTATTCGCGATCATCCAGTCGGATTTTCGTAAACGCTTCATTTTTCCAGATGCTCTTTATGTTATGAATTTGCATAGACACAACCCGGACATCGCCGTCAGCGGCATAAAGCTCCAGCCCCGTACTTTCCGGATCCGGGAAAATAAGATCGGAGATTACCGCTCTCCCATCGTTTCCGAA
>DATJKM010000244.1:0-21676 GCA_035491515.1 Candidatus Udaeobacter sp. | reverse complement strand
TATGACTTCGCGTCCCACTTCAAATCCTCAGGTCTGATCGTCATAAGCTCCTGCTTCGCAGGAACAGAGCTGGCATATTGCGTAAGCAGACGAACTGCCTGATACCTGATCGCATTCTCAATCGAATTTCTGACATATCTGGCATTGCTGAACGAAAACATCGTGCCCAGCTTCTCCTGCATCAAATGCTGCCTTAATTTAAATATGGTCTGAGGAAGCAAAATATAGTCACGGTCTTTTGCCATGAGCTCACTAATCTGAATCAATTGATCAACCGAATAATCCGGGAATTCGATTTGGATCGGAAACCGCGATGGCAAACCGGGATTCGTAAGCAGGAAATCTTCGATTTCGGCAGGATAACCAGCGAGTATAAGAACAAATTGATTTTTATGATCCTCCATGGCTTTTACAAGCGTATCGATAGCTTCCTTGCCAAAGTCCTTCTCGCCCCCGCGGGCAAGGCTATACGCTTCATCCACGAACAGAACGCCGCCGATTGCTTTGCGCACGAGATCACGCGTCTTCTGTGCCGTATGTCCGATATATTCGCCGACCAGATCAGCTCGCTCCACCTCGATTAAATGTCCTTTCGTCAGGACGCCCATCTTCTGAAACAGCTTTGCCACGATTCGGGCAATCGTCGTTTTCCCTGTCCCCGGATTACCCTTGAAAATCATATGATACACATGAGAGCCGCCAAATAAACCTGCTTCAGAACGCATCCGGCTAATATAGAGCAAGGCATATATTTCGTAAACAAGTGATTTTACATTCTCCATACCGATCATCGGCTCGAGCTCTTTCTGGATATCGGCATAATGATCCACGCTTGGCAGCGGCTTTACCGCCGGGAGCGGTTCCGTCTCTAAGGCATGAGCAGATGCTCCTGTCTGAAAGGTTTCTTGGCTTCTAAGGACCACATTAATTTGACGGGAAGGCCTTGCGGAGCCATTTCCGGGTCCCGATATGACGTGTCCACTCATCTGTCGCATCACCTATCCTTTGCATCGAAAGCTGTAGCGGCTGACCGCACTACAAGTTTATTCTAGCTTGCAGCAGCATATTAGCAGATTTACAGCGCCGAATCAGAAGAGCGGATACCGAAAGCGAGGAGCAGCGAGTCGACCTTCCATTTGGTGAAAGCAAGTACTTCGCGCGACTCATTATAGACAGGATTAAGCACCTTTGACTTTGTAGCAGCCACTTGAAACTGCTCAAAATCAAGCTTTTTGGCGATTTCTTTTGATCTTGCCGCATGATAATCATGCGTGATGACAATTAGTTTCGCCAGCTTATGCCGCTCTGCGATCTGCTTGCTGAACGAAAGATTTTCGTATGTACTGGTCGAATTTTTTTCTAGCAACAGCTTGTCAACTGAAATACCTTTTGCAATTAAATAGTCGCGCATACCCTCGGCCTCCGTCTTGACCGAACCGTTGCCGTCATGGCCGCCAGACAAAATAAGCTTGTCCACCGTTCCAGACTTATACAATAAAAATGCGAAATCCAACCGTTCCTTCAGAGCCGGGCTTGGCACGTCATCCCATAAGGCAGCCCCCAGCACGATACCGGCATCAGCCTTGGCTACAGGCTTACCTGCCTCAAATCCATTAATTAACCACAATAAATAACCGCACCAAAACACACCTGCACATATGACCCAGGCAACAACACGAAACAGGAGCAGCCACGGACGATTTTTTTTCATTCGTTTACGCGATCTGCTCCTCCGACCAGTAGCCGTATTCATGATTCGCTTAATTCCCCGGTTCTCTCGATCAAGCTCTTCCGGTGTTTGAGACTGAGCGTAAAATAACGAAATCGGCCATTACGGATACTCGATAGTAATTTGCCGGCCGTTTTGCGCGCGAGTGCTACATCTTTTCCATTGACGTCACCCTGCCTTAACGCATCCTCCAGCTCATCCTCATCCATAAGGAAAACTTCTCCGCTCGGCAGCACAACAACATCCAAATAAAGATCATCGAACCAAGGCACCTGTTGATCCGTTAAGCCTTGCGTTTTGCACACATCGATATACCATTGCACGACGCGTCCCTTATCATCAAACATGGTCGTTACGACAAAATGCTCGCCTCTTGGAAAATGCTGCATCCATAAGTAACCGCGATCGGCTAAACAAAGCCTCCGTCCGTTATATTCCTTCCATAACGGCTCACGCAATTCATGAATCCGATAAAACGTAACGAGACCTTTGAACTCATCGCCGTCAAGCGCTAGGCATGAATAGCTTTTGCGCAAGATACGCCGCCAGTTGGCCCGGTCTGAAAATTTTCTCTTCATACGGAACGTACCTTTCCGTTCATTTGGGAAAAGCTCGAAATGCCTGCATACCACTACTTGGCTTAGTAAAAGCATCGAACACAGCGCGACTGACGACAGTTGAAATTAACCTATAAAAAAAGATTACCATATCTTAACGTCCATCTCCAGCAGACAGACAAAATAAACCAAGCACTCCGCCATAAAATAAAAAATACCGCCCTAATGAGGGCGGTATTCATCGTTAATGCTCGACAATATCAATCTTTTTTATGATGATTTTTTCAGTTGGCAGGTTGTTTTTCAATGGTGTTTTGGAAATCGTCTGGACCACGTCCATACCGCTCTCCACCCTGCCAAAAATCGTATAATTGGGCTCCCGGTTTAAATTCGCCGCATCTGGTCCCGTGCAAATAAAAAACTGGCTGCCCCCCGAATTCGGCTTGCTGGCGTTTGCCATAGCTACAATGCCTTCTTCGTATTTCATTTCCGTACTAAGCTCATCTGGTATCGAATAGCCTGGCGTCCCTGTGCTGTCCCCTTTTGGATCCCCGCTTTGAATCATAAAGGATTCGATAATACGGTGAAAGGATAATCCTTCATAGAAGCCTTCACGTGCCAGAAAGACGAAATTGTTTACCGTTACCGGCGCTTCATCCGTGAACAGCTTGACTGTAAAGTCGCCTTTAGTAGTATGAAACTTCGCTAAATACGATTTATCGAGATCAATCTGCATTTCAGGCATCTTATCCCAGCGCATCGTCTTGGCTGAAGTTTCAGCGCTATTCCCGCTTATTAGACTTAAACCGCCCTTGCCGCAGCCAGCAATCAGCATAACTGCTGCGGCAAGAGTGATTAAATAAAGGAATCGCGCTTTCTTTCTATTCGCCATTACTAACCACCCGTTCCTTGCTTATTGCCGCCGGTTTCAGAGTTTTCTAAAGCATTAGTGCTAATTCCATTACCCGAACCGTCGCCAGGGATTGGCGTAGCAGCGGGTTCGTCCGTTTCGGATCCGGGCTCCGGTGTCACTTCAGGAATCTCAATATCGCCGGATGGCTCAGGCGTCGCTTCCCCGCCGTCCCCTTCCAGCGGCGGTGAAATTTCACCACCGTTAGGATCAAGCGGGTCAGGTTCCATCGGAATTTCCGGAATGATTTCCGTTTCCGGAATAACGACCGTAATTTTCTGGGAAGGCGGGCTTTCCAGATCATTCTCTGCATCATAAGCCACGACATAATATTCATAAGTCATGCCCGGGAATGCGCTCATATCATCTACCCCAGTCGATGTGAGCGAATCTACGAAACGAATGAATTCACTTTCTGAAGCTTCCTTGCGGTAAACTTGATAAGTGACTTCGCCGTCCTGATACGGATCCCAAGACAATTGGACCTTCATCTCTTCCGGTATAAATATCGCATTAAAATTGGTTACTGCTGCCGGCGGCTTATTTTCTTTAATGCCTTGCGGTTTATTAAAGCTTGACTGAGGCACATTTTTCATCGCGGACCTCATGACCTTCGAGAACATGGCAGCTGCTTGACTGCTGCCTGTCTTTAGGATGTGGTCCTTATCAGTCTTATCGTATCCCATCCATACAGCAGCTGTCCACTCCGGCGTATAGCCGACGAACCAAGCATCGCGAATTCCAGAGCCCTTGTAATTAGGAATACCATGCTGCGTAGTCCCGGTTTTCCCCGCAAGCGGACGGTTGATAGCAGCTCTCGAGCCCGTGCCGCCCTTCTGAACGACCGTTTGCATCATCTCCGTCAAATAATAAGCCGTTTCTGCGGACATCAGCTGCCTGGAAGCAGGTGCTTTGTAGGTAAACGAATAGTTGTTTTTCCCTTCGATCTTCAGGATCGAATGCGTATCAACAGACTTCCCTCCATTAGCGAACACGCTGAACGCGGTTGCCAATTGCATTGGAGTCGTTCCTGTCGTCAACCCGCCAAGCGCAGCCGTTAAGTTGCGGTCTTCATCATCTAAATCGAAACCAAGCTTACTTGCAAAAGCAAAGCCCTGCTTCAATCCGATCTGATTCAGCATCCATACGGACGCCAGGTTACGCGAATCCTTGATCGCTTGCTGCATCGTAACGGGGGTCGCTCCCCATCTGTCGGTCGGGCAATAATTTCCGTAGCATCTCTTGTCATTGGCAAGAACAGTCCACGGGAAGTACTTCCCGGACTCAAGCGCCGGTCCATAGGAAATAATCGGCTTGAAGGCTGATCCAGGCTGACGAGGGACCTCGACGCGATTAAGTCCCTTCTTCACATAATCCCGGCCGCCCGATAAAGCTTTGATGGTGCCGTCACGGTGATCGATAATAACCATCGCACCCTGCACCTGCTGATCGTCCTTACTGCTTTCAAAGTTATCATCGTCGTTAAACTGCGTATCCAGCGCATTTTGCGCCTCTTGGTTAAGCGAAGTGTAAATACGGTAGCCGCCAATCCGGAGCTCTTCTTCGGAAAGATTCGTCGCCTCCATCGCCTCTTCAATCACGTAGTCGACGAATGCCGGATACTTGTCCGTATTTCTTTCCTCATGATTTTTTGGAATTTCGTACACAACCGCTTTCGCTTTCTCCATCTCTGCTGCCGTAATGTAGCCTTGATCGTACATAAGCTTCAATACGACCGCTCTCCGATTCATCGAATCCTCTGGATGGTTAATCGGATTGTAGCGGTTAGGCGCCTTCGGCATAGCGGCGATCGTCGCAATCTGCCAAAGCTCAAGCTTATCAAGGTCGGTGTCAAAATAATATTTTGCCGCTTCCTTGACTCCATGTACTCTCTTGCCAAAAAATATCCGGTTCAAATACATCGTCAAAATTTGCTGCTTTGACATTTGATGCTCGAGCGCGACAGCGATTGACGCTTCCGTCGCTTTACGGAAAAATGTTTTGTCAGCGGTTAGAAACACGTTCTTGGCAAGCTGCTGGGTAATGGTGCTGGCACCCTCTACAGCGCTGCGCGCAACAACGTCCTTCACGACAGCGCGGCCGATAGCAAAGAAATCGATGCCGGAATGTTCATAAAACCGTTGGTCTTCCGTTGCAACGATCGCATTCAGCAATTGTTCAGGAATTTCTGAAAATTCAGCAATCTCGCGGTTTTCATCCGGATCGTACAATCTTGAAATTTCATTTTCGTTTGCATCGTAAATAATTGACGCTTCACCGAGATCAAGCTTATTGGCATTTTCGGTCAAAACCCGCTCGCCGTTTAAAATAATAAGCAGGTACCCGATGATACCGCAAATGATTGCGATTACCGCTGTGAAGAATAATCCATAAAACCATTTACGTCCCGATATTTTCTTTTTCCTCTTCTGTTTCGGTGCAGTCTTCCTGTTCGGTCGTTCAGCCATAGCCGACTCCCCTCCTGTTGTTCCTTAGTCCGTTTAATCTATCTTTGCCACGAAATGAAAAGAGCAACCCAGCTTTGAGCGGGTTGCTCTTGCATGCCGCTATCTAGTTAAACGATACACGATATTAGAAAGTTTCACTAATTGCTTTAACCTATGTTTCGGAACCGTTATGATCCTGCTGCATAAGAGAAACATTCCGTTGCGGGGTAAACGTCGAAATAGCATGTTTATATACCATTTGTTGACGACCTTCGCTGTCGATGATGATTGTGAAATTATCGAACGCTTTAATAACGCCCCGAATTTGGAAGCCATTCATTAAGAAAACCGTAACCGGTATGTTGTCTTTGCGAAGTTGATTTAGGAACGTATCTTGAATATTGATCGATTTGTTCATTGGACGTTACCCCCGTCTTAAAAAGATTGATTAGAAGTATATTCAAGATTAACTTGAAACTTTCCTGCTAGTATACCATGAACGGTTTGCAAATTGTTGTGAAAATTTCCCCCCATGTCGATCCAATGAATGTCATTCATATGTCGAAACCATGAAAGCTGACGTTTAGCAAACCTTCGTGTGTCCCGCTTGAGCCGCTCTACCGCTGCTTCGAGCGAGCAATTTCCACGCAAATAATCCGCAATCTCCTTGTAGCCAAGACCCTGCATCGCAACAGCGGCAGGCGGCAAATCTCTTTCCAGTAACTGCCTCACCTCTTCTACTAGCCCTTGCTCCATCATCAGATCTACCCGCTGCTCTATTCTACGATACAACTCCGCACGGTCCATAGTCAAACCGATAATGCAAAGCTCGTATGGCGACTCCTTCGTTTGACCTGCTTGCTGCTCGGAAAAAGTCTGCCCCGTCAGATGATAAACCTCAAGCGCCCGAATAACGCGCCTAAGATCATTCGGGTGAAGCCGCTCTCCTGCAGGAGGGTCAATCGCAGCCAGCCGCTCATGCAGTGCCTCTGCGCCGTGCTCGGCCGCAAAGCGCTCTTGCTCCTGCCGGAAAGCCTCGTCGGAACCGATATCCGCAAACTGAAATTGGTAGCATACCGACTCTACATACAGGCCTGTTCCACCAACGATAAAAGGCAGCTTTCCCCTTTCAGCGATTTGCTCGATGGCACGGGTCGCGCCTGCTTGGAAATCAGCGGCGGAATAGGCTTCTTCCGGATTGCAAATGTCGATAAGATGATGCGGGATGCCTTCACGCTCTTCTAACGGGATTTTGGCCGTCCCGATATCCATCCCGCGATAAACCTGCATTGAATCCCCGGAAATGATTTCGGCATTCCAGGCTTTAGCTATATCGAGGCTCATCCGCGTCTTGCCTACCGCTGTCGGGCCGATGAGGACGAGAAGCGGCTGCTTCTTCAACTTTTGCATTTCGCTTGCTGGCTGCGTACCGTTTATTTCTTCACTCAAAGCTGTATCACTCCATATGCGATTTTCGAAGTATTCACATGCCGGCGCTCGAAGCCAAGTCTCGCAAACTCTCCGCTTGCTTGATGCTCCTTAAGAACTACGCTTTTGCGGGCAACCCGCTTCGCCTGTTCAATAACCTTGCCGGATAAAGCGTCCATATTGGCGATAGAACGAAGCGGCTCCATCGAGCTCGACTCGTTTATCGGCTGCCTGAACATGGGGTCGAAATAAACGATATCGACGCTTTTATCAGGCAATCCCGTCAAATATTCCATATGATGATCACATTTCATCTCGATGCGCCTCATCGCTTCATTCACATCCGGAAGGCTTGTCTGATAACCTGCCAAACCCTCGCGAACGAGCGCGCACAGCACGGGCTCGCTTTCGATTGCCGTGACGGCGCCCGTAGGTCCAGCGGCATAAGAGAACACGAGCGAATCCGAAGCTAGACCCGCTGTGCAGTCGATAACCCGATCCCCCTCTTTACAGCCGGAAAGCTGAATGAGCGGATCCGTTTCGCCGCGTCGCAAACGCTTCACTCGAACGAACGCCATGCTGGGATGAAAATAAAGCGGTGTATCTGATTGTCCGTCATAATAGCGGACCTCTTCTTCAGTCACCACTATTAATCGCTTATCCCGGCTTAGCGTCATAAGCTTATTGACTGTTAAATTTCCGCGTGCTTTAAGCGCAGCTGAAAGCTCGTCTGACAGCCGCCTGGCTTGCTCCAAAGCGCGTGCAGACGGCTTAGCCGTCGTTGTGACGATCACGACATCACCCGCTTAAACATTTTTTCCAGCTGGTAGGTCGATAGATGCACAATGATAGGACGGCCATGCGGGCAGGTGTAAGGCTGCTTGCAATTCGCAAGCCTGGCAAGCAAGGTCTCGCCTTCCTCGCGGTTCATCCGGTCATTCGCCTTGATCGATGCTTTGCATGCGCACATAATGGCCGCTTTCTCCCGCAGCTTGCCTATGTCAATGGATTTCCGCTCCGTAATGAGCAGCTCCGCCATCTCCTCAAGCAAAGACTGCTCCTCGCCCTGCGGCATCCATTCGGGGTATGAACGGACAAGAAACGTCTGCGCTCCGAAAGGTTCCAGCTCGACCCCGGCTTGAGCAAACATAGGAATAAGGTCCCTTAGCTGCGATGCCTCTCCCGTTGTAAATTCAAGCGTCAGCGGAACGAGCAATTGTTGGCTGGCCGCTTCAGGATTGCCGAATTTATGAAAATAATACTCATAATTAATGCGCTCATGCGCCGCATGCTGATCGATCAAATAGAGACCATCCTGAGACTGAGCAACGATATAGGTGCCATGATGCTGACCGATCCAGTACAGCTCAGGAAACGAAGGCTGCTCCGCAGCGTCATCATCAGCCGGCAGTCGGGCTTCCGGAACTCCTGCAGCAGCTGGCAGTCGGGCTTCCGTAGTTTCTGCAGCAGCCGGTTCAAATGTACTTGCATCGCCTGCAGCACGTTCCGGAGCTGGCGGCAGCGCTTCAAATGGCTCATTCTGATATTCAGCCTGCTCTGCTTCAGGCTCAGCTTGTACCCATACTGATGTATCTGTACTCTGCGATTTATTTAACAGCTCAACCATATGATCTGTATTTGGTTTAACCGCATCGAAAACCGTTGATGCGGCTTGCTCCCAAGGGGCTGATACCTCGCGGACAGCGAGAGCTTCCGCATCCGGGACAGGCGGCGCATAAAGCTTCTCTGCTGCGTTCCGGGGAACATACTCCCTATCAATGACCGGTGCCTTGTAAGAGACTGCAGACGCTTTTTTCGTCTCTGTCGGCTGATACGGCTTGAAGGACTCTGCTGCCGGCTCCGGACGGTGAAACGAAATGGCATCCTGCACGAACAATGGCTTGGAGCGCTCCTGCCTGCTGCTTGATTCCGGACCCGGAATATGCCGCTGGCGCCCGAGCACAGCTTTGACAGCATCCTCAATCATGGTGCGAAGCTCCGGCTCCTTGCTGAATCTGACCTCCATCTTGGACGGATGGACGTTGACGTCAAGCAAGCTTGGATGCATTCCGAGCTCCAATACCGCTAGCGGAAAACGATTGATTGGAAGAAGCGTGTGGTACGCTTGCAGCAACGATTGATTGATCGTATGGCTGCGTATGTAGCGTCCGTTAACGATTGCGGTAATTCCGTTCCGATTGGCCCGTGTCAGCTCAGGCTTCGAAATGTAGCCGCGCAGCTCGTAATCGGCAGTTTCCGCTTCTACCTGCAGCATGATCTTAGCCGTATTAGACCCATACACAGCGGCAATGACCTGCAGCCTGTCGCCAGTCCCGAGCGTACGCAGCAGCACGTTTCCGTTGTGCTTAAACGTAAAGGCAATGCCGGGGTGCGCAAGCGCGATCCGGTTGATATAATCAGAAATATGGCCAAGCTCGGTTTGAATAGCCTTCATATACTTAAGACGTGCGGGAGTATTGTAAAATAAATCCCGCACGGTCATTTCCGTTCCTTGCGGCGCATTCGCCGGTTCATCTATCGTGAGCTTGCCGCCTTCAATAACGATGCGGCGCGCAAGTCCCGTAGATGTCTCCGATGAGATGCACTGCAGCCGGGAAACGGCGGCAATACTCGGCAGCGCTTCCCCCCGAAAGCCCAGACTCGCAATGCGAAAGAGATCGCTGCTCGTCGAGATTTTGCTCGTCGCATGACGTTGAAACGCAGTAACGATGTCAGAAGCCTCTATGCCGTAGCCGTTATCGATGACTCTTATTAGCGACAAACCACCTTCTTCAATCATAATATCAACCGTTGTGCTGCCAGCGTCGACCGCGTTTTCAACAAGCTCCTTTACGACCGATGCCGGTCGTTCGACCACTTCGCCTGCGGCTATCTGGTTGGCAAGCTGCTCGTCCAGCACTTTGATTTTTCCCATGACGTTACGTCTCCCCCTTCCGCCTAGCTAGTCGTTCAATTTACTCTTCATATCATTCAGCCATTGCATCGCTTGCATCGGCGTTAAGTTAAACAAATCCAGCTTCCGCAATTGCTCCGCGAGCTGCTCGGCCTTCGGATTTGTTTTCCTCCGTGCAGGCTCGGCCTCCTTAGCGGCGGCAGGCTCATCAAATATCGAAAGCTGCACGATCCCGCGCGACTCCGCAGCCATCACGGCTTCCTTCCTCTCCTCGGTTAACAAGGAAGGCTGCTGCGCATACGAATAGGAGCGCTGAGATCCACTAGCTGCTGCAACTGCAGCTGATGCTGCCTTTGGCAGATCAACGGCAGCCGGCTCATCAAGCAGCTCGTAGGCTCTGCCAATAATAGACTGCGGCAGGCCGGCCAATTGAGCGCAATATATGCCGTAGCTGGTGCTTGCTGCGCCGGGAATGAGCTTACGCAGAAACGTTACATTATCGCCGCTTTCTTCGACTGCCATACGTGCATTCGTAAGCGACGGCAAAGAATCCTCAAGATGAGCCAGCTCATGAAAATGCGTCGATACAAGCGCTTTGCAGCCGATATGATGATGGACATACTCGATTACCGCCTGAGCGATCGCCATTCCTTCGCCGGTTGAAGTGCCGCGGCCGAGCTCATCGATAATAACAAGGCTGTTCGCCGTTGCCTTCTCTGTCATCAGCTGAATATCTTTCATCTCCACCATGAAGGTGCTTTGGCCGCCTATGAGATCGTCAGCTGCGCCTATCCGGGTGAAAATGCGGTCTATTAGCGGAATAACAGCCGACTTTGCAGGAACGAAGCAGCCCATTTGAGCCATGATGCATATGAGTGCCACTTGGCGCATGTATGTGCTTTTGCCAGCCATATTCGGACCTGTAATTAAGAGCATCCACTGCTTGTCCTTGTGAAGCCCCGTGCCGTTTGAAATAAAAGGCGTTCCATCCATCATTGCTTCAACGACAGGATGCTTCCCGTCCTCAATGTGCAAATCATAGCCTTCCGTTATTTGCGGGCGGGAAAACCGGCGCTCCGCACTGACCGTCGCTAATGATTGGTACACGTCAAGCTCGGCGATGATTGCGGCTGCCTTCTGAAGCCTGTGCAAGTGATGAGACAAATGATCTCGAAGCCGGGTGAACAGCTCATGCTCCAAATCGACCATTTTGTCCTCCGCCTCGAGAATCAGCCTCTCCTTCTCTTTCAGCTCCGGCGTTACGAATCGCTCGGCATTGGCAAGCGTCTGCTTGCGCTCGTATCTTCCTTCCGGCAAGCTGGACAAATTCGCTTTGGAAACCTCCAAATAGTAGCCGAAAATTCGGTTATAGCCGATTTTTAAATTTTTGATGCCGGTTGCCTCGCGCTCCTGGCGCTCAAGCTCCGCCAGCCATTTCTTGCCGTTCGTGCTTGCTTCTCTCAATTGATCCAAATACGCATCATAGCCGGGACGGATAAGCCCGCCCTCCCGGATGGTGACCGGAGGCTCGTCGACAAGCACCTTCTCTATAAGATCAGCTAAATCAGAGCAGTTGTCCGTCCCCTCAACGAGCGATTGCAGCACAACTGAGCCGGATTGCTCGCAAAGATCCGTCAGCTGCGGAATCCGGCGAAGGGAGCTGCGCAGAGCATTCAAATCGCGACCGTTCGCACTGCCGAAAGCCACTCTGCCAACCAGCCTTTCGAGATCATAAATCGGCTGCAGCTCCTTACGGATATCGTCTCTTAAAATTAAATCTAGATATAAGGTTTCGACCGCATCCAAGCGGGCTTCTACAGCAGCGCTGCTGAGCAGCGGCTTGTCAATCCAACGGCGCAGCAAGCGCGCGCCCATCGACGTTTGCGTGCGGTCCAGCAGCCATAAAAGCGAACCCTTCTTGTTGCGGTCGCGGACCGTTTCGGTAAGCTCCAGATTTCTTCTTGTATAATGATCCAGAATCATGTACTGGTTAGGCTCATAGCTCGTTATCGTACGCACATGCCCAAGGGAGCGTTTCTGCGTTTCCTCCAAATATCCAGTCAGGACGCTAACGGCGAGAAGCCGTGCTCCCGTTATTTTGGCAAGCTCGCTCTCCCCGAATTGCTCCGTCAGCTTGTCTGCGGCCATCGGCTCGCGCGCCGTTAGCAGCAGCTGCTTATTCCAAACCGCCGCGGCCTGAACGACTTCCAGCAGCCGGCCATCGCCCACAAGCTCGGAGGGCTGGTAGACGTTTATTTCATCAATCAACGCTTCGATATGCTCAGGAAACGACGTCACATAAAGCTCGCCTGTCGATAAATCGCAAGCGGAAAGTCCCAGCATGCCGCCGGCGCGGACGATTGCGGCGATAAAGTTATTCGCTTTGCCTTCCAACGCCTTCGATTCCATGACCGTACCGGGCGTAATAATGCGCACGATTTCCCGGCGCACGACGCCCTTTGCCGCTGACGGGTCTTCAACCTGCTCGCAAATCGCTACTTTATAGCCTTTATCCACCAGTCTGCTAATATAGTTTTCAGCGGAATGATAAGGCACGCCGCACATCGGAATTTTTTGCTCTCCGCCGCCCTCCCTGCCAGTCAACGTAATTTCCAGCTCGCGGGAAGCCGCTATCGCATCGTCAAAAAACATTTCATAAAAATCGCCTAATCGAAAAAACAAAAATGCGTCCTTCGCTTCTTCTTTTATAGAGAGATATTGCAAAATCATTGGAGTATAGCCAGCCATTTCCGATCCTCCTCAAAAACGTTTATATCATGACGCTTCGTCCGCATCTCAATATTTAATATTATTAATTACATACGCAAGTCCGCTTAAGCCTTGTTTCCCACGCAGTAAACATTAGATACCCATTATAACAAGCGGAACAGATGTGCGCCATAAGCGAAAAGTGCTCCTATTCGGACTATTCGGGTGTGTACGTGAGAATATGCTATATTGCATGACAGCACTAACTTTTCATATTGAGGTTCTGGTGGACATGCTATGCTGCACGTTGGCAGAATAGAAGCTCGATTCGGGCTACTTTTGGCTGTTCGCGGGCTTCTATCCTGCTCACATGCAGTGTAGGATGATCAAAATGCGGTAATGGTACTTCTATCATGCGAAAGTGCAGGATATGATGATCAATCAAATCGCGGTAATGGTGCTTCAATCGTGCGAAAGTGCAACATAAGTTACTTAAATTCGTGAGGATGAGCCAGCTTTGCAGCTAAAGCCGAAAGATCGATATTTTGATTTGTTAAACAACCTTTATTGGGGTATACGCCATTTGAACCGAATGTCCGAGCTCTCATCCCATGTCGTGCCGCGCCGCGCAGCCTCGAACAACGGCTCGATAAAGCGTGCGAGCGCGTCATAGCTGGGAGTGGCGGAGATGGATGCGGCAAGGCCGTCTAAGCAGCCGGCCAGCCCGGAGCGGTCGCCGGCGTAATAGGCTTCTGCATACCGCTCATCCAGAGCAGGTATGTAGTCGATGTTTAGCGCCTCGCGAGCGCACAGCAGCGCCAAAGCGAAGCCAGCCTTAGCCGCTGCCGGCGAGATGAGCCAGCTCGGCAGCGTACGGTATTCGAACCCGCCATGCGGCTGCTGGCGAAAGTCCCCGAGCGTACCGTAACGGGGACGGCGGGCCCGCCCTGCGGGGTCCTCAATTAAAGCGAGCGGGAATGCCGCGTAGCTGTCGAGCAAGCGGAGCAAGCGGCTCGTTAGCGGCGCTCCGCTGATGTGGATGTGCCCGCCGAGCGCAAGCCCCGGCACGGGCATCGCTCCGGCGGCCCAGCGCAACGCGGGGTCGCTGATGCGTTCGGCGGCGCGCAGCAACAGCCGCCGCACGTTCGCGGCGAGAGCGGCCGGGTTATCGGCCGGCTCTGGCCGCAGCTCGGCGACGGGATAGAGAAGCCGTCGCCCGACACGCACGGCGTCGGCCCCTGCTGCCCCGCCGACGCCCGCTCCAAAAAACCGCGACGCCGAAGCCACCTTACCGGCCGGCGTCACAAGCACAAACTCCGGATCGGCGCCAATAAGCAGCTGCCGATCCACTGCCTCCGCTCTCGCCGCCGCATGCCAAGCGGCGAATCGCCGCAGCACTGCCGCCTCCAGCCTCGTATCACTCAGCTTCGGCCAAGCGGCGCGGACGGCTGTTCGCCCGTCCCCGCCAAGCGAGATCACGGCCTCGCCGATATCGAGTCCTAACGTATACAACGCCGAAACGGCGGTACGAATTACCCGCCGCATTACGGGATCCTCCGGCCAGCCGCCACTACCCGCAGGCAGCAGCGGCTTACCGTGCATCGGTTTTCCCGAGGCGTCAATGCGCACCATTTCCACCGGCTCCAAATGAACAATGCCGACGCGATACAAACGTTCGCTCTCCACCTCAGGACCTCCGCAAAGGCCGGCTCGGCGCCATATCCGAAGCTTCTCTGCTTCCGACTGCTTTATGGTGCTGTGGCCTTTAATATTAAGCACCCAGACGCCTTTAAAGCGGCTGCAATCGATCGTACGGGCATCCGACCATGCGATCACCGCATCGCCTGCCTTCACTTCGGTCCATGGCTGCGCATGCAGCGGCTGTCCGTTTCGTTCTCCAGAGACATGCGGACCGTTTTCATGATATGTAACCCTCTCCAGCCTGTCGTAGCTGCCCCTCCATATCCACGTCGAAGCCATCATGCTTCCCGCCTTTAATCATTTTTGACAGAGCTGATTTTTACGCCTGAAAAGATTTCCAAAAAAAAGAGGGCTTTCGCCCTCGAATTTACTGCTCCCGCAGCATATGATACCTTGACAGCAAAGCTTCCCGGCTTGCTTACAGCTCTTCGTCCAGCAAATCCGGATCCAAATCCTCATAATCGTTATCGCCGAGGCTGAATTCCAGATCCTTGCCGTCCAGGTCGCCGCAACCGCCTGGAAGTACTGCTACGCAAACCTTAGTCTCGGCAACCAGCTCCACCGAAAACTCACGTTCTACACGAATCACAACACCGGAGCCGTTCGAAGAAATATTCGCTTCGATACAATTCGGCTCCTGTATCACGTCGGCTGACACTTCCACTGTAGAAGGCCGATGCTTCGGATCTACATAGGAGAGGTTGACATGCTCGACGTAATGCACAGATTCCTTAGCTACGTCTGTTTGCGAGTTTTTGCTGTACGAATACCAAATGTTGATATCGTAAGTACCAATTACCTCAATGCCGTCGCCCGAACGAACCGCTTCATACTGATGGTTGATTATCCATGCTCCCAAAATACTGGTCGGATTATGAGGCGGTGTTACGGTATGGGTTACAGTGGAAAACTTACGACCTTTTCCGCAGACAGCTTTAGTAATTATTTCTCTGTACTGGAGCTGTTTATCTGCAATAGTCATTGATTTAACCTCCTCCATACAATCATTCATTTAAAGTGTATGCAGGACATTCGTCTAGGGTGACTGTTTATTTTCTCGAAATATAAGATTATATAAGTTTCATACTTATAGCGATCCATATAGATCTTTGCGGAACGTAAGCTAGAACCGTACAAGCCCGGATGTAGCTGTTACGCTTGAAATATAAGAATACATAAGTCTCACACTTATAACGGTGCTTATATTTCTCAGCTAAACGTATGCTGCGCAGCTACTAGTCGCCGCCAGCCATCCACGCTTGAAATACAAGATATTATAGATTCCTCACCTATAAATATACTCACATTTCTGCACGAAACGATAGCTGTGCCTCCCTAGCCGCCGCCAGCCGTTTTCGCTTGAAATGCAAGACGCTACAGGCATCTCCCCTATAATCATGCTTGTATTTCTACGCGAAACGATAGCTGCGTCCCCCCTAGTCGTCGCCAGCCGTTTACGCTTGCCTCGCAACGAATTTTTCCCTCTACATTCTATGGCTGAAGTTCGGACGACATGACTTTTCTTTTTTTTAATCGCTTCGCAATGCTTATATACCGCTCCAGTTCATGAAGCAGCATGTGAAGTGCTGCGCGAATTTCGAACTCTTCCCGTGATTTGGGGAGCTCCATCGTCCGGAATAATTGCGACAGATTGTATATCCGTTCTTCGACGTTGCCTTCGTACACATCCGATTTCACATCGAACGACAGCTGATCAAGCAGATCGGCAATCATAACTGCCTGAGGGAATTTCTCGAATACAAACGCCAGCTCGACGAGCATCTGCTGCACCGATTCAAGCTGCTGCCTTCTCATTTCGAAATAAGTGGACCAATACTGCTCCTGGCCCCATAGCCGATTCTCCCGGTTGCGGACAGAGCGCAGCGCGCCTTCCTCGATCGCATTGTAGGCTTCTAATATTTCCCCGCCGTTCCACACATGCGCCGGATTACGAAGCGTGAGCGCCATCTCTTGAAAAATAACGCCGAAGCTTCGCTCGATCGCTGAACGGTAGAAGCTTAGCTGATGCTCATCCTTCGGCATGTAAATAATGTTCACGATCGTCGCCCATCCAAGACCGGCGAACAGCAGCAATATCTCATTGCCGATAATCCCCGTCGTAACCTCGGCCCTATTAAACAAATGAAAGACGATAACCGAGCTTGTGACAATGCCGTCCTTTAAATGAAATCGCGATAGTATAGGAAACGTGATGAGAATAAATATAGCAACCGCCCATATATGAAAGCCGAACAAGGTAAAAATAAGCGATGCAAAAAAAAGTCCGAGCACGGAGGCGATAAATCGGACGAATGCGCTCTTCAGCCCTTTCATCCGCGTCACTTCGACGCCGAGTATAGCGAGTATTCCTGCGCCTAGAGGCGGCTCCAGTCCTAGATATACGGCAGTATAAATAGCTGCGATGGCGGCTAACGCCGTTTTGATAATACGAATGCCCATGAAATAACCTCGCGAACAATAGGATTTTATTTCTACATCCTACCGCTCGCGCCAGCCTGCCGTCAACCGCCTCTCGAGCGCGGCAACGAGCTGATACATAACAGTTGCAACTACCGCAATAACGATCAGGCTTGACAGGACCAGCGTGAAATTGAATACCTGAAAGCCGTATATAATCAAATAGCCAAGACCCAGCTTCGCGACGAGAAATTCGCCAACGATGACGCCAATCCACGCCAGTCCGACATTTACCTTCAAGGTGGAAATAATGACGGGAAATGAGCCAGGCAAAATAACGAGCTTGAACAATTGGAAACGGGAAGCTCCGAACAGCCTTACTACCTTAATATAGCCGGAATCGATTTCCCGAAAACGGTTGTATATGTTTAACGTCGTAATGATAACGGTCACCGACAAAGTGATGGCCACGATCGACATAAATCCCGGACCAAGCCCTACAATAAAGATTGGACCCAGCGCCACCTTCGGCATACTGTTCAGAACGACCAAATAAGGATCAAATACGCGCGACAAAAAAGGAAACCACCACAGCGCCGCGGCTATCGCAGTCCCCAGCAATGTTCCAAGCAAAAAACCTGCTGCCGTTTCGGTCACTGTCACGCCAATATGCGGCCAAATGGATCCGTCAGCCATCGTCTTCCATAGCTGCAAAAACATCTTGGACGGATAACTGAACAGCAAGGGGTCAATCCAGTCATTCCGCCCCGCTGCTTCCCATAAGCTAACAAATAGAAGAAGCAGGACAGCTTGGGTCGCAACGACTGCAGCCGTTATCCGGCGCTTCCTTTTTTTAAAGCGGTCATGAAGCTCGTTCATCCAAAAGCGGCGATCCTCCTGAATACCGGAAACAGCCGCCCTCTCAGGCTTCTCCGCTTTCATCAGATCCGGCCCCTCGCGTTCATCCACTCTGTCCACCTCCTTCGCCTTCCATATCTTCTTTATCAAGTTCATTCCATAAGCGTTCAAAAAGCTCTTGAAAACCCGGCAGCTTGCGGGCCGCCATCGGTGTTGCCCGGCTGATATCTTCCGGTATTTCCAACTCGCAGCGTATATGGCCAGGGTTGCGGCCAAGCACGATGACGCGATCGCTCATCGCAGCCGCTTCCGCAAGATCATGCGTCACGAGCACTGCCGTTTTGCTAAGCCGTTTCAGCGTTTGATGAACCAAATCCTCAAGCTGAAGCTTGATATGCAGATCCAGCGCAGAGAACGGCTCATCGAGCAAAAGAACCTCAGGCTCGGTGGCCAGTGTCCTTGCAAGCGCGACCCTTTGCCTCATGCCGCCCGACAGCTCATGCGGATATCTGCGGCCTGATCCAGGCAATCCCAGCTCTTCGAGCAGCCTATCGACGGCTCGAAGCCCCTTCTCCGTCTTCCGGCCGCTAATCTCAAGCCCTATCGCGGCGTTTTCACTTATTGTGCGCCATGGAAACAAATAATCCTGCTGCAGCATATAGCCTACCTTGGGCGAGGGGCCGGCAACCCGCTCCCCGTTTAACAGTACTTGGCCCTTAGTCGGAGGAAACAAGCCGGCGAGCAAGCTAAGCACCGTCGTCTTGCCGCAGCCGCTGGGGCCGACCAGACTAATAAACTCCCCGCGGTCTACTGTAAGCTCAATTTGCTCAACCGCGAGCGAGGCACCCTTTTCATTCACATAAACATGTGATAACTGCTGCAGCTCAAGCACCGGATCATGCGACATGCCTAAGCCTCCGTTTCCTGCCCCGTGTCTATTTAATCGCTTCGATCGCTTTTTCTGCAAAGCCGGTGTCTACCAGCTCGCTGTGCTCCGTACGTTTCTCCAGCTCTCCTGCCGTCGTAATGACGTCGAGCAGGTTATTCCATTCCGCTTCGTCAATGATCGGATCAGTTGCGTACGAGCCTTGCTGCTTGTAACGGTCGATCGCGCTAACGAGAATATCGCGATCCACATTTTCGAAATAAGGAAGCACAACATCCGCAATCGTCTCGGCGTCGTTGCTCTCTACCCATAGCTGCGCTTTATAAATGGCATTCGTAAATGATTGAATCGCTTTTTTGTTCTTGTTGATGTAGCTCTGCTTCGCCATAAAGACGGTATAAGGCAGGTGGCCGCTTTCAGCACCAAACGATGCGACAACATAGCCTTTGCCTTCCTTCTCAAAAATCGATGCCGTCGGCTCGAACAGCTGGACATAATCGCCGGTTCCTGATGCAAAAGCCGCAGGAATATTAGCAAAATCAACGTTTTGAATAAGCTCCAAATCAGTCTTAGGATCGATTCCCAGCTTCTTCAGCGCGAACTCGCCAGCCATTTGCGGCATGCCCCCTTTTCTCTGTCCGAGGAACACACTGCCTTTTAACGAATTCCAATCGAAGTTTTCAACTGCCTCTCTGGCAACGAGAAACGTGCCGTCGGTCTGCGTAAGCTGAGCAAAGTTAATGATCGGGTCATCCGTGCCCTGCTGATACACATAAATGGACGTTTCTGAGCCAACCAGCGCAACGTCGATGACATTCGAGAGCAGTGCTGTCATCGTTTTGTCTCCGCCCGGCGTCGTTGTCAATTCCACATCAAGACCTTCCTCTTCAAAAAATCCTTTCGCGACCGCGACATACTCCGGCGCATAAAATACCGAGCGTGTCACCTCGCCGATTCGGATTTTCACTTTTTCCGAATCTCCTTTGCCGCAGCCTGCCAAAGTCGAAGTTATGACAAGCGCTACCGTAAGCATCAGCGACCATATCATACGTCTTTTCATTTTTTCTTCCCTCCCGCGCAATTGCGTTTAATAAATGTACTCCAGCCTATGCGGTAGTGTTCTAGGCGGTGAATGTGCACACAAAAAGAAGGCTGCCCGCACATCGTCAAAAGACGACCGGACAGCCTTCTATTCATTCCTGCAAGCTTCGCTTCAGCACTACAGTTTGTAGATATCGGTATATTTCTTCGTTAAATACGCAACCAAATGCTGAGGATCAAGCGGCTTGCCCGTCACACTTTGAATAAGCTCAGAAGGTGTTCTCAGCTTACCGTATTTGTAAATCCGCTCCGTCAGCCATTGCTTAATCGGCAATAAATCGCCATTTCCAACCTTCGTCCAGAAGCCATCAAGCTCCCGCTCCATCGTATCGGCAATCTGTGCAGCGTACATATTTCCAAGCGAGTAGGACGGGAAGTAGCCGAAGGCGCCGCCCGACCAGTGCACGTCCTGAAGAACGCCCTCCGCGTCGTTTGGTGGTGTCACGCCTAAGTACTCTTTATATTTATCGTTCCAAATCGCAGGCAAATCAGCTGCCTTCACACCTTCATTGAAGATGAGCTTCTCCATCTCGTAGCGGATAATAATATGCAGATTGTAGGTCAGCTCATCTGCTTCAATACGGATTAGCGATGGCTGGACAACGTTATTGCCACGATAAAATTGATCGACGCTGACATCCAGCTGACCCGGAAACCGCTTCTGAAGCTCGCCGAAATAGCGATTCCAGAACGGTCTGCTGCGTCCGATGACATTTTCCCAGAAGCGGGATTGCGACTCGTGGATGCCCATGGACGTTCCGGTGCAGAGTGTCGTGCCAATGAGCTCCTCCATAATGTTTTGCTCATACAGCGCATGGCCGCCCTCATGAATCGTGCCGAACAATGCGCTCGTTACATCGTTTTCCAAATAACGCGTCGTAATCCGAACATCACCAGGGCTTAGACCGGTAGCGAATGGATGAACGCTCTCATCCAGCCGTCCTGCATCGAAGCTATAGCCCATTTGCTCCAGTATGTATAAGCTAAATGCTTTTTGCGCCGGTTTATTATAATTTTGCTTAAGGAAAGAGGTGTCAGGCTGATGGGGCGAATTCGCGATTGCAGCTGCCAGCGGTACGAGCTGTTCGCGCAAGCCTCCGAATACATGGTCGAGCTCAGCTACCGTCATGCCAGGCTCGTACTGATCAAGCAGCGTATCATAACGGGTCGCTTTAGCACCCCATAGATCGATAAATTGATTCGTGTATGATATCACTTTTTCCAAATACGGCTGGAAGCCCGCATAATCATTATTTTCTTTGGCTTCCTCCCACTTGGATTCGGATTGTGAGGATAGCACTACATATTCTTGATAAAGCTTCGGCGGAATTTTTACACTGCGATCGTATTCCTTGCGAGTCTCTGTCACTAGACGCTGCTCGATTTCACTGAGATTCGAATAAACATTGCTATCCTCCAGCGTGGACAGCCACTCTCCCAGCTCAGGCGAAGTTGACAGCTTGAACTGGTCAGCGGACAAAGCGCCGATGACCTCGGAACGATTATCCATCCCTTTGCGGGGCGCGCCGGTGCGCAGATCCCAGTACAGAACGCCGAGTGCTTCGTCATAGCTCTTTATTTTTCGAATCGTTTCCGTAAAGCTTTGCAAAGCATCGTTATGTTTTATCGACATCATTTTTCCGCCTTCCTATTCTCGATTCGGATTGCATTCCTTTCATAGGAACTTCACTTGATCTTACTTATGTCAATCCTTATAATCATCTTAAACCTGCTAGACATACTGTGCAATAGAGAGAAAGAGAGGGAACCATATGCATATCATTTTTTCCAAAGCAGCCACGGACCGGTTATCCCCTTATTTAGAAGACGGGACAAAACAGCTTAAGCTGCTACACGATACAGAGGGCTGCGGCTGCGTCGTCAGCGGCGTTCCTGCGCTTCAGCTAATAAGTGAGCCCTCTGTCGACGACAAGCTCGCGCAAGGCGAGCCCATACCCTTCTGGTATGAACCGCGGCATGAGGTTTATTACGAGCCTCAGCTTCGCATCGATTACAAT
>DATJKM010000243.1:0-39096 GCA_035491515.1 Candidatus Udaeobacter sp. | reverse complement strand
CTGGTGCCTTGAAAGGCGATCCACGAATAAACCCAAGGCTCGTGCTCATCGGCTTTCATCTGGCAAATAGTGTCCGGAAACACCATGAAGCCTTGCCCTTTTTTGAGCGCATACGTACAGCCATTAATATGATAGCTGCCTTTACCCTCGTGGATAAACAGTATTTTATAATGATCCTTAACCCCGGGGCCCCAATTATAGCATGGCACGCAATATTGTTTGCCATGATAATAATAAATCAGTTCATAACGCTCACACATCTATGTTCAGCTCCTGCTATCCGTCCGTTGATATATTACATTATGCCATATAAAACTTGCTTGTGGACATTCCAATTATTTGTGCTGATAAGCTATACTTTGAACGTATTCATGAATGGCAGCCATCATAATAGCATGCTTCCAGCGATGAATCAATCCAATATTGCAAAAGGGGAATGCTGACAAATGCCTTACGTTGCTGATCAAAACCGATATTCCGATATGAAGTATATTCGTTCAGGAAAGAGCGGTATCAAGCTGCCGGCCATCTCGCTTGGCTTATGGCAAAATTTTGGCGGCAATCAGCCGCTGGAAAATTCTCGTGCAATGATTTTAAAAGCGTTCGATCTTGGCATCAATCATTTTGACCTGGCGAACAATTACGGACCTCCCGCAGGCTCTGCCGAGGAAACGTTCGGAGCGGTGTACAAGAAGGATTTGACGCCGTACCGGGATGAGCTGCTTATTTCGACAAAAGCAGGCTATTATATGTGGGAAGGGCCGTATGGCGAATGGGGCTCCCGCAAAAATTTGCTTTCGAGCCTGGATCGGAGTTTAACGCGGATGGGACTAGATTACGTCGATATTTTTTATTCGCATCGTCCAGATCCGGAAACGCCGCTTGAAGAAACTATGGGCGCGCTTGACCAAGCCGTTAGACAAGGCAAAGCATTGTATGTCGGCTTGTCCAATTATAGTGCGGAGCAGACAAGCGCAGCGCTCAAAATTTTGAAGCAGCTCGGTACGCCATGTCTCATTCATCAGCCGAACTATTCGATGCTGAATCGTTGGATCGAAGATGGGCTGCAGGAAGTGCTGAATGACAATGGCGTAGGCTCGATTGCCTATTGTCCGCTCGGAAGAGGACAGCTAACGAATAAATATGTAGATAAAATCGAAGCGGAGTCCCAAGCTTCCACCAGCACGATGAAGCCGGAGGCGATCACTGCGGAGCGTATTCAGAAATTCCGCAGCCTTGAGGCATTGGCAGCCAGAAGAGGACAAACCTTGTCCCAAATGGCGCTGTCATGGGTGCTGCGTGAGGGCGGAGTCACCTCGGCGCTAATCGGCGTCAGCCGTGTCAGCCAGATCGAAGAAAATGTGAAGGTGCTTGAAGGCGCGCCGTTATCGGCTGAGGAATTAACGGAAATCGACGCGATTTTGCATCAAATCGGCGATCTTCCATGGTAAAATCGAACCCAGGCACTTATGCCTGGGTTTTTTATATGGGCAGATAGCAGCAGATTAACTTCAATGAGGAAATGAAGTCGCAGGCGCGCTGCAAGGCCGGGATTTGCAGGAGCAATCGCTGCTGCCGTTAAAAAATAGTTTATTTATTTGGTGGCTGCCGCCATTGTGCTCTATTCCGTCATAAAATTCAGAATTCGACCATAAGCATGGTAACGGGAGACGTTTGTTAGGTTAGGTAAAACGGGAGGAGAGGCCGCAGCGAAGGAGCATTACCTGCAGCTGGGAGGGATTGCAATGAGTATCGAATTGCTCATTCAACTACTCGTGCTTATCGTAATGATCATCGATATGGCCAACAGATCAAAGGATTCTTAACCAATGAAGAAGACAAAGCATCCGGTAGGGGTGTTTTGTCTTTTTTTTCGTGCTTCACCAGCATTACAGAAAAAGGAAACGATAGCGAAGCAACGAATTACTTAAATCAGTGTAATCAAGTTATAGAATTAACAGGAAAGACTCCTGCTAATGTTGCTCGCAAATAGAGGGAGAAAATCCAGATAAATAGATGCCGAGCGGCTGCATAAGTAAAATAGCGGGAGTGCTTACAAGCCGGACAAACATTTTGATCTAATAGAACCTGGCTGCTGCACCAAGGAGGTTCTAGCCGAGCATTTGGAGCCCGCCATTAGTGATCAGGACAGGGGGATATTTAAGTGAAATACGAGGTTATTTTGTTTGATGCAGATGATACCATATATGATTATTCATTGGCAGAGGCGCATGTGCTTAAAAGTGTGTTTCTTGAACACCAAATCGAGCTGATGCAGTCACATGTTGAGCAGTATCGCTTGGTGAATCAGCAGCTATGGAATGATTATGAGAAAGGGAAGGTTACTCTTGATTTTTTGCGTCATGAACGATTTAGAAGGCTATTCGCGGAAATCAGGGTAGACCTGAATGCAGGTTATTTTAGCGAGCGCTATGTGAAATATTTGGGGGAGGGCTCTTTCCTCATAGAAGGCTCAGAAGTACTTATTCAGCAGCTGCTAAGCTGCGGTCACCGTACAGCAATTATAACAAACGGGATCAAGCAGACGCAGCATAGCAGAATCGGCAGATCGAGCCTGGCTAATTCGTTCGAGCATATTATAGTTTCCGGGGAAACCGGCTATTCGAAGCCGCATACGGGCATATTTGATTACGCTTTTAATAAGCTGAACATAACGGATAAGTCAAAGGTGCTTATGGTAGGGGATTCGTTAACCTCTGATATTCAAGGCGGGATTAATTATGGCATCGATACCTGCTGGTTTAATCCGAAGAATAAAACGAATGAATCCGCGCTTAATCCTACTTATGAGATCCAGCGTTTAGAAGAGCTTCTTCGGATTATATAAAAAGATACAAATAATGGAGTGACTTTATATTGTGAGAAGGACGATCATGCCTCGGAAGCGGGCGACAAAAATGCTGGAAAGCCTTGAATCATCGGCGATGAAAGGACTGGTTTATGCACAAAACCCGACTCTGCCCAAATGAAGGGCAGCAGTCGGGTTTTGTTTTAATTCTCGCCGCCGTCCCTAATCTACTACAAAAATCGCAGGAACAGGTGGAGTCATTCCCTCGCCGAGGAAATAGCTGGTATGCGGAGGCTGATTATAGGCCACGTTCTGCCAAGCGATGCCAAGACGGTAAATGGGATCATGCATTAGAGTAGGCAATCGGTATCCGGTAACGTCCGTAGTCGTATAAATGCGTAGCGCCATACTGTCCGCTGTACGCCATACAACTTCTTCCCGCCAATCTCCGAACAAATCCGCCTGGAGGCTCGGGGTGCCTTTGGTATAATTATTCGAGAGTGTTCCGTCCGCTACTAATAGAGTCTCAGGCTGGCCGTTTACGTAATCCCACTTTTCGATCTTACCGACGCCAGTGGCGGTAGTAGCGTTCCAATTATGGTCAAGCAGCTCGCGCTGAAGATCGCCATCCCACCAAATTCCGAAGTTGATGGAATTCGGCTGCGTGCCGCTGATCTTAACTCCGGCTGCACTGAAAAGCCCATATCCGCCAGAAGCCCATACTTCCTCGCCAGGATAACCGGGATGGATATCCGCTGACATTCCGCGTCCGGTATCTTTACCGGTGAACAGACCCCAAATGGTTTCCCCGGAATCGGCATCACGGTATTCCAAGCCGTATGCAGCCGTTTTTGATTCATGGACTTGGAAGAGTTCCGTCCCGGGCCTGCTCGGATCAAGATCCCCTAGATGCATCGCATCGCCATGTCCAAGCCCCGTGGTATAAAGGCCTTTGCCATTATTGTCAATGGCACAAGCGCCATATATGATTTCGTCTTTACCGTCGCCGTCCACGTCGGCCACACTCAGGTTGTGATTCCCTTGACCGGCGTATCCGGACAGTCCTGGGGTATTGGAATCGAAAGTCCACACTTCGGAAAGCTGACCTTCGCGCCAATTATATGCGGTAATCACCGTCCGTGTGTAGTACCCTCGGGCCATGATCAAGCTTGGGTGCTTTCCGTCCAAATAAGCGATGCCAGCCAGGAACCGGTCCACCCGGTTGCCGTAGCTGTCTCCCCAATCGCTGACATTGCCGCGCGGAGGGTTGTAAGGAATGGTCACCAGCTCCTTGCCGGTGGCCCCTTCGAATATGGTCAAGAATTCCGGTCCCGACAAGATGCGGCCGGATGAATTGCGGTAATCGGCATTTGGATCGCCGATTGCTTTGCCGGTCCCGTCAATGGTGCCGTCAGCCGTTTTGAAAGCCACTTCCGCTTTGCCGTCGCCATCCAAATCATAAACCATAAACTGCGTATAATGGGCACCTGCGCGAATATTTCGTCCCAAACTGATTCTCCACAGGAACGTTCCGTCCTGCTTGTAGGCATCCATATAGACGGGCCCGGTAGTTCCGTCCTGGGAATTATCCTTTGAATTAGACGGATCCCACTTGACGATCAATTCGTATTTGCCGTCTCCGTCCAAATCCCCGACGCTTGCATCGTTCGCGCTGTACGTGTAGGCTGAACCGTCAGAATTGATGCCGCCCGCTGGCTTCTGAAGAGGTACATCGCGAAAGGCTTGCCCCCATACGGAGGCCGGTTCCGACGGCTTTCGTTCTTTCCCGCTCCATATCGGCGCGACGGTATAGCTGGACTCTGTCGTACCTTCCGGATCAAGGAGGTTCGTGGAGGAAGTGATTGCCGTATCAGTCAATCTTACTCCATCACGGTATACATGGAAGGAAATACTAGCCGGATCCGTGCCGAGCAGCCGCCAGCTTACAAATACTCCGCTGTCCGTTTTAACAGCTGTAACACCGCGGTCCAGAAACTCCATCTGCCGTTTTCCCTCTGCTGTAGCCAATGTTACCGAACCTGATTCCGCAACCGCTTTCAATGGAGCGCTTACCGAGACGATTTGCAGCGATGCAAGCAGACACACTCCGGTAAGGGCAGCCCGCCGTTTCCACGACGCCTTCTGTTTTTTCTTCATCATCATTAAATCCTCCTCTATGGAATGCTGTCCTTATTGCGACAAGCTTAAAGTAAATTATGGAACCATCTTTCGTAAATAGGAGATATTTAAACGGTTTGAATTCTGTTGCTAACAAGAAAGTGCGAGTCGAGCAAAAAAATACTAAACCGTTACAGGCTGTCCTTTCATTGCTTATTCGTGAGGTGCAAAAAGTTCTTATTGATGGAAAATGCTTACTTGTATTAATTTGTTTTAAGAGATACAGGGAGGTGAGTAGCTTACTATTTTTCAATCAAAATAAATACGGAGGATGAACAATTGAACATAGCAAAGGAGTGATTATGAATGAAAAAAGGAAAATGGATGAAAGCGTTAAGTACGCTTCTTATGACAGCTTTATTACTTGGAGGGATAGCGAATTTGCATGTTGAGGCGACAACGAGTGAGTTAAAGTATGATTTTGGCAGCGGAGGTGTGGAATCGGGTTATATTGGCGTCAGCGCTTCTGAAAGCTACAATCAGACAAAAGGTTATGGATTTAATACGCCGGAGAACATGTTGAATGTTACGGCGTCTGGTACAGGCGCGGCAAGTGATGCCGTACAATTTCTAACTTATGGAACGAAAAGCACAAACACGTTTAATGCAGATCTCCCGAGCGGACTCTACGAGATTAAAGTTACATTAGGAAATACCGCAAGAGCAAGCGTGGCGGCAGAAGGGGTTTACCAAGTCATCAATATGACAGGAAACTCCGCTACGGATAAATTTCAAATTCCGATTACTGACGGTCAATTAAATATACTTGTAACGGAAGGTAAGGCAGGGACGGCTTTTACCTTAAGCGCCCTAAAGATTAGAAAGCTGTCGGATATTCCTGTCTCGAATAGAACCATTTATATAGGCGGGGATTCGACAGTATGTAACTACTATCCGTTAGACAGCAGTGTGCAGGCCGGATGGGGACAAATGTTTCGGGACTATGTTAGTGCAAAAACATTTCAAGTAAGAAATATGGCTTCAGGCGGACAGATTGCAAGAGGTTTCCGGGATGATGGACAACTGGAAGCCATACTGAAATACATTAAGCCAGATGATTATTTTATACTGCAGTTAGGAATAAATGACACAAATCCCAAAAACAACACAACCGAAGCGCAATTCAAAGAGATTATGCGCGATATGGTTCAACAAGTCCAAGCAACAGGGGCTACTGTTGTCTTATCCACTCCGCAAGGCAGAGCAACAGACTTTAATTCAGAGGGCGTACACACTTCCGTGAACAGATGGTACCGACATGCCACGCTTGCGTTGGCGCAAGAAGAAAATGTTCCACTCGTTGACCTTAATGTCTTGAGTTCAGCATACTTTTCATCAATCGGTCCGGAAGCTACAAGTGCGCTTTATATGACGGGAGATAGTTTACATCCTAACCGTCAAGGAGCAACGGAACTTGCACGAATAGTAGCTGAGGAGTTGCAAAAACAAGGCTTGGACGGTTTCCATTGATTTCTTCAACGTCGACCTTTTCCAAAGGTAAATCTGCTGAATTGGCTGCCTTCTGAAAGGAAAGGGGAAGATATGTCTTAAAGACTAGCAAATTTCTACGATATCTATCAAATAAATAATGGACGGTGATCGAGAAATGGTGTTAAAGAAAGCTCCACTTGCTAGAAAGATGCTAACCGGCGCTTTGGTCATTCCTCTGCTGCTTACCAGTATGGCCTTCACATCGGCTGCCGGTATGGAAAGGGAGAGTGGTCTTGCCAAAGGAGTTCAGCTGGAATATCTTGATCGAGGTTTGGCTGCTGCTTCTACATCAGAAGGTATATTCCTAAGCTGGAGGCTTCTCGCTAATGAAGTGACTGGTTATTCGGAAACAGGTCTGACAGGCGCAAGCTTCAACGTATACCGTGATGGGACAAAGATTGCAACTATAGATAACAGCACCAATTACATAGATAAAGAAGGAACCGCTGTCTCTGAGTACTATGTAAGCGCTGTCGTTAAGGGACAGGAAGTGGATCAAAGCTCACCGGTTAAGCCTTGGGGGAATTCCTATTATGATTTGCCGCTTAGGAAGCCTGCAGACGGGATCACACCCGCAGGCGAAGCTTATACCTACTCTGCGAATGACATGAGCGTGGGTGATGTCGACGGCGACGGGCAGTATGAGTATTTTGTCAAGTGGGATCCATCCAATTCGAAGGACGTATCTCAAGTCGGGTATACCGGCAGTACCTATATTGACTGTTACGATTTTGACGGAACTCTTCTATACCGCATTGATTTGGGTGTGAATATTCGATCGGGTGCTCATTATACGCAATTCATGGTGTATGATTTTGATGGAGACGGCAAGGCGGAATCTATGTTTAAGACCGCTCCAGGCACTAAAATTATAAATTTTGATAGAGCAGGCAATGTCTCCTCCGAGAAATACATCACGATGCCAAAAGAGGATATCGATGCTGGTTACAGCAATACGGATGATTACCGGATGAGCAGAGATGATTATTATGAGCATATGGTCGAGATGTTTATGGGTTGGTCTGAGCATGATGAAGTTAAGAATGGCCATTGGCCGGCAACCCTTGAAGAGAGCTTCGGGATAGAAAAGATGTACCAATATCCGCTGTCCAGAGTAGATGCGGAGAGCTTAGTCGATTATTTCATGGATGTATATGCTCCTGGCCGGAGCAGCCGTAACAATTTGAGGGCATTCGAGGGCTTTATTGTGAAAGGGCCTGAATATTTAACCGTATTTGACGGGACAACCGGCGATGAGCTGGAAACGGTTCGTTATAAACCTGGGCGCGGGGACGATGGTCTCATGTGGGGAGATTATGCGATGGGAAGAATCGAGCCGGGCAACCGGGTAGACCGTTTCCTGGCCGGTGTGGCCTACCTTGACGGTCAGAAGCCTTATGCGGTTTTTGCCAGAGGGTATTACACGCGAACTACGCTGGTATCTTACAGCTGGGATGGCAAGCATCTGAAGGAACATTGGTACGCAGACAGCGGATGGGTTCCGATGATTAATCCGTTCAACGATGGTCCTCACGGCAGAGACGGGACGAATCCTGAGTTCGGCTCCATCACTACGCAAGGCGCCCATTCCCTAAGCGCAGCGGATGTTGACGGCGACGGCAAGCAAGAAATTGTATACGGATCTGCTGCGATTGATCATGACGGCACTTTATTGTACAGCTCGACGGATGTCATGCCTCCGCAGAGCGCAGCTCCAGGAACCACAGCCAGACTAGGCCATGGCGACGCGCTTCATGTGACGGATATCGATCCGGACAGGCCCGGGCAGGAAATCTTTATGGTGCACGAAGGCGGTGTTTGGGCTCCATACGGCTACTCCTTACGTAATGCAAAAACAGGGGAAGTCATCTATGGCGGCTATACCGGCAAAGATACAGGGCGCGGCATGGTTGGCGATGTAGATCCTAATCACAAAGGTCTTGAAACATGGGCGGTTGGCTTGTGGACGGCGGCTGGAGAAAAAATCGGTACGGCTGCGCCCGGTACAAATATGAATATCAAGTGGTCAGCGGATATGACGACGCAGATTGTGAACGGCGCTATTGATGCCACGCCAACGATTGAAGATTGGAAGAAAGGAACACTTCTAACAGCAGAAGGGACTAGGTCAAACAACTATACGAAGGGAACACCAGGTCTGGTAGCGGATATTCTCGGTGACTGGAGAGAAGAAATGCTCGTGCGGACGACGGACAGCTCAGCTATCCGTATTTATCTCAGCACAGAGGTAACAGACCGCAAATTATATACATTAATGCATGACGCTCAGTACAGAGCGGAGGTTGCAAGGCAGAACACTGCGTATAATCAACCCGCATATACAAGCTTCTATTTTGCTTCCGACACCGATTGGGCAAATGTTCCGATACCGGATATCCAGACTCCGGGTGTGCTGTCAGCGATAGAGAAGCTCATGGAAGATTATATAGCTTCGGGCGAGCTGACGGGGCCTTTAGTGACGCAGTTAAATAATACGTTAAAGCAGTGCAACATCTGGAAAAAGGCTCCGTAAAGGATGTAGTCATGTCTATGGAGAAATTCATTTTTCAGCTTGACAATAAATCGAATCAGAACGCGATTTCCACACGGGCAAAGAAGAACTTGACCTATCGCGCTCAATTATTAATTGAGATGTTGCAATAGTAGAATGGGCAGGAACGGGCAGGCCGCTGCAGCGGCCTGCCCGTTTTGTTGTGAGGTAGATCGAGCAACGAATACGTCCTACGTCATATATAAATTACTCCGGGAATAATTATAAAAGATTGTGAGTTGCTCAGCGGTATGAGTGGAGGTGGCAATTATAAAACCGGGTGTATTTCTCAATTATGTCTTCAGTCGTATGTCATTTGAGGAAGCGCTGGATTTTGCCAAAAGCAACGGATTAGAAGCCATTGAACTGGCTACGGGGAATTATGCTGGAGTCGGGCCGGTAGATCCACTTGAACTATGGAGTAATGAAGGAAAGCGAAAAGCTCTGCTGCATGCTGTTGAATCGCGCGGCTTAATCATCAGTTCTTGCAGTGCGCATGGCAATCCCCTTCACCCTAATAAGAGTTATGCCCGTCTGCATCATGAAACTTTTATGAGAACGATTGATCTTGCTTACATGCTCGGTGTTGGAGTTGTTACCGGCTTTTCCGGATGTCCCGGAGATCAGGACAACGCGAAATATCCGAATTTTCCGATCAACGCATTCCTGGAAGATAGCATTGAACTATTCAACTGGCAGTGGGAGGCCAAAGTAATCCCATATTGGCGGGAAGTAGGACGTTACGCTGCCGCCCGCGGTATAAAAATAGCAATTGAACCGTTTGTGGGTATGTCCGTATATTCCCCATATACTCTTCTTAAATTGCGGTATGCGGTGGGTGAAGTCATTGGTGTCAATCTCGATCCCAGTCAGTTGTTCTGGCAGGGCATCGATCCGGTGGAAGCTGTCAAAATTCTCGGTTATCATGGAGCGATCTTTCACTGCAGCGGTAAAGATACTCAATTGTTCCCAAATAATATCAATATGTATAGTGTTTTGGATATGCAGCCATTTAACAAATTGGATACTCGTTCATGGATATTTCGAACGATCGGATACGGTCATGATGCGAAGATGTGGGCCGATTTCGTGACTGCGCTGAAATTGTCAGGCTACAATCATGTCATCAGCATCGAACATGAGGATGAATTGATTGAAGGGTTGGAAGGCGTCTCAAAAGCAGCCAAACTGTTGAGGGAAGTTATCGTCCGTTAATGCACGTGAAGAGGTTAAGGAGAGTATGAAAGAGAATGCTTTAGAAAGGGCATTCTCTTTGAACACGTCGTTGAAATCCTGGACAACAATCCGTCAATTAAGCTCCCATTCCTGCAGCAGCATAATAGCCGCGCCGGCGGTAACCGCATCTTCTGTCAGCTGTCCTTGTGTAAATTTCGGTTCATATTGCGGTGAATAATAAATATTGCTGCGGGCGACCTGAATGACCGTTTCATAAATGGACTTGTGTACATTGACGAGCGGACCGCCTAAAATAACAGCCTCGGGATGCAAAATGTTGATCAGATTGGCAATGCCAATGCCGAGGTAGGTTGCTGTTTGCAAAAATTGCTCCGTTACAAAAGCATCCTTCTGTATAAAAGCTTTCCGCAGAGCATCAAATTGAATTTGCTCCGGCGGTATGCCTTTTAATGAACTTTCCCTTCCCAGCTTCAACTGCGAACGTATCTTCTTCTCCAGTGCAGGAATGGAAACAAACGCTTCAAGCGCACCGTAGTTGCCCTCCTCGCCGAGACGCGGACCGTCTGTCTGAATGATCATTTGCCCGAAGGAGCCTTCCATGTCCACGGCACCCCTCACAATTTGGCCGCCCGACATCATCGAGGTCCGTAAGCCAACGCCGGCATGCACATAAAGCATATGCTTCACTTCTTCATTTCGCAGCGCCCAATGTTCGCCTATAATAGCTGTATTCGCACCATTATCGAGCATAGCCGGAAGTCCGAGCCGCTCCTCCAGCCAGTCACAGATCGGTACATTGCTCCAGCCTTCCGCCGGAAAATAGCGAGGCTTCAGCATAATTCCTTCTTCGCCGCTCAGCGGCCCGACTGCACCGATTCCGATTCCTATCACATTCTCGCGTTCAATCTGACATTCACTCATCATGTGCTCTGCGCGCTGCGTTATTTTGGTTAGCAGCCTCTCCGGCGTCATTCGTTCATCCATCTTCCATCTCTCGAACGCTAGGGGCCTTAGGTTTAAATCGTACAGACCGATAGAGGAGGAGAAACGTGATATTTCCAAACCAAATACGGCGCGATGGGACGGATTCACACAATAGAGGATCGGCTTTCGACCTCCGGTAGACCGGCCCAGCTCAGAAGCAAGGATTAACCCGTCAGTTAGCAACTCCTCGAGCAGTCTTGACAAGCTGGTGCTTGTTATCGTTAGCCGTTCCATTAAGGCAGCTTTGGAAACTAAACCATTGCGGATAATAAAATCAAAAACTTGTTTTTTGATTGTCGGAATCTTCACGTTCATCATAAAATCTCCAATTGTCCAAGTAATTTTATCGGATATAAATCAATCTCTATTATATGCTGTTGTTGGAAGCGTGACTAGATACCGCTGTAAATAAGTTGGAAAGTTCATGATCTAAAGCGCCGTACCGGTATGATCAGCAAGTTTGTTAAAATTCGACAATATATTCGGTTGTCTCAACGTGAATTAAGCTCTATAATAACGCTATGGAGCAAATTATCGATAATCTGAAACGGATGGGAGGTAAATAGCGCTCACTCTTTATATGAATGATGGCAAAGCTTTCTTTTTTGATCTGTATTATCGATAATCGATAATATGAAATGGAGATGTGAGTGCGATGAATGGTAACGTACCTATTTCACCAGTTAACTCGATAAGCGAGCATGTATATACCAATTTAAAGAAAGAAATTCTTGCAGGCGATTTGCAGCCGGGCGCGCGCTTACTCGTGCTTGAAATCGCCAAAAAATTCAATATAAGCCAGGCGCCTGTTCGCGAAGCGCTTGAGAGACTGAAGTCAGCCGGCTTTATTACAAGCATTCCGAACAAGGGGTCAGTCGTCTCCAACATTACGTCCAAGGAAATTAAAGATATTTTCGAGCTAAGGGAAATTATGGAGGGCTTTGCGGTCCGGCAGTCGATGCTGCATTTAACCGAAAGTGATTTTAGCTATTTAGAAGGAATTACCCGCCAAATGCACCTTGCTCATGAGCAAAATGATATTTTGAACATATTGGAGCTTGATATGGAGTTCCACGGCTTCTTTTATAGACGCTGCGACAATCATATGATCCTTGAGATGTGGAATCGAATGCGGATCAAAGTGATGAGGTTTATGGCCATCTCCAATCGCCATTACACAACGGACGGGCTCGCTGATTGGCATCTCCGTCTCGTTGAAGTGCTGCGCTCCGGCGATGCGGACCTGGCGGAACAAACGTTCATCGAACATATGCACTCTTACAAAATGATTCATCTTGGTTAATGCCATGCATCTCGTAAGTCATCCTTACAAAAGGGGAAATGGAGCATGCTGCAAGAGGGTTTATTGTTTAAAGAGGATGTCATCCTCACTTGGATGAGAGATCGTTTTTTGCGAAATTTGGTGTCGGATAGCGGTGCCGTGAAGACGGATCTAAAGGAAAGCCTGGCTCGGCTGCAGCTAAATCCGTATTACACCTTTCCTGCTTTGGCTTTGTTTACGCCGACCGCTCATTTTGACGATGAGCATGAGAAAATCCTATACTTAGAGCAAATGCGGGATTACATGCAGAAAAAAATATCAGATGGCAGCGTAGTATTCGTTGATGAGGAGGGCAGAGTCGGCCTGCTCTTCTCTTGGGTGTCGAAGGCTTCGATCGAAACGATTCAGGAAATGCTAAAAGAGCAGTTTCAGCAGCCGTTCAATATCGGAGTAGGGAAGCCATGCAGCCATCTGTACGATATCGTCCATTCCTACCGGCAGGCTTCGCGCGCGCTGCAGTTTAAATTTTACCGTGGAACGGGCAAGATCATTTATTACAGCGAGCTTGGAAGGTATGAATCGCTGCAGCACTATCCTTCAGATAAGGAGAAGGAGCTGTTCGACGCTTATAAAGCAGCGGAGACGACTGCTGAGATTGAAGATTGCGTTCTGCTTTTTTACGGAGAGATGCTTCGAAAGGGGCCGCTCGATACGCAGAGCGTATACGATTTGACGGTTAGGCTGCTCGTCGGAATCGAAAAACGGGTGCTTGCGGAGGCAGAGAATGTAAGCGCATACGAACGTTTCGATGTCATGTCGATTGTGAAGCTTGAGACGCTGGAGGAAATCAAGCACTATGTCATTCACTTTCTGATTGGGCTTAAAGATGTGCTCTCGCACAGCCAGAAGGAGAGCCACCGCAGCATCATCAAAAAAACGATCCATCACATGGAGCAGGAATGTCAATTTGCATCTCTGCAAAGCGTCGCTCAGAAAGTGTATATGACGCCGACCTATTTGAGCCTCTTATTCAAAATGAACACCGGAAAAACATTTATCGAGCATTTAACCGATATTCGAATTGATAAAGCGAAGGACATGCTGAAGAGCACCCATTTCAAAAACTATGAGGTCGCGGAAAAGGTCGGGTATCAGGATCCGCGATATTTTAGCCAAATCTTTAAGAAGAAGGTCGGGCTGTCGCCCAGTGAATACCGGGAATCCGTCGGTAAATAGAATATCAATCTATTAAAGAAAGAAGGACTCTATCGGCAGGTCGTCTGCCAGCCAGAGTCCTTTTTGTGATAAACTTGATCTATACTCGATGCTGCTAGCTCACTGCGAAAGTAAGCCGTTGCCGTTATTTGACGGCAACGGCTCTTTTTTATAGACGAACATCGCTTTGAGGACCGTTTCGTTCCGTATTACGCGCATTCTCCAGCTCGGACTCCCACGTAAGGTGACGGTATTCCTCCGCAGCGGCATCATTTTCGAACCAATTTAAGAAATCCGTCCAGAGCGCTACGTCCCAAGCCGCATCGATTTGTGCAGTCGAATATACGCTGTCGCGCAGTCGAACGAATCCAAACACATCGCGTACTTGCGATTTCTCGGCTTGAACGACGGTCAGCTCGGCAAGGTGAGGAGGGATGAAAATGACACCCGAAGGTGTACCGAGCACAACATCGCCGGGCATGCAAATGGCTTTGCCTATGCGCGTCGGCACGTTCATGCCTACCATCGTTACATCCGCAATGGCGGTCGGGTCGCTGCCGCGATAGAACACATTGATGTTTTCGATTTCTACCACCTGCTGATTATCGCGGATACCGCCCCAGATAACCGCTCCGCCGCGCTTCGTGCGGGTGGAGATTGCCGTCGATAAATTTCCGCCTACATAGGTGCCGAGATGCACTTTATCGAACATGTCCACGACTGCGATATCATCCTCGACCAAAGCATCGATGACCCATTGATTGAAGAAGCCTTTGCGATCCTCCTGCTCGTGACCATATTTAAGCAAAGTATCATGCAGATCGGGCCGCTTAGGTACCATCACGGCCGTTACGGCGCGGCCGACCATCACTTTATCCGGATGGATGATTTTGAAATCGCCTTCGAATTGAAAGGCGTAGCCTCTGTTCCATAGTGGGCCCCATGCTTCCTCCAAAGTAATTTTACGCATGCGGCGAAGTACATCCTCAGACACTTTAGGGCGGCCATTGGGAAAACGTTCCCCCTCCCAGTGCGGCGTAAGCTGAATCATATCTTCCGGATTATCAAATTTCATGTGAGCACCTCTTTCGCATTTGTGTTTTGCAGGCTGGCTTGACTCGGTTTCTAAGTCTTATTGTTAGGGACATTCCAATATTTGTCGATGCGACTTTCTTAAGGCATTTTTGCGGAAATCTATGAATTTTTCACACTATATAAAATCAAACAATTTCATAATTTCTTCTCCTTTAATCATGTAACCGCTTTCGTTTACAGTTAGGGAACATTATCCACGAAGGGGGAGGAGATTATTGGGGTGAAAGCGGAGACAGCGTCTATCACAGGATTGAAAAGCAAGCTGGCAAAGCCTGCGTTAAAGCAAAAAGGGGCTAATCATTTAGCAGGTTACGTTTTTATATCTCCATGGCTGATCGGTTTTTTACTACTGACGCTTTGGCCAATCGCACAATCGTTTTATTTGTCTTTCACCGACTATTCATTGTTAGAGGATCCGGTTTGGACGGGGGCGGACAACTATACGAAAATATTAACAAGCGATGCCACCTTCACGAAGTCGCTCAGCGTCACGTTTATGTTTGTCCTATTTTCCGTTCCGCTCAAGCTGTTTTTCTCACTAATGGTTGCTTTGGCTCTGAACAAAAGCATCCGGGGCATGAACATTTACCGGACGGCTATCTATTTTCCATCCTTGATCGGAGGGAGCATAGCGGTTGCGGCGCTTTGGCGCAATATGTTCGGAATCGACGGCTATATCAACCAGGTGCTGGCCTGGTTCGGGATTGAAGGAGTAGGGTGGATCTCCAATCCGGATACGTCGCTGGGTACGCTGATTTTGCTCAATACTTGGCAATTCGGCTCTACGATGGTCATTTTTCTGGCAGGGTTAAAACAGGTGCCGCAGGAGCTCTATGAATCGGCATCCGTAGATGGAGCGGGCAAGGTGAGGAAGTTCATCAGCATTACGCTTCCTATGCTCTCGCCGGTCATGTTCTTTAATCTTGTGCTGGGAATTATCGGATCATTCCAAACGTTCACGTCTGCCTTCATCATCACGAAGGGCGGACCGATTAATTCGACCTACATGTATGCGATGTTTCTATACGAGAAGGCGTTCAAGCATTATCAGATGGGCTATGCGTCGGCGCTTGCTTGGATATTGCTTTCGATCGTAGCAATCCTTACGGTCATTAACTTCATGGCTTCGAAATATTGGGTGTTTTACGAGTCGGATGGGGGGAAAACGAAATGAATTCGCTGCGTTCAAAGCTGACGAGCCATTTGTATTTATCGCTTTTCTCCTTTCTGATGCTGTATCCGGTCATCTGGTGGGCAGGGGCCTCCTTGAAAAAGACAGAGGAGCTCAGCCTGCCGACCATTTGGCCGTCAACGCCCATGTGGAGCAACTACTGGGATGGCTGGCACTTCTCAGCCGAATATACGTTTGCTCATTTTTTTGGCAATACGCTGCTCATGGAGCTGGGCAATGTCCTAGGCGGCGTAGCAACGGCAGCGATAGTCGCTTACGGATTTGGCAGATTGAACTTTAAACTGCGCGGCTTCTGGTTCTCCATCCTGCTCCTGACGATGATGCTTCCCGGACAGGTGACGGTCGTCCCGCAGTACATATTGTTTAATAAGCTCGGGTTTGTCGATAGCTATGTACCGCTAGTGCTTCCGCATTTTTTTGGCGGAGGAGCCTTCTTTATCTTCTTGCTCGTCCAATTCATCCGCGGCATTCCGAAGGATCTCGATGAGGCTGCAACGATAGACGGTGCGAGCGTTTACGGTATCTTTTTACGCGTGATATTGCCTTTGCTGAAGCCTGCGCTTGTAACGGTTGCGATCTTCACGTTCATCTGGAGCTGGGATGATTTCTTCGCTCAGGTGCTTTACTTAAGCTCCGTCGATAAATTTACTGTCGGCCTCGCGCTGCGTATGTTCATTGATCAGTTCGACATTCAATGGGGACAATTGCTTGCCATGTCTTTACTGTCGATCTTTCCTTCGGTCATTATCTTTTTCCTTGCACAGAAGCACTTTGTCGAAGGAATAGCTACTACAGGCTTAAAAGGGTAACGGCTTCACATTTTACTGACATAAAAGGGGATGTGTAGGAATGAACAATGGATGGTCGAAGAGCTTCGGATTGCTAATGCTGGCACTGCTGCTTGTGTTGACTGCATGCAGCGGAGGCGGAGGAGGCAATAACGGCAAGCAAACGAATGATGTGGCGAACAACGCTGAAAAGCCGGACAATAATGGCGGTAAGGAAGCGGGCGGCGCTACTACGCTGAGCATTATGTGGTGGGGCCCGGATGCCCGTCACGAGGCGACGAAGAAAGCGCTGGACATTTATTCCCAGCAAAATGCAAACGTGACGTTTAAGCCGGAATTTATGGCATGGGATGCGTTCTGGCAAAAGCTTCCGACACTTGCCGCGTCGAAATCGATTACGGACGTGCTGCAAATGGATGCTGCCTACATTCAAGAATATGTGTCGCGCGGGCAGCTGGAGGATCTCTCCGATATCGATCTAAGCGGCATCGTCGATCCGTCGGTCATCGAGAACTTGAAAATTGACGGAAAGCTCTATGGTATCCCGCTTAGCCAAAATGCGCAAGGGATCGCTTTCAACAAAACCGAGCTGGAGCAATACGGCATTCCGATGCCGCATAAGGACTGGACTTACGATGAGTTTTTTGAGTGGGCAAGGGATGCAAGAGCCAAGCTTCCGGAAGGGAAGTATCCAATCGGCGATACAACGACATGGGACAGCTTCAACTACTATCAGACGTCGATGGGCAAAGCTCCGGTTATGTCCGATGGCGGCAAAACGTTCACGCTCGACAAAGAGTTGTTTATGACCTTTTATCAGACGTACGAGGAGTTCCGCAAAGCGAAAATCGTACCTCCAGCTGAGAAAGCAGCCGCTTTCCTGGAAAATGACCCGCAAGCCGATCCTATGGCATCCGGTGTCGTGATGACAAGAGGCGCGACAACCGGCTCTGTCAGCGCATTAGAGCAGTTGATGCCAGGAAAAGTAGGCGTCGTGAATCTGCCTGTAGGACCGGCTGGCGGCGGCTGGGCGCAATCAACGATCTTTTTGAGCGTCAGCGCCAATTCCAAAAATAAAGAAGAAGCGAAAAAATTCGTGAAATGGTTTATTACCGATAATGAAGCCGGTAAGGCGCTTGGCTTAACGCGCGGCATTCCGATTAATCCTGAAATTTATAATGCGCTTGAGCCTACACTTGAAGCGAAGGATAAGCTGGGCAAGGAAATTTATGACCTGTCGCTGGATAAGGCTTTGCCGTTCTACCCGCCAGCAGCAGGGTTCTCGGAATGGGTCGATACGTATAAGAAGGAGATGGAGGCTGTTACGTTCGGCCAGCAATCCATTGAAGACGCCTTTAACAAGATAGAAAAAATGGGTAAGGAGCTTGCAGCTAAAGCAGGCGGCCAATAAACGAATAAGAGAGAGGTGTACTTAAATGCAGCTTGCAGAATTTTTCTCGTCACAACCAAACCGGCTTTGGCATTTGGCCAAGCAGCTCGATGTGAATTATGCAGTTGGAGGATTGCCTTGGGAGGAAAAGCAGGAGAAGCCATGGGATCTGATGCCGCTCATTCGTATGAAACAGAGATATGCCGATTCTGGGCTGGAGCTGGCGGTTATTGAATCGATGCCGCCGAGCAATGAGATTAAGCTTGGAACCGCCGGAAGGGATGCCGAAATAGAGGTGTTTCAACAGTTCATCAGAAATATGGGGGCAGCCGGCATTCCCGTTCTCTGCTATAACTTTATGGCACAGTTCAATTGGTTCCGGACCTCTACGACAACGCGGGCACGCGGCGGAGCGCTTGTCTCCAGTTACGATCATAGCCTGATGAAGGATGCTCCATTGACCGAAGCCGGGATTGTGAGCGAGGAGCAGCTATGGGAAAATCTCCAATACTTTATGGAGCGCATCGTTCCGGTAGCGGAGCAGGCGAGGGTGCAGCTGGCGCTTCATCCCGATGATCCTCCGATAACGCCGATCAGGGGCGTATCGCGAATTTTGACCAGCGCAGCGGCCTTGCAGCGGGCGATAGACTTAGTTCCGAGCAAGTATAACGGCATTACGCTATGCCAAGGTACATTGGCTACAGCTGGAGAAGACATTCCAAGCGTTATCCGGCATTTTGCCAAGCAGGATAAACTGTTTTTCGTACATTTCCGCGATGTAAACGGAACGCCGGAGAAGTTTGAGGAAACATTCCATGATAACGGTAAAACGAATATGCTCGAGGCGATGCACACGTATTACGATGTAGGCTTTAGCGGACCGGCCAGACCGGATCATGTGCCGACTATGGAAGGCGAGGACAACGCGAATCCAGGCTATGAGCTGCTGGGCCGTTTATACGGAATCGGGTATATTCGCGGCTTGATGGAAGCAGCCGCGGCTGCCCGGTCGGTGAATGGTTCTAAGGTAAGTGCCGGCATTTAAGCAGCAGGTAGTGCAGGATTGTCCAATAAGGGTACGCCCGTTTACGTTAACCCCTTAATGTGTAGAAAAGAACCTTCAAAACCACTTTACTAGTGGAGCTGAAGGTTCTTTTTTTTGACCAATGGGGACAAGAACAAGAGGAACGTTAGAGTTGACTTAAAATAGATTATAGTTTTTGAAAAGGGGGTATTAAATAAAAAAAGAGTGGGAGAGGTGACTGCGATGGAGGATTACTTGCTAATCATGACAAAGCTGATTACAGCTTTTGCCGGACTCTGGTGTTTGACTCGCCTGCTTGGAAAAAGGGAAATCTCCCAACTTTCTCCCTTCGATTTCATATCTGCCATGGTTATGGGCGAGCTTGTCGGCAATACGATTTACGACGAGAAGGTTACGGTCTGGAAGCTCATTTTCGCACTCGCAATTTGGGCCGTTCTCTCTTATTTATTCGAGAAAATAATGGAATTCGGTAAGTCGTTTCGCAGACAGCTTGAAGGTAAACCGGAACTTCTGATCGTAGATGGAGAAATTGATATGGCCTCGCTGCGCCGCAATAATATAGCATTAGACGAGCTGCGTATGATGCTTCGGCAGCGCGATGTTTTCTCTCTCAGCGATGTGGCTTATGCCGTCTACGAGACGAATGGAGCGCTTAGCATTATGAAAAAGTCTGCGTATGAGGCCGTGCAGCGCGGCGATTTCGATCTCCATTCATCACCGGTTAAACTGCCCCATAGCCTGGTCGAAGACGGAGTCCCACAGCCGGAAGGGCTTGCCGCTATCAGCCGTGATGAGAAGTGGCTGCTGCAGGAATTGAAATCGCTAGGATATCCTGATTTCCAGTCGGTCGCGTTCGCCGAATGGACCACTGCGGGCGAATTAAAGGCGGTTCCCCGATTCGGCAGAAAAGGTAGAGAGAATAAACTTTTCCCATCAAATCCTTTATTTAAATAAGATGAGAGTATTCTCTCATTCGCTTAATACTGCATACATACTCATGCCAAATACGATATTCAACTATAAACTTTACTTTTTTATGTAATCTGATCTAAAGTTCGAATGACCTCTACAATGGTATTCCCTAGTATCCAAATCAAGTAACAGGAAAAACTCCATCTAATTTGCATACGAATAGGCTCGCGCTTTATTTATCAGGAATTTCTCCCTTTAATTTAGCAATTAAACCTTATGAGCGGCGACTTCCTTCAGATTACATGGAGGATTTCCAGCTAAATGTTGCCGCAGGGCGTCTAAGGGGGAATTAAACGGAGTTTTTCCTGTTATCCATATTTGCGTGCTTAAGCGCTTGGGATGATTTTGATTTCAAGAGTATTTTGTTGTATGGTATTGCTTTGTGTGGTGGTTTACATTTGTTCAGGACAGGTAACTATACAGCTATAACTATCCAGAAAGGGGTGATAAAAAATGTTCAAGTTTTTTGGTAATAGGAAAAAGAATAGAGTTAGTCATTCGCTTGAAGAACAGATACATACCCTTAAACAACTCGGTTTTACATTTAATGTCGATGATGAACAATTACTTAATTCATTACTCAATCATTTTGAAAGAGATGTATATGAGGATGATCCTTACAGCCTACTTCTTGCTATTTGTGGTGCTGAACTTAGTAATGAGGAGGATAAAGAATTAAGTTTAACAAGTGATATATTGAATTTTGATACGGAGTGTGTGGAAGATGAGAGAATTTATGATTATCTAGTGGATCAATTCACTCAACTATCCAAGGGCAAATTTGTTTTAACCAATGTGAAAAGTTTAGTCGATTTTGAGAATGAGATAGCAAAGATATCTTTCGATTACGAAGGATCTACATATAACTGGGATATTGTGTTCAATTATGATTGGATAGATTTTAATCTATTGCGAAAGTTAAGCAAATTGGCTGATTCAAAAAAGGATTCAAATCATTATTACTATTTTAATGACGGGCAACATCTAACATTGATCTACTGCGATCGAGAAACCGTAAAAAAGTTAAATAGTTTAATAAAAAATACATATGTTTTATTGTCTTGAATTTCCATAAAAATGGAGGTTCAGATAGGTTTTCATATAGCCAAAAAGCGAAACGCAGGTTCACGTTCCGCTCTTGGACTGCCTATGCGATGCCGAACGGTCAGCTCCAAAGCCGATCGTTGGAGTGGTAATGATTCCAGTTGTCTGTCGATTCCCACAGGCCAGGAATTTGCGGATGAAGATGCTGAGCCAGCACTTCATCATTTAAATCGTCGATGCCGAGTCCGGGTGCATCGGTCATATGGATAAAGCCCTTCTGAACGAGCTTCTCCGGAAGCTTGCTGCTAATGATGATATCATCCCACCAAGGGACTTCGCATGAGTGGTACTCAAGCGCCATGAAATTCTCCGTAGCTGCGGCGACATGGGCGGCTGCGAGGCAAGCGATCGGGCTTTCAGCCATATGAATCGCCATCGCAACACCGTATTCCTGCGCCATATCACCGATTTTTTTCGTTTCCAAAATACCGCCGGTCGTCAGCACGTCAGGATGGATAACGGATACGCCGCCAGCCTGGAGAAGAGGGCGGAAGTTTTCCTTTAAATAAATATCCTCGCCCGTACATATCGGGGTGGCGACCGCACGCGATAGCTTGGCGTATTGCTCGGTGTACTGCCATGGCAGCATATCCTCCATCCAGGCAAGATTGAATTTATCGACGCGTCGTCCAAGCTTAATGCAATCCTCAAGGCCGATATGTCCGAAATGGTCGACTGCAAGCGGTACCTCGTAGCCGATAACCGCACGCACATCCGCAACGTATTGCTCAAGCATATCCAGCCCTTTTTCAGTTACATGAATCGCGGTAAAAGGATGGGGGATGTTGTAAATATCATAATGTTGGTTGCGTATATCACGAATTTCTTCTTCCGTTAGCGTATCTGTCTTCGCATTATAACGGTTTTTCGATTTGCTGCGCATTTCCTCCAAAAACCCGAGCGGGGCGCTCAACGTGCCGGGTTCATTAATAATTTGGCCAATGCCGAGATCCATCTTCAAAAAAGTGAAGCCTTCCTCCATACGCTTCTTAAGCGCTAAGCCCATTGCTGCACCCGTATCCTTGCCGACTACCTCGGTATCGCAGTACATACGGATTTTATCACGGAACTTACCGCCCAGCATTTGATAGATAGGGACACCGTAAGCCTTTCCTGCCAAATCCCATAATGCGATTTCGAGCCCGCTGACACCGCCGCCTTGACGGGCATGACCGCCAAACTGCTTGATGCGGCGAAACAGCTTGTCGATATTGCAAGGATTTTCGCCTAATAGCCGCCCCTTCAGCATTTGAGCATATACCTTATCCGCGCCGTCACGCACCTCGCCAAATCCGACCAGTCCTTGGTTGGTATATACCTTAATCAGGCTGCTATGAAACGGACCGCCAACAATATCGGTAAACCGAATATCGGTAATGCGAAGCGTAGAAGGGCTGGAAAAAGTGCTGACATGGGCAATCGTTTCTTCGTAGGACTGGCTATTGGACATGGAATATCACTCCTTGATTTTTATTGTTAAGCGTTTATATTCAACTGCTCCGTATTAAAGCAGCATGCTGCCGCCGTCAAGCCTGATAGAAGAGCCCGTCATGAACTCGCTCTCATCCGAAGCGAGATAACAAACGAGCTGAGCTACATCGAGAGGACGGCCGACTCGGCCAAGCGGGAATTTGTCGCGAATAGAGCGGGTCGTTTTTTTGTTTTTCCGGGTATCTTCAGCGGTCATAATTGGCCTGGATTCCCTGGCGCTCTGTTTGCCGACATCCACAGCGCCGGGCTCGATCGTATTGACGGTAATGCCATATTGGGCGAGCTCGATCGCGCTTTCTCTGCCGAGCATACGGATGCCGCCCTTGGTCATGGAATAGACGGCGTCGAAGTCGGTTGGCCGTTTACTATGAACAGAAGACATATTTATGATGCGGCCGGATTGCTTCTTCTTCATATATGGAACGACAGCCTGAATGCATTGCCAATAGCCCTTCAGGTTGATGCTCATCATGCGATCGAATGAGGACTCGTCATAATCGAAGAAATCATAGTTGAGCTGCAGAGCGGCATTATTAACGAGGATGTCAATGCCTCCGTAATGATCCGCGGCTTTTTCGACCATCTGTTCAATTTCCTGTTTATGCGCAACATTTGCCTGTACGATCATCGCTTCACCGCCGAAGTCATCAATTTGCTGCTTCGTATGAAGCGCACCGGCATCGCTTTGATTATAATGAATCGCGACAAGGACGCCTCGGCGCGCAAGCTCAATTGCTACACCCTTGCCAATACCTGTTCCGGCGCCGGTCACTAAAGCGATTTTGCCTGCAATACTCATGCTACACCTCCATAACGGCGGTTAAGGTCGTTTCATTTTGAAATTCATATAGTGCAGCAGAAAACCCCCGTCAAGCCTAATATCCGATCCGTTTATGCAGCGCGCTTCGTCCGAAGCGAGGAACAGGACAAGCTCGGCAAGATCTTCATTTCTGCCTAACACAGCGTTTGGAACCTTATATTCATATTCGTTATATAACGTGGAGATCGAACTTTGAAAAAGCTTATCGTCACCTTCCATCGGACCTAATTCAATCGTATTCACGCTGACACCGAACCGGCCCAGCACGAGGGCGGCCTCCTTTGAGAGCATTTTGACCGCGCCTTTGGAGAGGCTGTAGGTGAAGGCGGAGCCTGTCGGCTTCTCCGCGTGAATGGAGGAGATATAGATAATTTTTCCGGCCTGCTTCTCCCGCATCTGCTTGCCGACCGCCTGCGTGCAAATAAAAGCGGATTTCGCATTTACAGCTAAGCTTTGCAAAAAAAGCTCTTCTTCACCGTGTTCGACCGAGCCTGGGTAGACAGCATTATTGTTATGTATGAGCACATCTACCTTACCTAACTGCTGCTCCGCAAATTGAAGCATGTCTGCAACCACGGCGCTTTTGCCAAGATCAATATTGACAACGATCGCTTGTAAGCCTGCCTCACGGATAAGAGCTAACTCCCGAGTGAGCTCCACGCCTCCTGAATAACTATTCAAAATAAAATGAGCGCCATTTTGAGACAACCGGCTTAATACAGCTTTGCCGCTGCTGCTATCCGAATCCGTAATAAAGACAATTTTATTTTGCAGATTCATAGATCCCCTCCATAAAAGCAGACGTTGGTTGATGAAAGCCCTTGCTGCTAATTTTAGTAAGTTTGACCCTCGCATGGCGATGCCGTAAAGTTATGATTTTGTTTGTTTTTTTTCAAACCGTCATATTGACTGAGAAGCCTGTCATTTTAAAATATTAAAAGATTTGCGCATATGGTACTATTAATGGAGCGAAGCGGTCATCACAGGCGTGAGCGCTATTCAATCCGGTAAGTGAAGCAAGCCTGCTGAAAAGTCATACACCATAAGCCAGCTATTTAGATCGTAACGGATTCTATTGACAAAGAGGAGCGATTGACGATGAAGGTATTGTTTATTGGTGGAACGGGTTTGATAAGCGAAGCAGTGTCCAAGCTTGCGATAGCAAGAGGAATTGAGCTCTATCTATTTAACAGAGGGAAGCGGGACGGCTTCGTACCTGAAGGCGCAAAGGTAATAACTGGCGATATCCGCGATGCTCAATCTGCGGCTGCGGCGCTCGAAGGACATGTTTTCGACGTTGTTGTCGATTGGATAGCTTTTACGCCAGAGCATGTCAGCGTTGACATCGAGCTGTTTCGCGGGCGCACGAAGCAATACATATTTATAAGCTCGGCCTCTGCATACCAGAAGCCGCCAAAGCACTATATTATAACGGAGGAAGCAACGCCGCTCGAAAATCGCTACTGGCAATACTCGCGCGATAAGATTGCATGCGAGCAGCTGCTAGAGGAGCAGGCGGAAGCGGGGTTTCCTGTCACGATTGTTAGACCGTCGTTTACATACGGTGACACGATGATCCCGGCCGCACTCAACAGCTGGCCGCATCCTTGGTCGCTGATCGCTAGAATGCGCGCGGGATGTCCTGTTATTGTACATGGTGACGGTTCATCGCTCTGGACGATGACGCACAATACCGATTTCGCCAAAGGGTTTGTCGGGTTGCTCGGACGAGAGGAAGCGATTGGGCAAGCCTATCATATTACTTCGGATGAAGTTTTAACCTGGAATCAAATTTATGAAGCGATCGGCGCTGCAGCCGGCGTGGAGCCGAAGCTCGTACATATTTCAAGCGATTTTCTCGTAGCGCACGACCCTGAGCTTGAGGGCGGCCTGCTGGGCGATAAATCAGTTACGAGTGTGTTTGATAACAGCAAGATCAAGAGCTTAGTTCCCGAATTCGAAGCAACTCTATCGTTTGCGGAAGGCATTAAACGTACGGTCGCTTGGTTTGAAGCGCATCCTGAGCGCTGCACCGTGGACGAGGCTTGGAACGAGCAGATGGACGCAATTATTGCTGCCCATGCGGCTGGCTTAAAAAAATAAATTTATTAATCAAAAAAAGCTCTTATTCTCTAGGGAATAAGAGCTTTTTTGTGTCTAAATATGCACTCCGCAGGCTTGACAATAACCATGAGGATTTAGTTTAAAATTTTCTCATAATTAGCTTTTGCACGGAAATCCGTATAAAAACTCGTCTTTTGGAGGAGACAGCGACATATACTCATCACAGACCGTCCACTTATTACTCTTACTTATGAATTCAATCCATCTAACTTATATCGTAACAGGTATACTTCATTAACTTAAAAGGAGAGATATCTACATGCGAAAAAAGTTAAATCAGCACTTGTTCATTTATTTGCTTATTTTATCCTTAATCATTACATTAGGAATGTATGTGAAGCCTTTAAATAACGCTGAGGTAGCCGATTTGTCAGAGGCGCCGCAGAAGTTAACGGCTGCAGCCGCAAGTTCGATAACGACTGCTGCTCCCGGCATAGATCCAATCGTCTCCTCCGTCCATTTAGCGGTCCCCTCTTCCACCTCCATTGCAACATCTGCCGGTACGCCGGATATCCCGATCGAACAGCCCCCGAGCACCCTTCCAAAGAAGCAAATCCAAGCTGAAAAAGAACAGGCTATCGTCGAAAAGCCTGATACATACAAGGTAACTGCGTATTACCTTAACGTTCGTACAAAACCGAGCGCGCAATCAGAAATTATAAAGGTCGTTAAGCAAGGGACGCGGTTAAAGGTAACGGCAAAAACCGAGAATGGCTGGCTCGAGCTGCAAGGCGGCGGTTACGTTCATGGAGGCTATGCCGCGAAAATAAAAGGGGAAGTATCCGCGTTATCCTTCTCGGCTGCGAGCAAGCGTGATCCTGCAATCGAAATTAATGATGCCGGCGCTGAGAAAGAGCAACAATCTGAAAAGATAGCAAAGCCAGAAGTGGAAGAGCTTAACAAGCCGACTTCGATCGTTGAGTCTGATTCGGGCCTGACCGAAGCGCATATCGCAAAAATATTCGAAGGCACTGCGCTATCCGGCCACAATTTGGAACAAGCTATCCTCGAGATTGAGGAGGAGTACGGCATTAACGCTTACTTTACGATCGCCGTCATGAAGCTGGAGAGCGGCAACGGCAAAAGCTACTTAGCCAAAAAGAAAAATAATTTATTCGGCTTGAATGCGATAGACGGCAATAAATATAACAAAGCCTTCAGCTTTAAAACGAAAGGAGACAGTGTCCGGAAATTTGGACAGCTTCTTTCTAGAAACTATGTCAACAAAGGGCTGACCACAATTGAGAAGGTAGCTAGAAAATATTGTCCCGCCAATTCGAGATGGTCGAGCTTAGTTAAAAATATTATGAAAAGAGATTATAAAAAGCTTTAACATGGCATTTTCACATCAAGTATGTTATTTTCATCTCCTAAGTAACTTTTGCAAAAGATACATAGGAGGTCACCAGTATGAAGGAAACCGTTCAAAAGATGCCGTTCGGCTATGAACCGCCAAAGGATGAACGAAAGGGTACGATCGTTTATTATGATTCATTCGAGCATACGACGGAACGGGAGCTTGATCTAGCGGCTTACATTACCAAAGAAAGATTATTTGTTAAGCTTGTTCTCTATCCGCTGCATGAGCAAAGTGTAAAACGGATGACGAGGGAAGAGGTTAGTCCGTTCTATAAGAGGGAAGACCGGCTGCATGAATGGAAGCGTGATCGCCAAGAGGAGAATGTCGTCGTTGAGCGTCTCGAAGTAAAACGGAAAAAGTATACGCCAATCGATTCTGCGCTGCGGCATTTGGCGGAAACCTATCCTAAACCGCTATTTCTGCTCATGACCGGGGAGATGGCTAATTTATTCGCGTCCTTCTCCTCATTCGAGGAATGGATCGTGAAAATCAGATTGTTGTTGACGGAGGAACCGGCAAGGCTTCATCCTCGGCTCATGCAATACCGGCATCGGTGGGAGCCTGTTATCGATAAATGATGTCAAAGCAATAGAAGTGCAAAGAGCTGCCCGCGAGAGAACCTCACGGACAGCTCTTTGCCATTTCATCATCGCTGCTGCAAGCTAGCCCGTAGAAGGACTGTTAGGCACATGGCCTTTTTGATTGCGATTATCGTCTGTTGAAGCTGCCACGCTATTCTCCGCATCTTTGGAGCTTGCTTCAAATGCCTGATTTTTACTTGCAATCGACTTATTTTTGTTGCGAGCCATCGTATAACCTCCACAAGCTTAATTGCCCTAAACAATGAGGCAAGTATAGGTTAACCAAGTTTTATTGAATTAATCTGCCGCGTCTTATTTATTGGATAGGAAGCATACTGATGGAAAATAATAAGAGGATAACGAGTACTGCTCCGAGCAAAAAAAAGCTGCGCTTCGTCAAAGAAGCACAGCCTTGTTTCTGTTTACATTATTTTACGCTACGACATGCTCTTCGCATTCAGACGAGCAGAAGCCATGCTTCGTCTCTTCGCATTCTGTACATACGATATGCTGACGATGGCAGGAATCATCCGCACAGTTGATGTAAGTGTCCGCCGGCTGCTCGCAGTGGTAGCATTTGCCGACAACGACCGCTTCATCCGTCTGATTAATGTCAACAGATGTTCTCTCATCAAATACGTAGCATTTGCCGTCGAACAACCTGCCTTTCACATCCTCATCCTTGCCGTAGGTTACAATTCCGCCCTCTAATTGATAAACGTCACTGAAGCCCTCACTGAGCATTACACCCGTCAGCTTCTCGCAGCGAATACCGCCCGTGCAGTACGTGAGAATCGGCTTGTCTTTCAAATCGGCCATATTCTCCCGGAGCCATTCCGGAAATTCCTTGAACGTCTCCAGATCAGGTCTGATCGCATTACGGAAATGCCCAAGATCGTATTCGTAGTCGCTTCTTCCGTCAAGCACGATGACATCTTCTCTTTGCAAATATTCATGAAACTCTTTAGGGGAGAGACGTGTGCCGCTTAGCGTGTTTGGATCTAACGGCTTATCGTAACGCAGTGTAACAAGCTCTTTCTTGTAGCGGACGAATATTTTTTTGAAAGCATGCTTATCGGTCTCATCGATTTTGAACACAATGTCCGAGAATAGCGGATTGGCACGCAAGTGCGCCATGTATTGCTCGGTTTGCTCGAATGTACCGGAGAGCGTACCGTTAATGCCTTCATCGGCAATGAGAATACGGCCCTTCACGTTTAATTCCTTACAATATGCAAGATGCTCGGCAGCAAATTGCTCGGCATCGGGTACAGCTACAAATTTATAATACAATAAAACTCGAAAATGATTAGCATCGCTCATCGTAGTCTTTCCTTTCCGGTAAACAAATAAAAGCATACTATATTATAGTTGACCGAATTGTTTTTTTCAACAGAATAAAAAAAATCGAACCACTTGAGCTTTTCTAGGTTCATCCGGTCACTGTGTCATCTTGAACAGCAGCGGGGAACAATTCTGAGGAGTTCAGGCACTATAACGAATTTGCAAATAAAAAAAGGATTGTCCCGCACGGCTTCCGGCCTGGGACAATCCTTTTTTCTGTTTTATCACGCTATAAAGTAAGCCCGAAACGTTTAAGCTCAATGAGGACCGGCTCTAATTGTTTTCCTTTGTCCGTAATGGTGTATTCGACTCTTGGCGGGACCTCCGGATAGATCGTCCGGATAACGATGCCTTGATCCTCAAGTTCTTTCAAGCGAAGGGACAGCGTCTTTGGACTGATGCCATCGAGCGATTTCAACAATTCGCTAAACCGCATCGTATGCTCAATGAGCAAATCGCGAACAATGAGAAAAGTCCATTTTGTGCCGATCATATCAAGCGCCTTTCCAATCACGCAAGGAACACCTGGAGTTCCAAGCTCCAAAACGATCGGATCTAAATCATTCAACTAAGCACCTCCTCATTCATTTTATCGATTTTAATCAAGTATAGTACAAAAGTAACTTTTCGGAAACTATGTGAAGAAAATATCACTACTTTCAAAACTTCACTTGCTATGGTTACAATAGGGCTAGGAATGACAAATATATAAAATCAAAAGGAGAGAGACAAATGACTGTCAACCATTTAGATACGCCCTTTGCGATTAAAAATTTGGAACTAAAAAACAGAATCGTAATGGCACCGATGTGCCAATATTCCGTAGAGGCGAAGGATGGGGCACCGAATGATTGGCATTTTGTTCACTATGTATCGCGTGCGGTAGGCGGAGCCGGACTTATTATAATGGAGATGACAGACGTTGATCCCGATGGACGCATTACGGACCTTGATCTAGGATTGTGGTCGGACGAGCAAATACCTGCTTTCAAACGGATTATTTCCGAGGTCCACAATTACGGCGCCAAAATAGGCATTCAAATTGCTCATGCAGGACGTAAAGCAGAGGACGCGGACCAACCGGTTGGGCCATCTGCAATTTCGGCCGGACCCAGATACAAAACGCCAAGGCCGCTCACCACGGATGAAATTAAATTGATCGTGCAGCAATTCAAAGAGGCTGCGAGAAGAGCTGTTGAAGCGGGAGTCGACACGATCGAAATTCACGGGGCGCACGGCTACTTGGTTCATCAATTCCATTCTCCCGGCATAAATATCCGCGAGGATGAGTATGGTCAAGATCCGGCGAGGTTTGGCGTGGAAGTCATTCAAGCAATCAAGAGCGTAATGCCTGCGGATATGCCGCTCATTATGCGAATATCTGCGATTGAATATATGGATAACGGCTATGATTTGAACCACGGCATACAAATGAGCAGGCAATATCATGCAGCAGGCGTTGACGTATTCCATGTATCAAGCGGCGGAGAAGGAGGTCCGGCCGGCAAGCTTCAGCCCGGCAACTATCCGGGCTATCAGGTGCCATTCGCGCGCGCAATTAAGGAAGCGTTAAATGTACCCGTCATCGCGGTAGGCATGCTGGACGACCCGAAGCTGGCGGAAGCAACTGTTGCGAATAAGGATGCCGATTTAGTGGCTGTCGCGCGCGGCATGCTGCGTGACCCATACTGGGCGCTGCATGCTATTCAAGCCGTTAAAGGCGAGGCTGTTCCGCAGAAGCAATACGCAAGAGCATACTGATCAATTAGTATTGAGCAGATAATAGTAACCACAGCCTCTCTGTATGCAGGGAGGCTGTTTCTATGAACCGAGCAGCTGAGTAAAGCGCTTTGCAATGATCGGTAAGGAGGTTTCCTTTCTTGTAGCAAAGCTGACGGTGCGTGCAGGAATCGGTTCACGGGTATGTAATTGAAATAATCTCCCATCATCGAGCTCCTGTTCGATAAAGGATTTCGTAACGAATGCAGCACCATAGCCGCGTCCGGCCAGCTCAATCAGCATATCCATACTGCTAAGCTCCATGTCGGCTTCCGCGGAAGTGCCTTGGGAAGAAAACCAGCTCTCGACAAACTGTCTGGTACTGCTTCCTTCGGAGAGAAGCAGCAGTGGAATTTGGGATAACTCCTGCGAGGTTAAAGGTGCTCCGGCCAAATGCCGAAACGCCTCTCCCACAACAAAGCAGTCTTCTATATCGGTCAGATGCGAAACGGCAAGCTCTTCATCCGAAAAAGGCAAATGGACAAGTCCAACATCGATCTGACCCGATTTTAAACGAGTGCGAATATCGGATGTTTTTCCTTGCGAGAGACGTATGCGTACAGTCGGATGCTCCTTATGGAACGTATCGAGAAGCGGGAGCAGCAGATGTTTAATAATAGGGCCGCTTGCACCAATACGCAGTTCACCGGCTGTTAAGTTTTTGAGGGATTGCAACTTGCTTTCACCGGCATGCAGGATAGAGAAGGATTTCTCCACGAAATGAAGCAGTTCCACGCCCTCGGGTGTAAGCTTCACGCCTTTGGAAAGCCGGTCAAACAGCTTCAGCTCCAGCTGCGCTTCCAGCTGTTTAATGGCGTAGCTGACCGAAGGCTGAGTAATATGCAGCTCGTGTGCCGCTTTCGTTAAGTTGCCTAATTTAGCCGTATGCAAAAATATGCGGTACCACTCCATATTCATCATCATGATATAGATCCTCTCTATGACATTGATTGGATATTTGAATTTCATTAATTTCATTATAGAAATTATAATGGACATATAATGGATGCGTCAAAGCATTGACTCGGGAGGAATTGACAATGGCAGGAAATACGTACGGAAACAGCTTTAAAATTACAACCTTTGGTGAATCACACGGTGAAGCGGTAGGGGTCATTGTAGATGGCGTAACGCCAGGCATCGAGCTGGATGAGCAATATATTCAGACGCAAATGGATCGAAGGAAGCCGGGGCAATCCTCCGTTACTACGCCGCGCAAGGAGTATGATGTCATTCGCATTCTTTCAGGCATGTTTGAGGGGAAGACGACGGGAACACCCCTTTTCATTATGCTTCACAACACGGATATGAAGCCCGAAGCCTATAACGATATACAGAACTCTTTCCGGCCGGGACATGCCGATTTCACATACTTGAAGAAATATGGCATTCGCGATCACCGCGGCAGCGGCAGGGCATCGGGAAGAGAAACGGCAGCACGCGTTGCGGGAGGGGCGGTTGCGCGAAAGCTGTTAGAAAATAGAGGAATAAGTGTTGTAGCCTATACGAAGGAAATTGGCGGCATTAAATGCGAAACGTATATCGAGGACCAGATTGAAAAAAATGCGGTTAGAGCTTGCGACCCGGAAGCGGCCCTTCGCATGATCGAGAAAATCGAGCATTTAGCATCCATGGGGGATAGCTGCGGCGGTATTGTTGAATGCAGAATAAGAGGCGTGCTGCCTGGTATTGGCGAGCCCGTGTTTGATAAGCTGGATGCTGAGCTGGCTAAGGCGATGCTGTCGATCGGCGCCGTTAAAGGCATCGAATTCGGCGCAGGATTTGCGGCAGCCGTAATGCTGGGCAGCGAGCATAATGACGAGATGAGCAAGAGCGGCTTTTTAAGCAACAACGCGGGTGGAATCGTTGGCGGCATAAGCACGGGCGAAGAGATTGTATTTCGGTTGGCGGTCAAGCCGACCTCGTCGATTTCATTGCCGCAGCATACGATAGATATCCATGGTCAGGAAAAAATGATTGAGACCATCGGCCGGCATGACCCTTGTATTTGTCCGCGTATTATTCCGGTCGTAGAAGCAATGGCTTGCATCGTAGTTGAGGATCTCATTAAGCGGCAAGCAGCTATGTTCGGATAATCTAAACTTCACGATCATCGCTCCCGATGTGATATGCTATTTAATGACGATCGCTGAGAGGAGAAAGTATATGAAACCATCTGTATTTATTGATCGGCAGATACCGAGCGAGGTAGAAGCGTACATAGCCGAGCATTGTTCTGTCGACAAATGGGAAGGCTTGACTCCGATTCCGCGCCAGCTGCTGCTTGAAAAAGTCGCAAATGCGAACGGATTGCTGACGGCAGGCGCAAAGATTGATTCCGAACTGCTGAAGCAGGCTCCGCATTTGAAAGTTGTAAGCAGCATTAGCGTCGGATACAATCATTTTGACCTTGCCGCAATGAAAGAACGGGGCATTATCGGAACGCATACGCCGCATGTTCTGAACGATACGGTTGCGGATCTTGCATTCGCTCTAATATTAGGAACGGCAAGACGTGTAGCGGAGTTGGACCGTTATGTAAAAGATGGACAATGGAAGACTGGCGACGGCATAAAATTGTTCGGCACAGACGTTCATCATGCTAAGCTCGGCATTATCGGCATGGGGCGAATCGGTGAGGCGGTGGCCCGCCGGGCGAAGTTTGGATTTGAGATGGATGTTGTCTACTATAATCGCAGCCGCAAGCCGGAAGCGGAAGAGAAGCTTGGCGTTCGTTATGAAGAATTAAATGAGCTGCTTGCATCTTCGGATTTTGTCGTGATGCTGGCGCCATTAACGGAGGAAACGACTAAGCTGATCGGACGCCAACAATTTCAGCTCATGAAATCAACATCAATTTTTATTAATATTTCGCGCGGCCAGACGATCGACGAAGAGGCTTTAATCGAAGCGCTTCAGGCAGGCACGATTGCAGCTGCCGGTCTTGACGTCTTTGAGAAAGAGCCGATCAATGCCGATCATCCTTTTCTAAAGATGGCGAATGTGCTGACTCTGCCGCATATTGGCTCGGCTACGACAAAAACAAGGTTTGATATGGCCATGCTTGCTGCGCAAAATCTGGTTAGCGGAGTAACCGGACAAACTGCTCCAAATATTGTGGACGAGCTGAAATAATACAAGCATGTAACAACCATTAAAACAATATACTTGTTTCCACTCTTTCGCATTCTCGCGCAGGCAGCTTCGCGGCTCGGCGGCGCTGCCTGACAAGCTTGCCCGCGAAATGAAGAACGTTTAAATTTAGCTTGAAAGATCGCATCGGCAGTGTTGGACTTTTATTGAGTGTCCAATGCTGCCGGTGCTTTTTATTTTGTTCAGTTTTAACGATACGCTTACTTCGTGTACGATGAGGTCGTTTCATCACGAAAAACCGTGTTTCACTAGGCAGGATGCGATAAACTTTCATGCAAGCAACAACCTTAAAAACAATATACTTGTTTCCACTCTTTCGCATTCTCGCGCATGCAACTTCGCGGCTCGGCGGTGCTGCCTGCCACGTTTACCCGCTCCGCATTCCTATTTCGTCAGTCCGTCTGCCGCTGCTTATCCATTAATAGCGCATCCTGCTTCTTACCACTCCCTTATTTTCTTTCCCGCTTCCAGGAGTTTTATCAAGTTCCGATTATCCCGCCTGCTGCTGACCGCTGACCTTGCAATTTTGGCGATTCGCACCTGGCCTGCATCGTATGTTGCGCTTCGATATACATTTGTATTGACTTCTACTTTGGGGTTTGGTAAGCCAGTTTCGGCCATGTTTTGGTTTTACGCAAAGCGCGCGGCGGCCCCCCCGACGAACGAATTCTGCTGCTAGATTCGGATTGAGTTGCAGAGATGATATCTGCAGCTAGAAAAAAGAAAAGCAAAAAGATAAAAATGTATAAAGCAGTAGAGAAGAAATCTGCAATCTAGGTACGAGTCTAGATACAGAAGAGGTAGAAAACCGGGTAGAAAGGGGATAGATATGGAAAAATCGAAATGGTGCACGAGCGGAAACCGAAAGGGTGGTAACAAGTATATTGATTACAGCCCTATTTGTGGTATAATATGGATGTGCGAATGTATGTTCGCGTTCTTCTTTTCAGTCGACGGCGCGCTCGGTTAAATGGGCAGGAGGAGGAAAAGGTGTTGTCGAATTATAGTTCATACAGGTTTACTGCCCCTCCCTCTTCTTAAAAGCTGGATTTACTCGCTGCAGTCTGATCTCATTCGGAAAGCTGTTGTAACCTCAGATTCATCAATTTGAAAGGGTGAATACTATGGCTCGCAATGAACATCCTATCGAGAAAACGGAATCTCTAGGCCACGTCGTCAAAGTACAGCAGGTCATCGACTTTATTGTGTTGTCTGAGCTTCAGAAGGGACAAATGTACGCAAGTGAACTAGAGCAGCGGATCATTCAAACGCTTGGCAACCATGTAGGAGTTAATGACGCTTACCTTAGCCAGCGCCTTAAGACGCTTGCAGAGAACGGTCATGTTTTTCGGAAATGGGAGGGAGACAGCCGTTATAACCGATACTACCGGATCACGGATACCGGCATGGAGTATTTCAAGGGACTTCTCCGCGAGCTGCCTGATCGGGTCAAGAAAGCCCAGCAAGTGTACAGCAGCTTCGATAGCTACATGAGCAAGTTTGGGAAATTGAGCACGAAATAGGGAGAGGAGCAGGGGATGGAGGAATTTGACTATAAGGAAGCCATCGAACGTATCAAGGCTGCGTTTCCTCCCGGCACCGTCCAAAAACGCGGGGACAATGGCCGGGCATATATTCCGAATCAGGTCTATACGGACCGCGTCGAGGAAGCTACAGGCAGCCGCTGGAACAGAGAGATAAGAGACGTCGAAATCAATATCCCTCACGGATTTGTAAAAGTTGTGGCGCGCGTTACGATCGGGGAGCATTACAGGGATGGCATCGGCTTTTCCGAGATTGAGACGGATGCGGGTGGAAAAGGGAAGTCCGTCTCGAATAAGGTAGATCAAGCATATGCCGAAGCGGTCCGTGAAGCGCTCGATACGTGGCAAATCGGCTGGAAAAGTCTAGCGCCCTATTATCAAGAGGAAAAGGATTGGGCAAGGAATCCTGCGCTTCATCATTTGCTTCAATCTCAGGCGCCGGGTGAAGCTGGCAGCAAGTCCGGGATGCAGTCACGCGCTGTCGTAGAACATTACTGCATATTCGCGAAATGCGGAAAGCAGCTGTCGCGCGACGAGTGGGATTTTCTTAGCTTGATTCCAGCTCTCAATAGAGAAAAAATGAAATTCTGTTTTGAACATGTTCCGAATCATCTTAAGAAAAAGGCTTCGGCTGACGTACTAAAAAGCTATGAAGAAAAGATTAAGCCTAAATAATGATCTCTCAAATAAGAAAAAGGGGCATGCCTTGAATGAAGCTGCTGCTGATTGGATCTACAGGCAAGACCGGGCAATTTATCCGCCGCTTCTTGGAGGAAAAGAGCGTACAAGCCAGGCGGTTCGTGCGCTCTGCTGAGCAAGTGGAGCCAGGATGCTTTCTGGGCGATATTCGAAATCGACAAGATGTGTTTGAGGCTATGGAAGGCGTGGACGGAGTCATTTGTGCGTTAAATACAGAAGGAAACGGCACGCTTGCCAGCGGAATGGACCATGTTATCGCCGCGATGCTGGAGTTCAATATAAGGAGGCTCGTTACGATTGGTACCGCTGGCATATTACAAAGCGAGCTTCAGCCCGAATTACTGAGGTATCAGTCGATCGAAAATAAACGGGTCAATCACAAGGCTGCTATGGAGCATGAGCATGTATATCGGCAATTAGCCGAAACCGCTCTGGATTGGACGATCGTTTGCCCGACGAGACTCGTACAGGAGGAGCGGAGAGGCAGCTATCGTGTTCAGAAGAATGTTCTGCCAACCGGCGGCTCGCATATTTCATTTGCTGATACAGCCGAGTTTGCTGTTTCCGAATATTTAACACCTGCTTTTGTCCGTGAACGAGTTGGAATCTGCTATTAATCGATTACCGGAAAAGAAAAAACCTGAATTCCCTACTAAATGGAGTTCAGGTTTTTTCTTTTACGGATGGATTAATCCTGATAAATATGCAGCACTTCCACGCGGTTGGAGAAAAAGGTGGCGCCGCCGCCCATATCCGCAAGCCGCTGCGGCGTAAGGGCATTGACAGCTTGCTGGCCTCTCCGATGATCTTCCCACCACAAGCCCTGTGTAACGAGCACGCCCGGCAGTACATCGTTGCCGATTCGCAGCTTCATTTCGACAGCGCCTCGATCGTTGCGAATTTTCACGCGTTCCCCGCCGATGAAGCCAAGCGCTTCCGCATCACCTGCATGCATATGAAGCAGCGGCTCTTTCTCAAGTTTCTGCAAGAGTTCTTGATTAGCGAAGGTCGAGTTGATGAAGCTGTGGTTCGGGCCGGTTATCAGCCAAAACGGATAGGTATCAGGCTCGTGCAGCGGCGAGTGACCGGGTACCGGCGGCAAGCCGTTCTGCAGCATGGACTCCGAATAAAGCTCGATTTTGCCGGATGGCGTCGGTATGATCGTTGTGAAAGGAGGCAGCTGACCGCCACCAGCCTTCATCCATGTTTTAGCCCTCAACTCATCGAACGTGATGCCTTTCAGGAACGGGTTATGATCACTATCCAGCGCCTCGCGTATCATTTGCTCCTCGCTAATGTCAAATAGCTCTCGCTCAAAGCCTAGCCGAAGCGCCAATTCCTTAAAGAGAGTAAAGTTAGATTTGCATTCTCCCATAGGGTCCATAATCGGCTCGTGAAGCTGCAAATACAGATGCCAATAAGACGTGTATAAATCCAAATTTTCAAAATGAGAGGTTGCCGGAAGCACAATATCCGAATATTTGCAGGTGTCCGTTAAAAACAAATCATGCGTAACCGTAAAGAGGTCACTGCGCAGAAGTCCTTCACGCACGCGGTTCTGATCCGGCGTTACGATGGCCGGGTTGCTGTTATAGACGAACAGCATCCGGACTGGAGGAGCCAAATCGAGAAGGGCATCTCCAAGCTGGTTCATGCTGATTGTACGCACATCCGGATCCGGCAGCAAATCCGGCCGCTCGATTTTTTTGCCGTTAAGCCGCGAGTACCAGCTGTTTCCTTTCACGGCGCCGCCGCCGCGAACACCCCATTGACCGGTTAGGGCAGGCAAGCACGAAATCGTTCTAACGATCATGCCTCCGTTGTCGTGATGCTGTAACCCATTGCCAACTCGAATAAAGGAAGGACTGGTTGTGCCGTATAGGCGGCCGAGCTCTTCGATCTCTGCTGCAGGCACGCCAGTAATCGTTTCGACCCGCTCAGGCGTATAATCTGCTGCTTGAAGAGCCAGTTCCTTGTAGCCTATTGTGTGTTGCTCGAGAAATGCCGTATCCGTGAGTCCATCTCGAATGATGACATGTATCATGCCAAGCGCAAGTGCAGCATCGGTTCCCGGCCTTACATGGATGAAGCGGTCTGCCCATGAAGAGGTGCGGTTGCGGTGAACGTCGATATGAACAACTGTTGCTCCGTTTCTTCTAGCTTCCGTTGCCAGCATCGTCTGATGCATATTGGTAGATACCAGGTTACAGCCCCAAATCAGGAATAGCTTCGTATGTACCGTATCCTCCGGATCAATACCAATGGAGCCTCCCATCGTATATGAATATCCGGCAGCTCCAGCCGCGTTACAAATCGTCCGATCGAGCTGACTCGCGCCAAGACGGTGGAAAAAACGGCGATCCATGCCTTCGGCATTCAGCACGCCCATGTTGCCATAGAAGCTGTAAGGCAAAATCGCGTCGGCACCGTGCTCCGTCATGATGCTCTGCATACGTGCCGCAATTTCCTCGTACGCCTCCTCCCATGTGATGCGCTCGAAAGAAAGATCTCCCTTAGGCCCGGTTCGGCGCATCGGGTAAAGCAGCCGCTCCGGATGGTAAACCCGGTCACTTAATTGTCTAACCTTGTTGCATATCGCGCCGCGAGTGACGGGATGTTCCGTATCGCCGGTTATTTGCGTAATTTTTCCTTCTTCAAAGGTGACGCTAAGCCCGCAAGTATCGGGACAGTCAAAAGGACATACAGAACGTACGGTTCCTTGAAATCCAGATGTACTCATGACCGGTACCCTCCTTTCAACAGCCCATTTCATATCTTTCTATCATAACATAGGAACGAGCAAGGGGTTAGGTGCTTTCGCTTCAGAGAGCATGGCGAAGCTAACCTGGAAGCATCGCTTGCTCCTGATGGCGGCGGGAACGCCAACAGCTGTAACCGGCTTGCTCTA
>DATJKM010000242.1:0-6125 GCA_035491515.1 Candidatus Udaeobacter sp. | reverse complement strand
GTCTCGGTGCTTGTAGCGGCATCCTTGGCCACATAGCCCGCTTGATTCCATCTTCTGACCGTATTCAGCATGTCCGCGTATTCCGGCGTCTCATACATGTTTACGACCTTTAGGCCGTTGTCATGACCCGGAAGCACACCAAATCCTTCACCGAGCGTATCAAAGAAGCTGCCAACATAGATATCAAGTATAGATATTCCGTACTTAACCGTCGGAATGATGCCTGGCTCGTTATCTTTAATGATTTTGAATACAGCGTCCAGATCGTCCAGCGATTTAATCTTGGTCGTATCGATGTTATATTTGTCGACCAAATCCTTGCGCATCGTGATTCCGAAATCAGCCGCCAAATCTCTTATGCTCGGAACGGCATAAATTTTTCCGTCGATTCTCGTTGCGTTCAAGAATGCCGGATCAAGGGCATCAAGCGCATCCCTAACCCCTTGCCCTTGCTCGTCCAAATAGCCGTCAAGCTCCAGAAACTGCCCTTTAGCCACATCCTGGCTGTAGGTTCCGAGCCCGCTTACGATCAAATCCACCTGTTCGTTCCCCGACATCATCAGCGTTTTTTGCTGAGCCCATGCGCCAAAGCCGATCGGAATCAGCTTGACCGTCGCGTTGATTTTTTCCTTGGTCAATTTGTTGATTTCGTCCGATACCAGCTGTAAATCCTTCGGTTCGCCGCCAGCAGGAAATACCATAACAAGCTCAACGGGTTTCAATGCTCCGCTGGCGTTACCGCCCTCCTCCGTCGAAGCCGTTCCGTCGTTCCCGGAATTAGCGACGTTATTGCCTCCGTTGCCGCATGCGCTGATCAGCATGGTGAATGCCAACGCTAACAATAGAAACGTTTTTGCCACATATTTGTTCTTTGTCATTGCTGTGACCTCCCTATTTGTTTGAATGAAAGCGTGTACACTTAGTAGAATAGATGAAAACGCTCGACCCCACTATCAGATTTCCGACATCCCGTTTTCGATTTTCCGCTGTCTCTCCTTCTTTTGAAATTAATGGAAGGCAACCGACCTGTTCTCCTCTTCTACTGTTGGAGGAGCTGACCGCTTTAGAAAACAAAGAGCGGTCAGCAAGGCAATCACGACAAAGCCGAAGGCGAGCAAAAATGCCTGCTTCATGCCTGCCGTCATCGCCAGCGTTTGCAGTTCAGAGCCCGGTACTATACCCGCTTCATTTGCCGCAAAACGGCTGGATCCGCTCGTCATGACCGTCACAAGCAGCGCCATCCCGATTGCGCCGCCAACCTGCTGGAGCGTACCGGCTATAGCCGTGCCATGCGGATACAGCCGTCTCGGAAGCCCGTTCAAGCCATTCGTCATAATCGGCATCATCAGCATCGAAATACCGAGCATAAAAAGCGTATTTAGGACGGTAATCGTCAAATAGGAAATGGAAGGCTTCATGAAGCCAAAGCCGCATAATGTGACCGCCATAAGCGTAAGACCCGTAACTGCCAGCCATCTCGCCCCGTAGCGGTCAAACAATCTGCCGGTTATCGGCGACATAATGCCCATGACAACACCGCCCGGGAGCATAGCTAACCCGGCTTGCAGCGGCGTATATCCCAGCGCATTCTGAAGAAATATCGGAACGAGCATCATCGTAGAGAACATCGCCATCATGACAATCATCATAATCATGACCGAGAGTCTGAACATACCGAATTGAAAAGTTCTTAAATCCAGCATCGGCTGCCGCATCCCCAGCTGCCGCAGGCAGAACCAGATGAGCGCGCAGGCTCCCGCTGCTATCGGCCAGAGCACGCCTGGATCCGACCAGCCCCCGTGATCTTCCCCTGCGCTGCTGAAGCCGTACACAATCCCGCCGAATCCAAGCGTAGAGAGCAGCATGGAGAGCGGATCAGCCTTGCGCTTGCCGGATTCCGTAACGTTTTTCAACCGCAGGTAAGCAAAGACCATAACGAAAGCCGCAATCGGCAGCACGCTGATAAATAGCACGCGCCAGCTGTAATGCGCAACGATCAAGCCGGATAACGTCGGGCCGATCGCGGGCGCAAACGTTATAACGATCCCGATCGTCCCCATCGCAGCGCCTCTTTTATGGAAAGGAACAATAGCAAATACGACATTTGTCAGCAATGGAAAAAGCAGTCCGGTTCCCGCCGCCTGTATCAGCCTTCCGGCAAACAGAAGGGCAAAGCCGGGGGAAATCGCCGCTACTAGCGTGCCAGCAGCAAACATTCCCATAGCAGATAGAAACAAAGCTCTTGTCGTGAAACGCTGTATGAATAAGGCGGTAGCCGGTATAAGTACGGCGATAACGAGCAAATAGCCGGTGGTCAACCACTGGGCGGTGCTCGGCGAGATGCCGAGATCGTTCATAATCGGCGTCAGCGCTACATTCAGCAGCGTTTCGTTCAAAATTGCGACAAACACCCCAAGCACCATAACGAGCACGATTAACCGGTTGCCCTTGCTGCCGAAAGCCGATTCCTCTTGCTCCTGTACGTTTGATAAATCCATATGGCTTCTCCTCTCTATACGAAAAAGACCGTCAGGGCGGATTACTCCACTCGCTGACGGGATCCGTTTATCTAACCGTAACGCCTCGTTCCTAGTGATCCGATTAATTGAAACGCTTCTTAACCGCTTCTGCGATTTCTTCCATGCAATCCTCCGCTTGCGGATATAACCCGATTTTATCTATGAATGCATGATCCATGCCGTTATAGCGAATGAGCTTCGTTGGAACGCCCGACCGGGACAGCCTGCGTGCGTAAGCTTCATCTTCGAGCCGCAAGAAGTCGTACTCGGCCACAATGACAAGCGCCTCAGGCAAGCCGCTTAAATCATCGGCAAGCAAAGGCGAAACATACGGATGGTCCGGATCCGTTTGCTTCTGTAAATACATGTCATGAAAAAAACTGCCGCCCTGCTTTAATCCTTCGATCGCAGGGATGATGAACTCCCGGTGGTTATGAATGGTATATTGTTCGATGCTCCATTCAAAATCCTCGGTTTGGACGCCTGCCATGTTGACCGTTGGATAAATAAGCGCTTGAAATTTGATCATGCCGCTGCCGCGGTCACGATCCATCATCGCGCAAACCGTCGCCAAATTTCCTCCCGCGCTGTCGCCGCAAACGGTTATTTGCTGCGGGTTTACGCCGATCTCGGCGGCATGGCCGAACACCCATTCCACCGCATCGAAGCAGTCGGTAAGTCCAGCGGGATAAGCATGCTCCGGAGCCAAACGATAATCGACGGAGACCACGACCGCATCCGCTTTTTCCGCCAACGCTTTGCATGGATTTTCGACTGTTTTCAAACCTCCTCCGATAAATCCGCCGCCGTGAAAAAACACGATGCAAGGGCGTTCCCCATCCGTCTCCGGCGAATAGATGCGAACCGGAATGCTGCCATTTGTTCCGGTAATCTCCCGGTAAAACGTTTGAATAGCCGTACTGGTGACATCCGTGTTGTCCCAGCCCATGAGCTCCCTAAGCTGCTCAATCGAGAAGCTGCCCGGCTCCAGCTTTAATTGGTTATCGCCTTCACCGGAATCACGCTTCGTCCGGCTTAATACTTCATAGACTCTCGGATCCAGCTCTCCCGCCGCACTGGAATCAGGAATTTGCTTCACAACCGTTTCCATCTGCAATCCCGCCTTTTCATTTGGTCTGTTTTATATGGGGGACGGTGCATCCGAATGTCTTCACCGCCCCATCAATTGGACACGTTCGTTTGAGTATCTCTCTAGGATGCTGTCCAGTATGAACAGAGAAAGCATTATCCTTTAACAGCGCCAATCGTCAGACCCTTTACGAAATACTTTTGAAAAAACGGATATGCGATCAGGAGCGGAATGACCCCGATAGCGGCCATCGCCATCCGCATCGATGCAAGGGGAATATTCGCTGCAATCTCGGCTGTCCGGCTGCCGGCTTGCGTTGAAGTCTGCAAAAACTGAACGTCAAGCAAAATGCGATTCAACAGGTTCTGAAGGCTATAGTACTGACTATCGGTAATATAGATCAAGCCGTTGAACCAGTCGTTCCAGTACAAGATCGTGTAGAAAAGGCCTACGGTTGCAAGCACCGGTGTCGACAGCGGCAGCACGATACCGTAAAAAATTTTCCATTCCTTCGCCCCGTCGATATAAGCCGATTCAATAATAGCCGTCGGAATGGAGCTTGCAAAAAAGGTGCGCATCAGGATGATGAAAAATCCGTTCATCAGCAAGCCTGGTATGATTAAGGCCAGCATCGTATTTTTCAAATCGAAATAATTCGTGTAAAGCAAATAGGTTGGTACAAGGCCTCCGTTGAACAGCATCGTAAAAAACACATAGAAAGCAAGCGTATTGCGGAACGGCATTTCAATCCGCGAAAGCGGATATGCCACCATCGCTGTAAGCGTTAGTCCAAGTGCCGTGCCTACCAAAGTCGTTAGAACCGTGATGCTGTAAGCACGGAATATTTCCGAATTGCTATTCCACAAATAACCGTATGCGGAGAAGCTGATTTGATCAGGAAAAAAGGCGTATCCGCTGCGGACAAGCTCCATATCGTCGGTAAGGGAAGCGGAGAATAACAGCCAGAACGGCATGATGCAGAAAAATGTGAAGACGATCATGATGATGTTAATGATCCATTGATAGAGCTTGCCGGATGATTGCATAGAACCTCTCCCTTTCTAGAACAACGCGTTGTCTTTGTTATATTTTCTTACGACAGCATTAGATACGATAACGAGAATAAAGCCGACAAGCGCCTGATACAAGCCGGCGGCCGAGGACATCCCGATGTCGCCAAGGTTAATGAGTGCACGGTATACATACGTATCGATCGTGTTCGTAACCGGCATGAGCGCGCCGGTGTTAAGCGGCACCTGGAAGAACAAGCCGAAGTCGGAGTAGAATATCCGCCCGATCGCGAGCAAGGTCATGATCGTGATAACCGGAGAAACGAGCGGAAGCGTAATCTTCATAATTTGCTGCCATCTGTTCGCGCCGTCAATCGTCGCTGCTTCGTAATACTCGCTATCGATGCCGATGATCGCCGCTAAATAAATGATGCACAAATTCCCTACGCCCTTCCACACGCTCACGATCGTCAGAATCCATGGCCAGTACTTCGTTTCACTGTACCAAGAGATTGGTTCTAAACCCATCAGGGGCAGCAAGGTTTTGTTCATGAATCCGTTTTCAACATCAAGGAAGCCCAGTACCAGGTAGCCGACAATAACCATGGAAATCAAGAAAGGAAGCAAGATCAGCGTCTGGTACAGCCTGGAGAAAAAACGTTTGCGGATTTCATTCAGCATAATCGCTAACGCTAGCGCAATTCCGGTATTCAACAGAATGAAGGTAATATTATAGAGCAGCGTATTCCTTGTAATAATGTAAGCATCCGTCGTTTTAAACAAATACTCGAAATTTTTAAACCCAATCCAGTCACTGCCCATAATCCCTTTTGCAAAATTGATGTCCTTAAACGCGATAACGATACCGAACATCGGCAAATAGTTGTTAATCAGCAGGTACAAAAGGCCGGGAAGCGCCATCAGCACCAAAGCACGGTATTTCTTTACCTTTCTCATCTCCAATGCGAATGCTGCATTCTTCTTCATCTTCAATGAGACCTGCTTCATATTTGGGGTTACCGTCTCAGAATTTGCTTGCACGGGTTTCGACCACCTTTGGCTTCATTTATTTGCTTGCTTGGTCTAATACTATCGCAAAGCAAATCCCCCAACTACTAAGAATCCGACATCCGGCTTTCGAGTTTCCGATATGAAAAGAAAGCAAAAAATTGCCGTTAAAGGCGGGCCATGCACCTCTAACGGCACCGTTTATTTAATGAATTTCATTCATACCTGATCCCCCCGCAAAATAAGTATTATAGATTACCGAATTCAGGAGGGGTGATAATATTGTCAAATGCGTTTGTTATGCGCTCGCTGGATGAAATTCGCTTTTGGGCGCGTATCATGAAGGAGCACTCGCTTTTTCTTAAACTAGGCTTCCGGTGCGAGGATACCCAATTAATAGCGGAAGCAAATCATTTTTATACGGTGTTTGAAGACATCGAAAGAAGATCGCATACATTCACTAACGCAGCGGACCCTGAACAAATTAAACGGTTTAAT
>DATJKM010000241.1:0-18675 GCA_035491515.1 Candidatus Udaeobacter sp. | reverse complement strand
GATTCTGCGATTTCTTGTGCTCTTTGTTTGTTCATTTCATTTCCTCCCTTTGTTTATTCAACCCGTATTCTACACAATTTTCATGAAAATATTCCTCTAAAACAACAAAGCCCCCATTCTGCCGGGGGCTTCTACTCATCGGACGTTACTCAGCCTTGCATGAGGCTGGGTATACAGATTTTGCCGTAGTTCCTGTGGATGCGGTTCTTGCGCCTCACCATCATGCAGAAGGCCCATCAACCTGCTTCGCAGCTCGACGAAGTCGCTGTTCGTACGGATTCGTGGACGCAGTATATCAACGTGCACGGTTTGTTTGATTTGACCGGGACCCGGTGTCATGACGATAATCCGGTCTGCCAGATAGATCGCTTCCTCCACATCGTGCGTGACCAGTATGAAGGTAATTTTCTCTTTAGTCCAAATGCGGCCTACTTCCTCCTGAAGCTTTTGCCTAAGTATCGCATCCAATGCGCCGAAAGGCTCATCCATGAGCAGCAGCTTAGGCTTCAAGCAAAGCGCTCTGGCAATAGCAACCCGTTGACTCATCCCTCCTGAAAGCTGCTTCGGAAACAACAGCGCGGCATCCGCGAGCCCGAACCGCAACAAATACTCCTCCACAATTTCCTGCTGCCGTTTCCGAGGCATTTTCTGCATTTGTAATCCGAAACGAATGTTATCTTTTACAGTGAGCCAAGGAAATAACGCATAGTCTTGAAAGATAAAGCCGCACTCCGTTGAGGAGCCGTTTCTTTGTTCATTATTAAACGTGATCATTCCCCGGGAAGGTTGCTCAAGGCCTGCAATCAGCTTTAATAGTGTGCTTTTGCCGCATCCGGAAGGCCCTAATATGCATACAAACTCCGCCTCTCCAATTGACATAGAGATATCTTGCAGTACATTTACCCTATTCCCTGCTCCTGTCTCATATTGTTTCGTTACATCGGAAATATCGACATACAAAGGATCGCCCCCTCTTATCGAACGTTATTTATTTCCATCTTACGATACGGCGTTCCGTTAATCGTACGAGCGCCGAGGATGCATACCCTAACGCCCCGATTGTAAACATGCCGATGATCGATTGCTTGTAATCCAGCAAATGATAAGCTTGCCACGTGCTATAACCGATACCTGATTGACCTGACATCATTTCCCCTGTGATAACGCCCATCCATGATGCGGCAACCCCGACAGATAAGCCTGTGCTAATCTCCGGCAGCATGGCAGGCAAATATACCCGCCACAGTGCTCGTATAGGACCGCATCCTAAGCAGGAAGCTGCCTGCAGGAGAGAAGTAGGCACTCTTCCTGCGGCATCCTTGACATTAATCAGAATCGGAAAGAAGGCGCCGATAAATGTGATAAAAATAATGCTTCCTTCTATTGTGTGGAACAAAAGCATGGCCACTGGCAAGTACGCGATAAGTGGAATGGGGCGGAATACCTCTAAATTTGTAAACAGAGCGTCTTTGGCAAAGCGGCTAAGACCAATCCAAAGCCCAAGCGGAACTGCGGTGACAAGCCCCAGTACAATTCCTGTAGTTACACGAATCGTGCTGATCCCAATGTCTTTATAGTAGTGCGTTTGAGTTAAGTAACCCAACCACGCTTCGAACACATCAACCGGGCTCGGAAGATTGCCGAATTGCAGCGGCCATAGAACGTTCGAGTCAACAGTCTCATACCATAGAAAAACAAAAATGACTAACGACAAAATACGGATGGCATAGGATCGAATAACAGAGTGCCGCCGAACCGGAGCTGCATTAATAAACTTTTCCATCGATCCAGTCTCCCTGAATGTCCGTTTCATTGATATACGGTTTATTAACCGACTCGAGCGCCTCGCGCAAATATCTGTCATCCACGAATGCTTGGAGATCCGGTTTCTTCGAAAGCTTCCCGATTCCAGCCAGGAAATCGATACTTCCATTTAAGGTAAGCAAATCCTTTTGATAAATGGCCGAGTCAAAACGAATACTATTGACCATTTTACGGCAGACCTCAAGAGGAAATTTACTCTCTTCTTTAAAAATTTTGGCGGTTTCTTCCGGGTTGGCGGCAGCATACTCATGTGCTTCGTTCAGCGCTCTTAAGAATGCAATCACGACAGGCTTATTCGCATTAGCCCAATCCGAGTTGGCAACAACGCCGGCTAAGTAATCGATATGGGTTTCCTCGCCAAACTGCAGTACATTGCCAATATTCCGCTGCTGCATCAAGCTCGGATAGGGCTCCCAAGTGGCATGAGCCGCTATTTTGTCTTGCTCGATGCTCTGCATGCCTACCGTTACTGATTGATCTACAATGGTCACCTGATCAACTAAATCGTACTTTCGCAGCGACTCAAGAAGCATACGATGGGAGCTGCTGCCTATAGGCGTCGAAACCGTTTTGCCTTTCAAATCTTCTATACTTTGGATGCTGCTGTTCTTCGGTACGAGTATAGCTTGATTTTTTCCTTGCGCCCCTTTACCATCAAACGCTAAAAATACCGAATGATAATTTTGCTGCGTAATGCCAAGTACGGCATTCAACAGAGAAGGCATATCCCCAAGAAATGAAATCTGGATTTTGCCGCTGTTCATATTGTTGTTAAGAACAGATCCAGCAGGCGCATCAAACCACTCGACCTTCACATTTTGATCAGGCACCAATTCACTCAGATGTTTCTCAAACAGCTTTCTATTTTTTATGATCAGCGCTCCCCATGTTTGTGCGGTAGGTGACTGATATCCAATCGTGATTGTGGTCGAAGTCTTACCCGAGTCTTTAGACTGATTCGATGTTGCCGACGTTTCCTGTGGCTTAGTGCCAGCCGAGCAAGCCTGCAAAATGAAAACAACTAAAATAATAGCATTAAGCAACCAAATATGACTGGACCTTTTAACCATCATCTTCATCCTTCCTTCTCTCAGTGAAACTTCTATCGAACTAAATAAGGTATATTGACCGTTACCGCATCGACAGGACAATCCGTCTGACAAGGCGTGCAGTACCAGCATTCATCGTATTTCATATAAGCTTTCCCCTCGTTGTCTAACGCAAGAATACCCATTGGGCATACCTGAACACAGATATCGCAGCCTATACATTTATTCCTGTCAATGATTACGCTGGCCTCAACTCGTAATGGGATAGAACTAGCTGACCGATTGCTCATGTGTTTCCAACTCTCCTTTATCATTTTCTTTATTGGCAATAGGTTCGAGAATATAAGGAGGAAGCTCTTTTGTGTATAATTCGCTGTTACCGTCCTCGCCTTTACGGATAATGACACGCTTTAGCCAGTTCGTATCATCCCGCTCCGGGTAGTCGAGAAAATAATGATAAAACCCCCACCTGCTTTCTTTGCGGAACAAAGAAGCTTTAGCCATCATCTCTGCACAATCCACAATGCTGTGAATCTCAAGCGCCCGGCCTAACTCATGAGGATCGCGGGCTCCAAGAAGCTGCAGGTCGACTTTTCGGAAATGCTCGATTTTCTCCAAAGCGATTTCCATTTTGGTAATCGTTTTAGGCGGCATCAGGTACTGGGTGACGATACGCCGGATCTTATACTCCACCTGCTGATGCGGTACGCCATCAGGGCGGCTTAAAATATCGGAAATTCTTGCTTTTTCAGCTTCAATCTGAGCGAAGTTGGGTTCGATAAAGGATTGCTGCAAAGCAAAATTGGATGCGTTCGTACCCGATATTTTTCCAAAAGTTAACGCACCCAGTAAATATTGATGCGGCACACAAGCCATATCGCCTGCTGCATACAATCCAGCCATCGATGTCTCTGCTTCATGGTTCACCAGAACACCGGAGGCGCTGTGCCCGCTGCATAGTCCAAGCTCAGAGAAATTCAGCTCGACCATATCGGTACGGTAATCCTTCCCTCTGCCTGCGTGGAAGCGATCACGACTCGGCCGTTCATTATGGTGAAGGATCGACTCGATCTGGGAGATCGTATCGTTATCCAGATGAGTCAGCTTCAGGTAAAGCGGCCATTCTCCTTTGTTCGCCATCTTCCACATATTCATGATCAGCTCACCGCTCCAGTAGTCACAGCCAGTAACGCGTTCACCTTTGGCGTTAGCGGTGTATCCGCCGAACGGTCCTGCGACATAGGCGCAAGCCGGACCATTATAATCCTTCATCGTTGGATTAATTTGATAGCACTCAATGCCCGTCAACTCTGCTCCCGCATGATAAGCCATTGCGTAGCCTTCGCCGGAATTGGTTGGATTCTCATAAGTACTGTATAAATACCCTGAATCCGTAAGACCCATTCTGCCTGCAGCTCCCGCCGTCATCACGACCGCCTTTGCCTGTACAACAACCAGCTCTCCACTTGATACGTCAAGGCCAATTGCGCCAGTAACTTGGTTGCCGTGTGTCAGAAGCCTTGTCACCATGACACGGTTGACAACTTTACACCGCATTTTCCTCACTTTTTTGGCCAAAATGAGCTTTAGATCGCTGGCCTTTGGCATAGGCAGCACATATCGGCCGTTACGGTGCACCCGATACACCTCGTAATTACCATCGCTGTCCTTTTCAAAATCCACTCCCCACGAATCAAGCTCTTTAACGATTTCGTAGCACTCCGAGGCTTGCCGGTAAACGGCACGTTGATCGATAATGCCATCATTAGAAGCGGTGATCTCGAGCGTATATTCTTCCGGAGTGGCCTTACCCGGTATTACCGCATTGTTCAGGCCATCCATCCCCATACTAATCGCTCCGCTGCGCCTAATATCCGCCTTATCCAAGACAAGTACTTGCAAACCCGGATTCGCTTCCTTTGCTTTAATAGCCGCCATCGTGCCTGCCGTTCCGCCGCCAATAATTAGAACGTCCGTAGAATAGTTTCTTATTTGCACCTTGGACCACTCTCCCCTGTTAAAAATAAAAAAATAAAGACACAGCATCTCATTTAAGATGATCTGTGTCTCGTCTCTGGTCGTCCAGTCGACAATACGTCGCTTCTACAATTCCGACTAGTTTACTTGTGTATTATACATCAGAATCTTAGCATCCTCAGAAAGTTATCGTCAATGTCGTGAAGCGAATTGAGCAGCAATGAGGAGTAATGAGCAGAGTAACCATATTTATCCAAATACCTAACCGAATAGAAATATATTGCAGCGTAAAGAGCGGATCGTATACAATGGATTTAATTCCGATAATATAGATGGGTTTAATTAAATTTATATGTTAGTCACGGAGGGATCAGCCAGTTGCAACTGCTAACTTTACAAGAAGCGATGAACGTATTCGGCGTCAGCCGGGCGACAATCGATCGCTGGCGCCATAATAAACAGCTGCCTTTTATTAAAATTGGGAAAGAAGTTTTTATCGACGCCAAGCAGTTGGAAACTTGGATTCGCAGCTACTCCACAAGCGTAAAGACCGATACCGGACATGAGCGCAAAACGCTTAGAGTAGCTATCGGCTATCAAAGCGGGACTGCTCATATGTGGAGCCCTCTCATCATTAAATATGTGGGTCTGTTTGAAGAAGAACTTAGACGCTTTTATCCTGATCATTTATTAGACATCGATTGGCACAACGGCTCTAACGGCTTGGAATTGGTAGAAGGCTTGGTCACCGGTAAGCTGAACATCGCATCACTCGGAGATTATCCGATTACAATCAGCGGAAATTTAAGCAAAATCTTGCCTTCATTTCAATCGGTTCTTCTTGCTTTTGACGGGAAAACGCCCAATGGCAAAGGGATTTCCGTTGTCGTCCATCCATCCAGCTCAATTGAAAGTCTCTCTGATTTATCCAATGCGACCATCTCAACCGTCGCTCATTCCAGTGCCGGTTATCGTCTTCATCAGCTGTTATCCTCCCTTGGTCATTACGAAGCGCCCATTATTCATCGTGATATGGGTGACTGTCTTGACGGTATTCGAGAACGCCGTGTCGGAGCAAGTGTGATGTGGGAGCCCTATTTAAGCTTACTAAAGGAATCCGGCTCCGGAAAAATATTACATGAGGAAGGTCTCGGCACAGATTATTTGACAGGCGTAGTGGCGGACGAACGCTGGGCTCGGGATAACGAAACCATCGTTATTGCATACTTAAAAGCACATCTCCGAGCTCATCATATGATTCGTAATGAGTTTGATAAGGTCGTTACCATTATCCATTTGGCTACTGGTTTTTCCATTCCCGTCATCCATAGGGTGCTGTCTGGAGTAAGGTGGGACGCGGCGATTTATGCCCGTGATCTGCAAACGCTGGAACATTTGGAGAGCCCCGGCAGTGCGTCATTTACAGACGATAAAGGTATTAGTATCCGCATGAATTATTTGCAATCAGCTTTTGAACAGCTTCGCTTGCCCCTTCTGCCAGATGCGCCTATAAAGGGGGCCTGGTCTTCTGAATTTGTATATTGAGACTCGTAGAAATTAATAATTTCAGTAAGCATGTATGCGTGGATAGAAAAAAAAGCACCGCTGACGGCGCTCTTTTCCATGTTATTGGTGGAGGCGAATGCCACCGATAGTGTTCTCTAGTGATATCAATGTTTAAATTTGGTCCGATTTGGATGGTTCTCCGCAAAAGCGGCTGCTTCAAGCTCCATAATAACCTAGAATAAAAGGGAGCTAGCCCATTATTGCAGATGGCTTAGCTCCCTTTCATTTTGTGCAAGAGGGAACGAGAACGCGGGTGCTCCGAAAGAATCGACTGCACCAACCTCTGTACACTCGGGTGCGGCAGCTGTAAAAACTGTGCCTTATCTTCGCAATGTGCAACCAATTCCCCTTTCTCCATGACGGCTAAAGCATCGGCAATGGTGTATGCAGCCTTAATATCATGCGTGATAAACAGGTAAGAAAGGCCGAATGTCGACTTTAAGTCTTTTAACAAGGTCAAAATATGGGCTTGAGTCACCATGTCCAAACTGCTAACCGCCTCGTCCAATACAAGCAGCTTCGGTTTTAAGGCGATCGCTCTCGCGATATTGATCCTTTGCAGCTGCCCTCCGCTAAATTGATGAGGGTACTTCCTCATATCTTCCGGACTCAGCCCGACTGTCTCCAGCAGTTCTCCTATCGTTCGCTTTTGCTCGTTAGGGGACAGGCTCTCGTAATTTTGCAGCGGTTCCCCGATAATTTGCTCGGTAGTCATTCGCGGATTTACGGAAGAATAGCAATCTTGAAACACAACTTGCAGATCGCGGCGAAGCCGTTTCCGGGTCGATGCGTTCGTATCATAGAGATCGATTCCTTGGAAAAGAATCTGTCCCTTCTGCGGTTTTTCCAAACCTAAGATCACCTTGCCAAGCGTGCTCTTCCCTGCTCCGCTCGTTCCGAGAAGCCCCAGGCACTGGCCATGTTCAATGGTGAGGGAAACATCGGCTAGCACGGTTGCCCGCTTCGCCTTTCTGAACAGATTGGTTGCGCTGTATCCATGAGTAACGTTCTTCACCTGCAGCAAACTCACTTGCTCACCCCCGGTTTCTTAAAAAATAGGATAAGCAGCAGGGCAGCCGCTCCAATGACGATACAGCAGGAAAACATAACTTCGTATGAGTACGAGCTCGCCACCAGGCTCAGTCCCCAAATACCTACGGATGTTCCGAAGTCGGCGGCAGCGATGAACAGACCGATTCCTCTGCCTCTAAACCGTTCCGGTACGATAAACGAAACATAAGTGAGCAGTGTCGGATACAGCATCGACAAGGCAATCCCGTTGCAAACGGCGGCTAGCAGCACAACCGGCAGCGATTCGGCCATCCGAACCAAAAAGGCAGCCGTCGTCATGAGAAATATAAGCATAATGACTATCTTAAAAGGGAACCGTCCATCTGTCGGAATCATTTTTCTGCCGAAGAAGCGCAAGGTTATAAGAACCGCGGTTTCGGTCAAGAAATACAATCCGGCAAAAGGCAGTCCGCGCTGCTCCAGATAAAGCGGAAGAAAGGCAGCCACCGTTCCTATGATTGCCGAAGCTAGAAGCATGATTACGGAAGGAAGCAGCAGTTTCCGGTCTTTCCACCCTTTATAGGTATCACGGCTGTCGTGAAGATTGTCCGTTTTCAAATTTCCCTGCCTGCGAAGCTCAGGCAATCTTAGATTCATTCCGATGAGGAGCGTCGTCAAGCTGAGCGGGATCAACCCCATAAAAATATACGTCATAGGTACCTTATCCGCAAAATACAGAGCGAGAAAAGGGCCGTAGGTGTAAGGCAGCATGGATGAAAGCGAGAAAAGGGATAAGCCTTGCCCTCGGGCTTTCGTGGACAAAACTTCAATGATCATGAGATGCGACACCATGGAAAAGAAGGAAAGGATCACGCCCTGCAATATTCGGAGCAAAGCGAATACCCACAGCTCTTGAAAAAGGTACAAGGATACGACAAGCGCATTTAGTATCAGCGCCGCGGCAAAAATCCGTTTTGTCCCGAACTTGTCGACTATTTTACCGGCGACAGGCCGTAAGAACATCGAGGTAAACATATAGGCGCCCATAATTAGACCGATCTGCGCCGGGCTTGCTCCCAGCTTGTGCGAGCTCAGCGGAAGCAGAATCAGAAGGATATGGCTGGTCGTATAAAATAATATCGCAACGAGGTAAATCTGTATCGCTTTCGGTCCAAAGGGACGGTCCTGCAAAACCGTCTCCGGCGGTCTTATGGCATTCATGACTTGACAAACTCCTTAGCCGGCTGGTTGATTTGTAATACAGGTCTGGCATTGAGCAGTTTTTTCGTGTACTCATGCTGCGGATGATCGAACAGCTGGTAGACATCCGCTTTTTCGACTATCCGGCCATGCTGCATAACGGCAACCTCGTCAGCCATTTCCGCTATTACTCCTAAATCATGGGAAATCAATAAAATGGATGTGCCGTATTCCGAACGGATGCGCTCCAGCTGCCGCAGAACCTGCAATTGGTTGGTCACATCCAGAGCGGTGGTCGGCTCATCGGCAATAATGACGGATGGCCGAAGGCATATGGTAATGGCAATCATAACCCGCTGCAGCATCCCCCCGCTCAGTTGAAACGGGTACTGCTTCATGATTCCTGCAGGATCAGGCAAATTCACATCGTGTAAAGAGGCCACTGCCAGCTCATACGCTTGTTTTTTGGTGAGCGCGGTATGCGTACGGATCGTTTCAATGAATTGATCGCCGATCTTAATAACGGGAGTGAAGGCATTCATCGGATTCTGCATAATGAGGGCGATCTCTTTCCCGCGAATGCTCCTCATCGTATCCGCTCTCAGACCGTTCAGCTCATGGCCGTTTAATCGGATGCTGCCTTCCACGCTGGTTTTTTTGCGGTCCAGAAGCTGCAGCAGGGACAGACTGGTAATCGTTTTTCCGCTGCCGCTTTCTCCTACAAGCCCGAGCACGCAACCCGGCTTCAACTCAAAATTGATATCCTGCACCAGAGAAACCTTTCCCTGAGCCGTATTTACCGTTACATGGAGGCCGCTCACCTGCAAAACATATCGTGGATCTATAATCAATGGCCTCATTCCTTTTCAAAAACGTCGTTTTACGCCGAACCGGTCCGACAAAGCTTCGCCCAAAACATTAAATGTAATGACAACTATAAGAATCATGATTCCCGGATACAGCATTAATTCGGGATTGCTTCGTATATATGATTTTCCTTCGTGGATCATGGAGCCCCACTCCGGCGCTGGCGGCTGAATGCCGAGTCCAAGAAACGACATAGCGGCGATATCCATGATCGCCCATCCTATTTCCAGCGTTCCCATCACGATGATTGGAGGAAGCACGTTAGGGATCAAATGGCGTCTGATGATCGTCCATTGCGATGATCCGCTTATTCTGGCTGCAGTAATAAAATTCCGTTCCTTCAAGCCGAGAACCATGCCGCGGAACATACGGGCATAATACACCCACTGCACCAACACCATGGCCAAAACGACCTGCGGGAGTCCGGGACCGAATATACCGACAAGTCCAAGAATAAGCACAAGAGACGGAAATGCCATCACCCCTTCGCAAAAACGCATCAGCACAAGGTCAATTACACCGCCTTTGTAACCGGAAAAAGTACCGATCAGCAAGCCGATCAATAAAGAGGAGATAAAAATCAATGACGCAAAGCCTAAAGAAACCTGAGCGCCGTGTAAAAGACGAGACAGATTGCAGCGTCCCAAATGGTCGGTACCGAGCGGATATTCCCACGTTGGAGACTGCAGCTTGAGCGCCAAATTCACTTCAACCGGGTCGTGCGGAGAGATCCACGGAGCCAAAATGGTAAGTGAAAAAAGAACGAATAAAATGACCGAGCATACCGCTACAGTCTTCTGACTTTTAAGGCCGGTCCGTATACTCGCGATCAATGGTCGGTTCTTCCTTTCCAGGAAATTCGGGGATCCATGTACATTTGCAAGAGATCCACGATCAGGTTGCATACGATAAACAGACAAGCGGCGAGGAACACATAGCTTTGGATGACCGGTATATCCCGATTAAAGATTGCTTCGATAAAGTAACGTCCAAAGCCCGGCCAAGAAAAAACTTCCTCCACAATGATCGTCCCCGCAAGCAATTTGCCCATATTCATGCCGAGACCGGTAAGCATCGGCGAAATCGCGATTTTCAGCACATGCTTGCTCATAAGCAGCTTCTCTTTAATGCCTCTCGTCCTGGCGTATAACACATACGGCTCCTGCAATTGTTCCAGAACGCTGGTGCGCAGTAAACGGGAATAAATGGCAATCAGTCCCAATGCGAGCGTTATCGACGGAAGGACGAGATGCGCCAAAGAACCCCTTCCTTGCACAGGAAACAGATCAAGCTTGACGGAAAAGAAAAATATCAATAAATATCCGAGCCAAAACTGCGGTATGGAAGCGCCAAAATAAGCAAGCAGCCGGCTCAGATGATCGAATACGCTATTTTTATACACCGCCGCCAAAAAACCAATCGGCACGCTGATCAGTATGGCCAGACAAATGCTGCTGAATGCGAGCTGGATCGTTGCCGGCATCCGGAGAACGACTTCCTGCCAAACCGGTTCATTAGAAACATAAGATGTGCCGAAATCAAGTCGGCACATCTTCATTAGGGTTTGGGCATATTGAACAAGCAGCGGCTGGTCTAAGCCGAATTCATGTCTTTTCTGAGCGAGCAGCTCGTCGGTCGGTTGGATATGCGCCGCAGTCAAATAAGCTTCTGCGGGGTCGACCGGCGAGACATGGATCAGTAAAAACGTGAGAAGCGTGGCAAAGAGAAAGATAGGTATGACGGCAAGAAGCCGTTTCCCGATATAGCTGCCCATGTTAAGCCCCCCTGCGTTTTACTGTTCGATGTCGATATTAGAGAATGGATTATCGTCCCGATTCGCCGGGAACTCAAAGCCGCTTACGTTTTTATTATAGACGACCGTCTTCTTAATATAAGAGATCGGCAGCAGCGCAGCCTGCTCGTGTAGTGTCGTCTGGATGGAATTGTATAGTTCCTTACGCTTGTTCTCATCCGTTGAGAGAAGGGCATCCTGCACTTGCTGATCCAGCTCTTGCTTCATTGGCAGCTTCGACAGCGCATCCGAAATGCCAAAGCCTTTCTCGGCAACGATGTGAATGAACGAGTGCGGATCATACGGTGCGCCATAGTTGCTAAAGAAGTACAAATCAAAGTCGTTTGCACGGAACCGTTTGATTTGTTCAGTGAGCTCAAGACCGGTAATATTCAGCTTAACGCCAATCGCAGCCCATTCGGCTTGCAGCGTTTCCGCCATCGGTTTTTGAATTTGTTCCGCCTTTTCATAGATCAATTCCAGCTCCAGCGGCTTGCCGTCCTTCTCCCGAACCGTTTTACCGTCCGGCAGCTTCCAGCCCGCTTCCTCCAAATAAGCTTTCGCTTTCTCCACGTCGTATTCTACCGGTGTTGCGCTAGTTTGGGCATAAGGAAAGTTTTGGGATAAGAGGCTGTCCGCCTTCTCTTCCAATCCTGATGTAACGCCTTCAACCATCGCCTGTTTGTTAAAACCATGCTGCAGAGCCTGACGCACCAACAGGTCCGAGAGAGCCGCATTTGTCGTATTCAACACCAATTGTCTAGTTGCGACAGGCTCAGAGACACGGGTTTCATATTCTCCGGAGGCTTCCAACTGCTTATATGCATCCATGCTGATGATGCCTTCTCCGTAGATGATGTCCAGCTCCCCCTTCTCAAAGGCGAGCACGCGCGTTTCTCCGTCCGGAATAATTTTGATGACGATCTTATCGACTTTCGGTTGTTCTCCCCAGTAATTCGGATTACGGGAAAACTCCGCGTATTCGTCAGTTTTGTAATCCGTCAGCATCCATGGTCCAGTCCCGACCGGCTGCTTCACGCCTTTGGACGTGTCTCCGTCATCCGGGAATCCGGCTTCACCCAGAATGCGCACAGGACGGACGACCGACAACTCCTGCAAGGTCGGGTAATAAGGCTGTTTCAATGTTAGTTTAAACGTAAACTCGTCTACTGCTTCGGTCTTGTCGAGAACACTGATAAAACCAAGCCAGCTATGATTTTCGAAGTTTTTCATAACGGCATCGAAGTTCTTTTTGACAATCGCAGCGTTAAAAGCTGTTCCGTCCGAAAACTTGATATTTTGGCGGAGCTTGAAGGTATATTCTTTACCGTCCTCCGATATGGTCCACGATTCTGCCAAATGAGGCTCAAGCTTGCCACCGTCTTTGTAGCTGACCAGCGGCTCGTAAATCATCGATTGCGCTATCAATTGTGATGGATTGTAAACATGCGGGTTCATCGGCCCAATATCTCTTGGCCATGATACAGTGATCGTTTTCTCAGCTTTGCCCGTTTCTGTTTCGGAATTCTCTTCCGTATTCTTTGTGGAACAACCCACTAGCGCAGTAGTTAGGATAAGCAACATAAGAAGCAGCGTCTTGACTCTTGATGTAAACATTTGAATTGATTTCCCCTCTCGAACCTGTGAGTGATAATGATTATCACTGTCTTTCAGAAGGATACATTAAAAGGTCCCTCCTGTCAACTAAATGAGTACCATTTGAGCAAGTAGCCAGCGTATTCACGGCATATTTACAGATGATTTTAGAGCACTTCATTTAAATCGGATTGCAATTATTCACTCTGCCGGATGAACTCCAGAAAAATTTTTTCCGGTACATAACAAAGAGGAGGAGAAAGTGACCATCGAACAAAATATATTATATGTGGGTTTCATCGGACATGGAAATCGTTTATAAAAAAGAAAACGCTTTCTCGTTAAAGGAAAATGAGCTGGCGATTGGAAGACTTAGGCGAAATGCTCTTCTTCCAATAGGACAAAAAATGTACGGAGGCATTAACGGAGAAAGTATAACGTTCCGCAACAATCAGCATAAACAGAAATAGTCTGGTTGACGACGAAAGGGAATAAAAGGAGCGATTCCGATGAATAAAATTAAAGTAGGTGTAATTGGAAACGGTTTTATCGGCCCGACGCATATCGAAGCAATTCGACGGCTCGGATTTGTAGAGGTCGTAGCCATAGCCGAGAGAACCCGGGAAAATGCCGAAAAGAAAGCCGCAGCCTTGAATGTACCGAACTATTATGGGGATTACAAAGAGATGCTGGACAATCCAACTATCCAAGCCGTTCATAATTGCACGCCTAACCATACTCATTTTCAAATCAACAAGGATATCATCTTAGCCGGCAAGCATGTCTTATCCGAGAAGCCTCTAGCCATGAACAGCGAAGAGTCGGCGGAATTGTTGAAGCTTGCGAAGGAATGCGGAATCGTTCACGGGGTTAACTTTAACTACCGGCAATTTCCTATCGTAAAGCAGTTGGCCAGCCTGATCCGGAAAGATGAATTCGGTATCATAAATCTCGTTCACGGAAGCTACCTGCAGGACTGGCTGCTGTACGATACAGACTACAGCTGGCGGCTGGATTCCAAGCTGGGAGGCAAGACGCGCGCGGTTGCCGATATCGGGTCCCACTGGTGTGATACGGTTCAGTACGTAACCGGAAAAATAATTTCCGAAGTATTCGCCGACCTGACGACGGCCTATCCTCTCAGAAAGAAAGCGATCCGAAAGTCCCACACGTTTGGAGCTGATGATAACTGCATTCAGACTTATGAGCATCTACCGGTCGACACTGAAGATTTTGCAACGGTGCTTATCCGGTTCGATGACGGGACGAAAGGCGTCTTTACGGTTTCCCAAGTAAGCGCCGGTCGCAAAAACCGTCTCAGCTTCGAGCTGAACGGCAGCAGGCAATCCGCCTTTTGGAATCAGGAGGAGCCGGAGAAACTCTGGATCGGGCATCGGGACAGAGCAAACGAAATTTTACTGGCGGACCCGTGTTTGTTCACGGAAGAAGTACGCGGATGCATTCATCATCCCGGAGGTCATAACGAAGGATGGCCGGACGCACTAAAAAATATGATGCTGAACTTTTATTCGTTCATACGCGACGGCAAGGATCCGAACAGGGATCAGGCACTGTTTGCGACGTTCGAAGACGGGCACCGGTCGATGTGCATCATCGATGCGATATGGGAAAGTCACGTTACGAACAAATGGGTAAAAGTAGAAGCGCTCTCATCCTAACCCTGCCGCTTAACTTTCATGCAGAAATCCGTTTGACCTTATGGAGTAGGGACAACCGGATTTTTTTGCGTCCCTCATGAATCGTTTAGCAACCTCTCTGCTCAAAATAGGTTCCGTCATCAGCACTCGTTATGCCGATTGCGAATATGATTTTTAGAATAGTAATCAACGCATGCTGTGAGCTATAGGAGGAATGAACTTTCATGATATTTAACCTGACCCCTTATTCCAGACTTGTTCGGCAAAACTCAAGCCACACTTATAAATTCATGAAGAAACTTCGCTACAAAAAGAATGAAAGCGTACATTTTATTTTAGTCCATGACGCTGCCCTCAATAACCGAAGCTATAATTCCTTTTCAAATGGTTTAAACCATAAACCGACACTCCTCTTGCATAAGCCCTTGAAACGTTTGGAAAAAAGGATACCTCAATCCAAGCTTTATGCGTATAACAACAAATCCGAATCCGTCCATTTGCTCACTCAAAACTCGAACGGGTATGCCGTTTTTATGGGTATTAATTATGGAGGGACAAAGGATAGTGATATTAAAGAAATCAGAGCGCAGTTTATCGATGTGGATCTAAACAAAATTTCGGAACGCTTTAATACATTAGAAGAAGTATGGCAAAAAATCAAAACGCTGCGAGCCAATCCCTCAGAGAAGTTTCAATCGCTTACCATCAAAAAGAATAAACAAGGTGAATACTTATTTTCAGCCTATCGTCCGGAAAGGCAAATCCAAAAATTGAAAAAAAAATTTCTTTACAAGCATCGGAGACAAATCAGGAATGCCATGATCGTTGAAACGAACAACGGATATCATATTTATTGGATCATAACAGGGGGAGCTATAAAAAAATTCGTTCCTATTCAAAAAGCATTGGTCCGAAAATTTAATTCTGACCCAGCCGTTACAAATTTAGCGAGAGTGATGCGCATCCCCGGTTTCTTTCATATGAAAAATCCTAAGAGACCCTTTATGGTCAGAGTCATCCGATGGGGAAGAAAGAAGCCATTTTCGCAAGAAGAGCTTATTAACGGACTTTCATTAAAACTATTATTGTAAAAAGGCAGAGCTTATCTTATTCTTTCCGGCGCGGCTGGCCTTGAGATTAGAGGAAATAAAAAATCCACAACCTTATACGGCTGTGGATTTTATCTCTATTTAAATGATGCTCTTTTTAGTGAAAACCGTAGGCGACATTTCCTCCCCTGCCAGCTTATTTCCTCGCGTGACATATACCTCTTTATCGAGGATGACGTGATCCAGGCTTGAGTCCTCTTCGACCACGCATTTCTGCATCAGAATGCTGTTCCTAACGACCGCCCCTTTCCCGATTCGGACCCCCCGGAACAAAATGCTGTTCTCTACGGTCCCCTCAATGATACAGCCGTTAGCCACCTGCGAATTCGTTACGACAGCACTGTTTGCATATCTGGCTGGCGGTTCGTCCTTAATTTTGGTGTAAATCAATCCTGGCTGGTAGAAGAGCGATTTCCATACTTCGGGGTTTAATAGTTCTTTGCTATATTTATAATAGTTTTGGACGGAATTGATAATGGCCAAATATCCTTTGTATTCGTAGCCGTACACCTTCAATACGTTCAGATTACGGATAATGACATGCCGCACCAGATCATAGTAATTCTGGTTCACGCTTTTTTTGACCAAATCAATGAGCAGTTCCTTCTTAATAATGATCATTCGCATGTATACCTTGTTGCTGCTCTTCATCTGCTGGTTCTCTGTCATCCGTACGACCCGTCCATCCTCAGCAAAATCAAGCGTAATAAGGTTAGCGAAGTCCTCGCTGTCATCGTCCATTACCTTGTAGATGACGGTAATATCCGCGTTCGTCCTCCGGTGGTTCTCTACCGCTTCGGTATAGTCGATATTGCAGATCATGTGGCTGCTTGACACGACTACGTATTCTTCGCTGCTGCGGTCAAAGTATTCGAGTGAACCGTAAAAGTTTTGCAAATCGCCGTTAAAACCAGGGGCATGGCTATTGTTGGGAGGCAAAATGAACAGTCCCCGGTGTTTTCGGTCCAAGTCCCATTCTTTTCCCGAGCCCAAATGATCTATGATGGAACGGTAACTGTTGTGGGCGAGTACCGCCACATTGTTAATCCCTGAATTGACCATATTGGATAACACAAAATCGATTAAGCGGTACCTGCCGCCGAAGGGGACGGTTGCAGTTGCCCGTGAGTACGTCAGCTCATGCAAGAGCGGCTGGTTAATGCTGAGATTGATGACACCTAACACATTATTCATCGCAATCACTCCTATATCAATTGAGAAGAAATGACCGTGTTCTCGCCGATTAAAGTGATTTCCGCCGATTCATCCGGGCTTCCGACAGACGCGCCGTCTTGGATGACGGTACCCGAGCCGATTATGGCTTTATGGATCGTAACGTTCTCCCCGATTTGGGCGTAAGGCATAATGACCGAGTCTTTAATCACGCTGCCTTCACCGACATGAACACCGTAGAACAATACGGAATGGTCAACTTTCCCGAACACCATACATCCTTCATTCACTAACGAACCTGTAACTTTTCCGGTTGCGGCGATATGATGAGGCGGCTTGTTTGGATTTTTCGCGTAAACCCGCCATTTGGGGTCGTGAAGCGTAAAAGGCGGATCTTCCATAAGCAGGTCCATATGCGCTTCCCACAGGCTCTCAACGGTTCCGACATCTTTCCAGTATCCGTCAAAACGGTAAGCATAAATAGGATTATCGCTCTCCAGCATCGATGGAATGATGTCTTTACCGAAGTCATTGTTTGATCCGGGGTCTTGCGCATCGGCGATTAGGTTCCTTTTTAAAACATCCCAGGTAAAGATGTAAACTCCCATGGAAGCAAGATTGTTTTTCGGCTGCTTCGGTTTTTCCTCAAACTCGATAATCCGGTCGTCCTTGTCCACATCCATAATGCCGAATCGACTGGCTTCTTGTATCGGCACCTCTATAACCGCGATAGTGGCGTCGGCCTTTGTTTCCTTGTGCTGCTCCAACATGAGGGCGTAGTTCATTTTGTATATATGGTCGCCGGAAATGACCAGCACATATTCGGGATCGTATTGCTCGAGATAATGAATATTCTGATATATAGCATGTGCCGTTCCTTTATACCAACTGCCACCTCTTTGTTCCATAAAAGGAGGCAGAACAGTGACCCCGCCGTTTTTGCGGTCCAAATCCCATGAACTGCCGATTCCTATATAGGAATTCAGTACCATCGGTTGGTACTGGGTCAGTACCCCAACCGTATGAATACCTGAATTGCTGCAATTGCTCAAGGTAAAATCGATTATCCGGTATTTACCGCCGAAGGGCACTGCGGGCTTTGCCAGCTTTGTCGTCAGATGGCTTAGTCTTTTGCCTTCACCACCTGCAAGCAGCATAGCGACACACTCTTGTTTCTTCATTCGGCTCTCTCCCCTCTGTGAGAAATTTCCGCCATTTACTCGAAATAGATAGAATTTTCAGATAATTTAAGACATTCGACTCCCTTCTTCAAGATTTGGTAATGAAAGCGTATACAACGATGTAAAAATTATATTACCTTGTTGGTAAAAGGAAGTCAATAACCGTTGATGAATATTGATGATCTCTAATTTGATGTTATGTTTTGCAGTAAGAAAAGTTAAATTCAAGCCATTTACCAAATGAAGATAATAGAGTAGAATTGTCCATACGTGATATCCTTTTCAATGGATTTATGGACAGGTCTACCTCTCCTATCTATTGTAAAGGATTTTTTTAAGTTCGAAAGTAGATGTGACAGAAAGTTATGAAGATTCAGAGAATATGCAGTCTTCCTAAAGAAACATTCCTTTTTTCTGTCTACTTTATCGGCATTTATCCAAATATGGGAAACACTATAAAAAGAGGCACTTCCATCGCTAGGAAGCACCCCAAAAATTAAATGACAAACGAAATAATTCAAGTGTCCGACTTGCAATTGAAACTTTGGAACAAAAACTACCACAAAAACATAGTTGAATATATTATTTATGCTCCTGGCGTTGGAGTGGCTCTGAATGCATTTACAGTCTTGTCCATAACAACCTGTGCATCACTTCCCGAATCAAGAATCG
>DATJKM010000240.1:0-7786 GCA_035491515.1 Candidatus Udaeobacter sp. | reverse complement strand
GTATCCGACCGCTTGATCGAGGCGGGCGGAACGGCGATTTTGACCGAGGTGCCGGAGATGTTCGGCGCGGAGACGATTCTGATGAACCGTGCCGCCAACGAGAAGGTTTTCGGTAAAATCGTGCATTTGATTAATGATTTCAAGCAATATTTTATCAAGCATAATCAAGAGATTTATGAGAACCCGTCTCCCGGCAATAAAGCAGGCGGCATCAGCACGCTGGAAGAGAAATCGCTCGGCTGCACGCAGAAGGGCGGCCATGCGATCGTGCAGGATGTTGTGCCTTACGGGGAGCGTATTACGAGCAGCGGTCTTAATCTGCTGGAGGCGCCGGGCAATGATCTCGTATCGGTAACGGCGTTGTCCGCGGGAGGCGCCCATATCGTGCTGTTCACGACGGGCAGAGGAACGCCGTTCGGCGGCCCGGTTCCGACGGTGAAGATCGCGACGAACAGCGAGCTGGCCGGACGCAAAAAAAATTGGATCGATTTTAATGCCGGACAGCTGCTTGAGGACAAGAGCATGGAGACGCTGACTGATGAACTATGGGAGCAGCTGATCAGCCTTGCTTCTGGCGAGACGCAGACGAACAATGAGCGCAACGGCTTTAAGGAAATCGCGATTTTCAAAGACGGCGTTATTTTGTAGGGCTATGCGCGCGGCGGCGTGCAATGATTTTTTAAGGAGTGGATAGCGGTGCAATATCGCAAGCTTGGCAAGACTGGATTGGATGTGTCGGCGCTCAGCTTTGGCGCATCGTCGCTAGGGTCTGTATTCAGGGAGACGGATGATGCGGAAAGCGTGCGCACGGTGCATACGGCAGTGGATATGGGCATTAATCTGATCGACGTTTCGCCGTATTACGGCTTAACGAAGGCGGAAACGGTGCTGGGCAAGGCGATCGCGGAGATCGCGAGAGACCGGTTTATTTTGACGACGAAAGCCGGACGTTACGGTGCTGACCAGTTCGATTTCTCAGAAAAACGCATAATCAGCAGCGTGGATGAGAGCCTGCAGAGGCTTCAGACAGACTACATCGACATTTTGTTTTTGCATGATATTGAGTTTGTGGCGTTCGAGCAGGTTGCGGAGGGAGCATTTATTGCTCTCGATAAGCTGAAGCAGCAAGGCAAAATACGGTTCTCGGGCGTATCGGGCCTTCCGCTCGCCGTGTTCGAGAAATCGCTTGCCCATACGGAGCTGGATGCCGTGCTCTCTTATTGCCACTACTCGCTGAATGATACATCCTTGCTGGACATTGCCCCTCTGCTCGAGCAGAAGCAGGTCGGCTTGATCAGCGCATCTCCGCTATCGATGGGATTGCTGGGGAACCGCCCGCTGGCAGACTGGCATCCCGCTGGCGCAGACATTCGCGCCGCATGCAGGAAAGCGGCCGATCACTGCGCGGCCAAAGGGGAAGACATCGCCAAGCTGGCGGTGCAGTTCGCTACGGCAAACGAACGGATTCCAACGACGCTGGTGAGTACGGCTAATCCGGATAACATTCGCAAAAATATCGAATGGACGGACGAGCCGCTTGACGAAGAGCTGCTGCGGGAGGTGCTGGCGATACTTGCGCCGGTTCACAACCGGAGCTGGGAAAGCGGCAGAGAAGAATACAATACGCACGTCAATGTATAAAGGGAGAGCTGCATAGTGAGAGCAATCGTATGTGAACAAATCGATCAGCTTAGGCTTGTGGAGCAGGAGGAGCCGGTTTTACAGCCGGGAACAGCGGTCGTTCGTATTCGGAGAATCGGCATATGCGGCACCGATCTGCATGCTTATAAGGGAAATCAGCCCTTCTTCTCTTATCCGCGCGTGCTTGGTCATGAGCTGGCAGGAATTGTAGAGCAGATCGATGATCCGCAAGGCCGAGTCAAGGCAGGCGATCAGGTGAGTGTCATTCCATATATGCACTGCGGAATATGCATTGCATGCCGCAACGGGAAAACGAATTGCTGTACGGATATGAAGGTGCTCGGCGTTCATATCGACGGAGGCATGCGGGAACAGCTGGTCGTGCCTGTTACGCATTTGCTCGTGACAAATGAGCTGACGCTCGATCAGGCGGCGGTGCTGGAGCCGCTCGGCATCGGAGCGCATGCGGTTCGCCGCTCCGGGCTTGGGGCCGGAGAAACGGCGCTCGTCATTGGCTCGGGGCCGATCGGGCTTGGCGTCATGGCTTTCGCGAAGCATCGCGGAGCGCGCGTTATCGCGATGGACATCCAGGAGGAGCGGCTGGCGTTCTGCAGGCAGTGGGCGAAGGTCGACGAAACAGTAAATGCGCTGCAGGGCGCTAAGGAGCGGCTGGCCGAATTAACGGACGGGGAGTATCCGACGGTCGTATTCGACGCTACCGGCAACGCCCGGTCGATGACCGATGCGTTCGGTCTCGTCGCGCATGGCGGCAGGCTTGTCTATGTCGGCCTCGTTAAGGCGGAGCTTTCCTTCAGCGATCCGGAGTTTCACAAGCGGGAAATGACATTAATGGGCAGCCGCAACGCGACGATTGAGGATTTCGCCGCTGTCCGGGAGGCTGTACAAAGCGGCGGCATCGATGTGCCCAGCTTCATCACGCATCGTGTGCCGTTTGCGGAAATGATCGGCCATTTCGATAGCTGGCTGAAGCCGGAATCGAAGGTTATTAAAGCGATGGTGGAATTATAGACAGGTCATCTGAATTATTATAGAAAGTCCGGCCAAAAGGCATTCCAGCCTTTAGTCGGGCTTTCTATGCGTTGATTCGCCTATCCGCTTAGCAGCGGAATGGTCAAGAACTTTTATATTCAATTACTACGTTGACAAAAGATTTGGCCGGAATTATGATTGGAAACCTAACTGCCAAAAATTAGGCTGTGCAAAGAGCGTTAAATAAGAAGAACAAGGGGGGAATGAAGATGGACATAACAGAGGAGCGGGCGGAAGATGGCAGGGAGACGCCAAAGGCGAAGGATCGATCCCGAAAGCAGGCGGACAAAGCGAAGCAGAAGCTTGAGCTTGACGAATCGAAGCGCTCCTATGTGTGGGCGCTTAAGTTTTTGCTGCCCTATAAGAAGCAAATAGCGGCACTTGCGGCTTGCGGCACAATAGCGGTAGCCGGGGAGACGTTAACGCCCAAAATGATCCAATATGTTATCGATCATATCGTGGTCAACAAGGATACGTCCCTTTTTATCGTTATTTTAGCAGCGCTTACAATCATCAATTTGCTGATGCTCATCGCCAAAAACTATCGTAACCTGCTGCAGCGGACGATAGGAGAGCTCGCCTCGCGCGATATGCAAACCGCAATCTTCAAGCATTTGCGCAAGCTTGGCTTCGCTCACTACGAACGGCATCCGGCGGGGGAAACGCTGTCGATGTTCAACTCTGAGGTCGCATCCGTTCAGAAAATATACCGCAACGTCCTGCCGAGCGTCATCGATAACCTGCTTTTCATTTCGGTAGCGATCGTCCTGCTTCTTAGCATTAGCGGCTGGCTATGCCTGATTATGCTGCCGACTTTCGCGCTTTATTATTTATTCGGGCCGTACTTTGAACGGAAAGCGGCGCTCTACGGACGGCAGTCCGGGCAGTCGCGCATTGATTATAACCAAGCGGTCTACGAAAGCATTTCCGGCTTGCGTGAATTCCGCGCCTTTGGCTCGCAGCCGTGGTACCATGAGCGAACGCTAGGAAAGCATAAAAACTGGTCGCATTATTATTTGCTTAGCGCAACCTACAGCTTCGGGAGAGGAAGCTTTCGGCGCTTTACGTTTTATTTGGGGGCGATTGCCCTGTTTATAACCGGTTACTACTCCTTGCAAAATAATTGGATTACGCTCGGGGGCTTTATCGCTTTCACCCTATTGTACATGACGACGATGTTCCGGCTCACCTTGCTCGTCACCCAGCTAACCGAGCAAAAGCTCATCATCCATCAGACGATTCCGCTGTTTCGGTTCATGCACAAGCCTGTTGAAATCGATGACCCGGACGATCCGGCAGCTCTTGATGCGGTGCGCGGCGGACTAGTCTTCGATGACGTTCACTTTCAATATCCCGGGCAGCCACCCGTCATTAACGGCTTCTCGCTCACCATTAAGCCCGGCGAGAAGGTCGCATTTGTGGGAGCCAGCGGCAACGGCAAAACGACGATGTTCAAAATGATCGGACGCTTTTACGATCCGACCTCCGGCAGCATTAAGCTCGATGGCGTACCCATTCAGCAGATGACGCTGGAGCGGCTGCGGGAGTCGATCGGCTATGTGTTCCAAGAAACCTATTTGTTCGGCTCCTCGGTCAAAGAAAACATCCGTTTCGGCAAGCCGGAGGCCAGCGACGAAGAGGTAGTCGCCGCAGCGAAAGCGGCTTACGCGCATGATTTCATTATGCAATTGCCGGAGGGCTACGACACGCTCGTCGGCGAGCGGGGGACGAAGCTGTCCGGCGGACAGAAGCAGCGCATATCGATCGCGCGGATGTTCGTGAAGCAGCCGGCTGTTATTTTGCTCGATGAGGCAACCTCTTCGCTCGACAATGTGAGTGAGTACGAGGTGCAGCGCGCGCTTGACGAGGTGCTCGTGAACCGGACGACGATCGCGATCGCGCACCGGCTGTCAACGGTGAAGCAATTTGACCAAATCGTAGTCATTCATGAAGGCCGCGTCGCGGAAGCGGGAAGCTATGAGGAGCTAATCGCCCGCAAGGGGCTGTTATATGAGCTGGAAATCGGCCAACCGGAAGCGGCGGAGGGGAGAGTGGCGCATGAAGTATCTTAAAATCTTTTGGTCGAATTCGATCATGCTGAAGGGCACTTATTTGATTGTGCTGCTCTATCTTGCGCTGGAGTCGGTGTCCAACTACACGCTCGTTTATGTGCAAAAAATATTGATCGATGACGTGTTCAGCAAAGGGAAGTATGAGCTGCTGCCGGTCGTAATCGGCGTATTCGCGCTTGCGGGCATCGTCTATTCGCTCATGTTTACGATGACGAGCCGCAGCCTTGTCCGCAATGAATTTGCGGTCAGCCGCTCCTTGCTCACCCGCATGCTGAAGCGGATCGAAGGCATTCCCGTCGAGCGGTTTCAAAATGAGCGTACCGGCAAATACGTATATACGTTCACGCAGGATCTGTTCATCTCGGCGAGCGTGATGGGCTGGCAAATTCCGCGTGGTATTCAAGAGACGATGAACCTGTGCATCCTGATGACGATCATCGGCTTCGCAAGTCCGATTTTGCTGCTTATGATCGTGGGTCTTTGCATTATTTATGTGCTGATCGGATACTACTTCACGCCTAAGCTGAAGGCGCAGGCAAGGCAGGTGGCCGAGAAGCGCACCGCTTTGCTCATCCAAATCGAGGAAGGCGTCGCGTCTACGCGCGAGGTTGTCGCGTATCACCGGTTGAAATGGGAAGAGAAGCTTTACAACAAGATGTTCGCGGAATATTTTGAACAGGTGATGAATGAGGGCAGGCTCGTTAACCGGCAAATCCGCTACAGCGATCCGATGAAATGGGGCATAGGCATTCTGGTGCTGGGCTACTGCGGCATGCAGCTTATCCATGAGCAAATGTCGATCGGAACGTTCGTTATTATATTTCAGTTTTCTACGCAGTTGTCGGATTCGTTTTATAATTTATTTCAATTTATAATGGGCATGTCGTCGCAGCTGGCGAATGTGGACAGGGTACAGCGGGTTTTGGAGCTGGAGCAGCATGACGCGGGCACGCAGACAATGGAACAAAGAATCGAGCGCTTAACGTTCAACTGTGCGAGCTTCCGCTATTCGCCGGAGCTTCCGGAGGTCATTCGCGGCTTTACGGCAGACCTGCCGATTGGCCGGAAGATTGCTTTCGTAGGGACGAGCGGCGGCGGCAAGTCGACAATCGCCCAGCTGCTGGTCCGTTTCTATGATACGACGCTCGGGACGATTAAGCTGAACGGCATTCATGCGCAGGAGTATAACCGCGAGCAGTGGGCGAATAAGGTATCGATCGTTTTTCAAGATCCTTATATGTTCTCGGATACGATACGCGAAAATTTAATGCTCGGCAGAGACGGCGTAACGGAAGCCGGCATCGAGGAAGCTTGCCGCATTGCGCAAATCCATGATTTTATCGTGGCGCTGCCGGAGGGATACGATACGAATATCGGCGAGAGAGGCATTAAGCTGTCCGGCGGACAACGCCAGCGCATTGCAATCGCGCGGGCGATCGTTAGCGACCCGGAAATTTTGGTGCTGGATGAAGCGACGTCAGCGCTTGATCTGGAGACGGAGCGCCAGCTGCTGGCCGCGCTGGAGGCAAGAAGGGAAGGGCAGACGACGATTATGATCGCGCACCGCCTTTCCACGATCGAGAATGCCGACATGATATTCGTTATGGATCAGGGAGCATTAGCGGAAACCGGCACGCATGAAGAGCTGCTTGCCGGCGGCAAGGTGTATCAGCAGCTGCTAATGGCGCAGCACTAGGGGTTATTATGTATTACCTTTGGATAGCGGTTCGTTGTCGGTGAGGCGAGCGCTGTCTCAACAGTAGGCAAGCTCACTTCTGATACCGCTTGCTTAAAAGAAATAAAACAGTAGGACGGTGCAGGGGATTGTAACTGCCGCGTCCTATTTCTGTTTTGCCGCCTCCCTCCAAGCTTTTTTTAGAAAGCCCCGAAACAGAAAACGTCGAGGGCTTCGATTTTGGAACAGATTCCGATGGAATGGTGCCCGGATGGTCAATTGGTGGTGTGGGGGTCTGCAATAGGTATATTTTCTAGACTTATTTCAGTGAATGGAGCTAGTTTGATGAGAATAGGTCTAGATTCTAGATCTATTTTCGACGGAATGGTGCCTAGATGGTGAATTGGTGGTGTGGGGGTCTGCAATAGGTATAGTTTCTAGACTTATTTCAGTGAATGGAGCTAGTTTGATCAGAATAGGTCTAGATTCTAGTTCTATTTTCGATGGAATGGTGCCCGGATGGTCAATTGGTGGGGAAAGCACAGGTAGACCACCTAACCGTTGGCCACAAATAGGCTAAGTATGCCGACCAGTGACGAATCAGGAAATCAACGAGAATTCCTGTTTCGTTCAGAAGCAATAGAGCTATAATGTAAAGAAAGCAGAAGGGAGGGCCAATTCTTGAAACCTATATTACAGCTGCAGCATTTGCGGAAAAATCGCAATGACTTAGAAAGCGGACCTCTGTTTGCGAATGTATCGGCAGATATTGCAGAACCGGCGATTATTGCCCTGCTCGGCGTCTCCGGTCAAGGGAAAAGCACGCTTCTCCGTATGCTTGCCGCTTTGGATAACATAGATGAGGGAGATGTCCGATTACATAACGTTTCACAGCGCGAGACGGACCCAAGGACATGGCGGATGAAGGTTTGCTATGTCGCGCAGCAATCGGTCATGCTGCATGGCAGCATCGAACAAAATTTGAAGATGGTCAGCCAGCTGCACCGGATTCCGTACGACGTTAAGCTCGTACAGCATTTGCTGCCGCTGCTGGGACTGGATCATCTGGACGTGAACAAAAACGCAGATCAGTTATCGGGAGGGGAAAAGCAGCGGGTATCGCTGCTTCGTTCGTTGCTGCTGCATCCCGAGGTGCTTCTGCTCGATGAAATTACGGCTTCGCTCGACCGGGGCAGCAAGGAAAGGGTTGAACAAGTGCTTGAGGAATGGCATCATCAAGAAGGAACGACGATGATTTGGGTCACTCATGATATCGAACAGGCGCGGCAAATGAGCAAGACGGTATGGTTTATGGGCGAGGGGACATTGCTGGAAAACAGCGCAACCG
>DATJKM010000239.1:0-28952 GCA_035491515.1 Candidatus Udaeobacter sp. | reverse complement strand
CACGTGTTACTCACCCGTCCGCCGCTAATCTTGTCCCGAAGGACAAGATCCGCTCGACTTGCATGTATTAGGCACGCCGCCAGCGTTCGTCCTGAGCCAGGATCAAACTCTCCAAATTGGTGTTTGACTTGCTCATTACTTAACTAGCTATTTAAAACATTATCGGATCGACGTGATCCATTTGTTCAGTTTTCAAAGAACTTGTTTGTCACATTTTGTCGTGACAAGAAATCATATTATCATCTTCATTCGACGTTGTCAACAGTTTGTTTCACATTTGTTTGTGATTCATTCAGTTGTTTATGTGTGCCTCAGAAGCGACAAGAAATAATATACCACTTACGAAATCAGAATACAAGTAGAAATATTTTACAAATATACAGCTTGCAATTGAATATTTTAGAACCCGCAAAAACTCGTATGAAGCTCGTTTTGTTTAGACCCCTGAGACAGCGCCCATTCCGGGCGCACTTAAAAGAAGTGCCCATGCAGCTGCTGCATGGGCACTTCTTGGTTGTTCCATCATGGGCTTTTCACAGGCCGAAGTCACTGGACAACTGTTTCGCCCAGCAGGCGTAATAGCTCGGCTTCTTCTTCTATTACAGCGATGCCAAGCTCCCGCGCCTTCGTCAGCTTGCTGCCCGCGCTTTCGCCAGCTATGACGAAATCGGTTTTTTTGGACACGCTGCCTGAAATTTTGGCGCCGCAGGCTTCGAGTAATTTCGCCGCCTCATCTCTCGACATAGTCGGCAGCGTACCGGTCAGAACGACTGTCTTCCCGCTGAACACACTGTCATTTCTCGCAACCAACTGCTGTTCGGCTTCAGCCTTCACTCCTAGCTCGCGCATTCTGGAGATACTGGCTACAATAATAGGATCGTTAAAAAATCCAACGATGCTCTCAGCCACGATACCTCCGATATCAGGTAGCGTTACGAGTTCTTCCGCTTCCGCTTGCATAATGGCATCCAGATTTCCGTAATGGTCGGCCAGCATCTTTGTCGTCGCTTTACCGGTATTCGGAATGCCTAACGCAAACAAAAATGATGCTAATTCCCGCTCCTTCGATTTCTCGAAGGCTGCAAGCAGCTTAAGTGCCTTCTTCTCGCCGAACCGTTCAAGCTTAATGAAGTCATCATACGTCAATGCATACAAATCGGCAGGATCGCGGACCTCACAGTCTTTGTACAGTTGCTCTGCCGTCATGACGCTGAACGTATCGATATCCATCGCATCCCGAGAAGCGAAATGCGTAATGCGCCCGATAATTTGCGGCTGACAGCCCAGCTTATTATTACAGAACAAGTGCGCACCGCGTTGTTCAAGCTCCGTCCCGCATGAAGGGCAGACCGTTGGAAACTCGATTTCCACACCTGGCTCCTCATCTGCTTTGCCCAATATTTCAGGAATAACATCATTCGAACGGCGTATCGTCACGAGCGTGCCCAGTGCATGCTTCAGATTTTTGCGCTCGATATCGCCAATATTGTTAAGCGTGCAGTTTTGAACAGTTACTCCAGCAAGCTCAACTGCCTCTACGCGAGCAACCGGGGTTATTTTGCCTGTCCGGCCAACCTCCCACGAGACAGATTCCAGCACCGTTGTCGTTTCTTCTGCTTCGAACTTAAAGGCAACCGCCCAGCGCGGAAACTTGTCCGTATAGCCAAGCGCCTCCCGTGTCCGCATATCAACTACCTTCACCACGGCACCGTCAATGAGGAAGTCCAGCTGCTCACGCTGTTCCGTTACATGGGCCAGCTCTGCTTGCACCTCTTCGATCGTGTTCTTATAGGTCACATAAGGATTTACCTTAAACCGGTTATCCTTTAGAAACTGCTGCATTTCGCGATGATCCGTAAAAGCAACCCCGTCGGCATAGCCGATATTATAGAAAAATGCGTTCAGCTTCCGCTCGGCCGTAACCTTCGGATTAAGGTTGCGCAGTGCTCCTGCTGCTGCGTTTCGAGCGTTCTTGAGCGGCTCAGCCGCCGTTTCATTATACTTTGCCAGCACCGAAAGCTGCATAATGCCCTCGCCCTGCACTTCAATAATGCCATCGTTAAAAGGAATAGTGAGCGGCACCGAACGAATCGTGCGAACCTGCTGCAAAATGCCTTCTCCAACCGTACCGTTTCCGCGCGTCGCCGCTTGAACAAGCTGTCCGTCCTCGTAGGTCAGATTAAGCGTCAGCCCGTCAAACTTCAGCTCAACCACATAGGTCGGCTGCGGCAGCGGCTCCTCTTCAGGATGCTTCGCATTGTAGTCAGCGACCGCTTTAAGCAGCCTCGTATTCCATGAGAGCAGATCATCGGCATTTTGCGCCTTATCGAGACTCCATAAGCGGGCGCGATGTTTGTATGGCTCAAAGCCTTTGAGCAATTCACCGCCTACCCGCCGGGTAGGCGATTCGGGCAAAATCATGGCCAGCTCGGCTTCCAATGCGACAAGCTCATCGTAGAGTTTGTCATAATCGGCATCTTGGATTGCGGGCTCATCAAGCGTGTAGTAGCGATAGTTATGCTCTGTTATGATCGCAACAAGCTGTTGCATCCTCTCTAATTGAGCGTTCATGGGAGGCTCCTCCTTCTAATCGTCCAAAATAGCCGCTCTTCCTTATACTTTCGTTATCGGCGCAAAGCCAGCTAACAGCCGCTTAATGCCGACAGGAGCCGGAAATGCGATATTTAACTCCATGTCCTTGCCGGTCCCTTTGACGGAGACAATGACACCTATGCCCCATTTGGCATGCGACACTCTCTCGCCGGAAGCAAAACTTCCAGATGCGGCATCACCTGCCGCAGCCGCACTGCTGCCTTGAACCGCCCGAGCGGCATCCTGCAACGGCGTGCTTACCCGCACGCCGCCTCTGCCGCCCATCGCGGCCGGGCCCGTTCCCGCATGGCCGGGGGATCGGCCTCCTGCGCCAGGCACGCCGCTTGCCGGCGTGCGCCCTGTAATACTGCGGCTTGCCGCACCGGTACCGCCCGTAACACTGACGCCGCCGCTGCGAGCGCCCGCACGCGCGTATCCGCCGCTGCCGCTTGAAGCGCCTTCTCTCACGCTCTCCGGTATTTCCTGCAGAAAGCGCGAGGGCAAGTTAGTGCTCGTGCGGCCAAACAAGGTCCGCATACGTGCACAGGTCAAATACAGCCGCTTCTCAGCGCGGGTGATCCCTACGTAAGCGAGGCGGCGTTCTTCCTCGAGTTCCTCATTGTCAGCGAGCGCACGGCTATGCGGAAACACGCTCTCCTCCATGCCGATAATGAAAACGACCGGAAACTCAAGTCCTTTCGCGCTATGCATCGTCATCAGCGTAATTGCATCCTTGTTCTTTTCAGCTTCTTCTTCATCTTTGTTCAAGGAATCGATGTCGGCAATCAACGCCAAATCCGTCAGAAACGCTACAAGCGTCCGATCTTCGTTGCGCTTCTCGAAATCCATCGTCACAGATAAAAACTCATCTATATTTTCAAGACGCGCCTTCGACTCCAGCGTATTCTCCTGCTGCAGCTCCAGACGGTACTGGGACAGCTCGAGAACCTTCTCCGTAAGCTCCGTTACCGATAAATATTCAACCATCCGGGTTAAATTGTCGATAATTTCATAAAACTCGCGCAGCAGTGTTCTCGTACGGCCATTGACCTCTACGTCGCCCAGATTATTCAATACGCGAAAAATCGATGTGCCTCTTCTCGCCGCTTCATCCGCAAGCTTCCCTACCGTCGTATCCCCGATGCCCCTCTTCGGAACATTAATGATACGCACCAAGCTTATATCGTCATCCGGATTTGAAACCAGCTTCAAATATCCGAGCAAATCCTTAATCTCTTTGCGGTCGTAGAACTTTATGCCGCCGACGATTTGATAGGGAATATCGGATTTGATCAGTATTTCCTCTATTACCCGCGACTGCGCATTCGTACGGTACAATATCGCATGATCGGCAAATTTATAGCTTTTATTCACATTTTTGCGAATTTCCCCTGTTACAAAATAACCCTCATCATGCTCCGTATCCGCTTGATAAAGAGAAATAAGGTCGCCCGCGCCCTGATCCGTCCACAGCTTCTTTGGCCTCCGGCCTGTATTGAGCTTTATGACCGCATTCGCGGCATCAAGAATATTCGCCGTCGAACGATAGTTTTGCTCCAGCATAATCGTCCGCGCCTCGGGATAATCGTCCTCAAAGTTCAAAATGTTCGTAATATCAGCTCCGCGCCAACGATAAATGGACTGGTCGCTGTCGCCGACAACGCATATGTTATGATGCTTATCGGCTAGCATGCGGGTCAGCATGTATTGAGCCCGGTTCGTATCCTGATACTCATCGACGTGAATGTAACGGAACTTGTTCTGGTAGAACTCAAGCACCTCCGGTACATCTTTAAATAATTGAATCGTAATCATAATAAGATCGTCAAAGTCGAGCGAGTTGTTGCTCCTCAGCTTCTTCTGATATTTCGTGAACACCTGGGCAACAATGCCCTCAAAATAATCGCCAACCTTTTGCTCGTATTGCTCCGGCGAGATCAGCTCATTTTTCGCTCCGCTGATCGCGGCTTGGACTGCCTTCGGCTCGAATTTCTTTGTATCGATGTTCATATCCTTCATGCAGCCCCGGATAACCGACAGCTGGTCCGAGGAATCCAGAATGGAGAAGCTGGATGTAAAACCGATCCGGTCAATATCTCTGCGAAGAATACGAACGCACATCGAGTGGAAGGTAGATACCCAAATATCCCGTCCCGATGGTCCTACGAGGGCGCTAACCCGATCCTGCATTTCTCGTGAAGCTTTATTCGTAAAGGTGATAGCGAGAATACTCCATGGCGCCACACGCTTCTTTTCTATTAAGTAAGCAATTCGATGTGTCAGTACGCGCGTCTTGCCGCTGCCCGCTCCAGCCATAATAAGCAGCGGTCCGTCCGTTGCTTGAACAGCTTCCCGCTGCGGCGGATTCAGCTTCTGCACCGCCTGCTCGATGCTAATATGATTCAACATGCTCCGACTCCTTTGTTCGCATATGTTCGCCTCTCTTCAGTGTAGACAACGGCCATCCCTGTGTCAATTTGCCCGGTAAAAAAACTCCGTATTATTCCCTTGTTCAATCAGCCGATAAACGCATGAAATAAGGAGCCGCTGCAAACAGAAAAATAGCGCCGCACTTCATAAGAGGGTGGTGTTCCCCCAGCTGCACAGCACTATGACTTCTTCTATGCTTTTTCTAAAATGGTCTCAAAAAGCTATCTGGATTGTTTGCCGCCAGCAACCTCATGTACAGCAGTGACAGTGGACAAAGCGGCGTCCAGATCTTTGTAAATAATATTTCCCACGACGACGGTATGAGCAGCTTCCGCTGCTTGACGCGCTTTCTCCGGATTATCGATGCCGCCGCCATAAAATAACTGCGCATGGGCAGTTGCCGTTCTTGCACGCTTCACCAGCTGCATATCTCCGAACCGGCCGCTGTATTCCAAATAAATAACCGGAAGCCTCATGAGACGATCGGCCATGCGGACATGCGCGATCAGTTCTTCTTCGGTTAACTCTGTCTGCGCTTCTGTCAATTTCGCCGCAGTTGCTTCAGCGTTCAAAATAATGTAACCCTGCGCTGCCGTTTCTTCCCACGGTACGAAGGAGCCGTATTCCTTCAGCCCCTCGGTTTGCCAGCCATTTATCCATTCTGCTCTGTTCGTATTTAAAACGAGCGGTATAAAGTATCCGTCAAATCCCGGAACAGCACCATCTAAAGTTGATACCTCCAGGGCGCAGTCAACCTCGTACCTGCGGATACGCGCCATCAGATCGACTATATTTTCAAAAGTGACTCCACTGGAGCCTCCGACAATTACAGCATCCGTACCTGATGTACAGATCTTATCCAGCGCTTCGTCGGACAATTCCCGATCAGGATCGAGCTTGAACACATGCCTCCAACCGGAAAACCACAAACCATTCATAAATAATCACGCCTCGCTTTTTCACAAAAATCAATTGCCGCATATTTGCGCTTTCCTTCTATGCTATGTCAGCGTATATATCGTGTCAAACACGCGGTTATATTGTAAAGAAAAAATACCGTCCTCCCTATTAAAGAGAAGACGGCATGCCGTAATTGACGTTGAGTGGATTTACTATTTCACAAGCTGCCCGCGCGTTACGCCGAGCTGATTGATCGCTTTAAGGCTGCGCCATACTTGCGTCCCGGTAATGCGTCCATCGAGCGCATCGCGGTATAACGATAAGACTTCAAGCACCTTATCCGGCTTTTCTTCAAGAAACTCTACACGGAAATGGGATACGCCAAGGCCGACAAAATTGCGGATATATTCGGCTCCCGACTGCTCGACTGCATTGTACACCGTATTACGGCAGCCTTCATCAACCCGAACGGGATGCGCCATACCGATGCGGTCCTGCAAGGAAGCGCGCTTCTCCTCGCATGGGCGTCCGCAGTTCGTAAAGTCAGTGCCCTCGCTCATAAAGGTGCAATAAACGCAGTGCTCCGTATGGAACATCGGCAAATGCTGATGGATAACCATTTCCAGCCTCGACGTATCCGAGCTCTCCAGCAAATCGACCATTTGCTGAATATTGAGATCATACGACGGTGTAATCAGATCCAGCCCGACCTCGGTAAATAAATTCACCGCTTTATGATTGGCTACATTCAGCGAGAAATCACCAATCAGTTTTGGGAAAGGCTTATCCGGATTTGCTGCGCGAGCACGCAAGTAATAGTAAAGCGCTCCAGTATTCCGGACGAGCACCGCATCAGGTTGAAGCTTCAAAACATTCGCATGATAGCCGTTCTCGCCCGGCATATGAATACGCGGCGTTGCCAGCGCAATCGGCTTACCCGCCTCGCGTGCAGCTGCAATAGCAGCCGGAAATTGCTTAATGAACTCGAAATCAGCATATACGTAGGATACATCCGTTTTCACGGCTGCCTCTACCTGCTCCAAGCTCCGGCATAATGCGACCAGCTTCGCATCCTTACCGCTGTGCGGAGCCAAAATATCCTTCTTCGCCACATCCGCCTCAAACACGTCCGCACGCGCATCAACCGCATGCTTCACATAAACGGGCGGCTTCGGACGCTCGCCTGCAAGCAGCTCCACCGCTTCGCGGCGCAGCCGGTTCAGCTCGCGGATCGGTACGATCAAATCGCCTTGAAGCTCAACTTCAAGCTTCTCCAGTTGATAGACGGTACCGCCCAGCCGTCCCAATTGATCCTCAAGCAAAGCCGCATCCATCGGGCGTTTCTGCGCTTGCTCGAGCTCAAGCTCCGTGGCTACCTCTACGGTCGTCCCTTTCTGAACATCCGTCCACCATGTGCGCATCGGTTGTCCGAGCGCACCGGTCACTCTAATATGAAGCGGAAACACGCGATATGGCTTTTCCGTTTCAAAGGTCGCTCTCAGACGCTTATCAAGCGCCGGGTCACTTGTCTTCCAGACGCGGTCGCCGACATGCACCTTGCGCAAATCGACATCATTGCGGCCCGCTACGAGCTCGATCATCGCGCCTTCCTGTGCTTCGCCTTCGATCTTCACGCCCTGACGGCGAATATCATAAACGCGGCCGCCCTCTTCCTTCTTCGTCGGGTCGCCAGCGTCAAACACAATGCCGTCGCCGCGCTTAAGAGGCGCTTCGATCCGCAGCGTAACCGCATCGCGCATAATGCGCTCAACCCGGCCGAGGTAAACGCCCCGGCTTTTCGGGAACGTGCCCTCTACGAGCATCTTGTTGTTCGTTCCCGACAGAAAACCATGCGTGAAGCCGCGCGAGAAGCTTTGCTGCAGCTCACGCACCTCTTCCACCGACGGCTTCGACAGATCGCCGTCGAAATATTTATCGATCGCGCGGCGATACTTGCTCACGACATTCGCGACATATTCCGGGCTTTTGAGACGCCCTTCAATTTTAAACGACTTAACGCCCGCTTGGATGAGCTCCGGCACGATATCGATCGCCGCCAAATCCTTCGGCGACAGCAAATACGCGATGTCTCCCATCGGCTGCACCTCGCCGTCGACCATCAAATCGTACGGCAGCCGGCAAGCCTGCGCGCATTCGCCGCGATTCGCGGAGCGGCCTCCCCACATCTCCGAGGTCAGGCACTGACCCGAATACGACACGCATAACGCGCCGTGTACGAATACTTCCATCGGCAGCTTCGCTTGCTCCCCGATCGTACGAATTTGCTTGAGGTTATTTTCACGTCCCAATACGACCCGCTCAATCCCAAACGGCTTAGTGAATTCTACCGCCTCAGGGGACGTTATCGTCATTTGAGTTGAGCCGTGAATCGGAAAATCCGGAGACAGCTCGCGAATCAGCTTCACGAGGCCCAAATCCTGTACGATTACCGCATCCACGCCCGCATCTATACACATCTCAATTAGCTTCTGCGCGTCTCTCAGCTCGTCTTCAAATACGAGAATGTTGAACGTCAGGAAACCTTTTACCCCATACGTATGAAGAAACGCCATAATTTCCGGCAGCTCCTCGCTGCGGAAGTTGTTCGCGCGGGCGCGGGCATTAAACTTCTCCACACCAAAAAATATGGCATCTGCCCCATTTGCCACAGCTGCGCGCATGCAATCCCAATCGCCGGCCGGAGCCAGCAACTCTATGTCCGATCTTATTATTGTGTCTGTCATAATAACTATCAATCCTCACATTCTTGAAACCTGCTTCTCCTATCTTAACAAACCGCGACTGTCTAATCCACCATACATTGCTGCCAGCAATCCTCTTCATTTAAAAGAGGCTGTCCCAAAAGCAAGTAACCCGCCTAAGAAGCAGCTCATTTTCAAAAAACTATGATTTTTGCTGCGGCCTCTCTTTATTTGGAGCTACGGAAAAACCACAACTGCCTTTCCTCAAACAACCATATACCGGTCGACATTCGCTGCAACTTCCCAATGGAATATACGATGTTCGATCGTGCTTCACGCGGTTACGTACGATTTGATTTAGGTTCATTTTGTCGAACTAATACGCAGCAGGGCTTATGAAAAGTACGAATTTAGTTCATTTCATCTAACTAATCGTCGCTTTTTAGGGATGTAATATAAAATAACCGGATTAGTTTCGCAAAATCGAACTACGAGGTCGATTTCGCCTGAATGCGTTCATTTAAGTTGACAGAATGTAACTAAATTGAAATAGCCAGCCTGATTTGTACAAATCGAACTAAGCTGCGCACACAAAAAAGAAGCTGCCCCAGGTCTATGACCTTATGAGACAGCCTCTGCTGACCATTCCATTTATCTAATTGAAGTGAATCGATTGAGCCGCATCGTTGACAAGCTTAAGGTTGCTGTCGGTTGCGTGAATATCGTAGATGGCAAAAGAGAATACCAACGAGCCTTCCGCAGTATCAAATGCATAGAAGATATGGGTATAAGGCAGGTCTTCTTTAGGTTTAGAAAGTCGGAATTTCAATGGAGTATCCATTAAGCCAGCTGCGTTTGGTTGTTTTTTTGCTTCGGTCGACCAGATCATAATCATTCTCGATCAAGCCAAAGTTTTTCTCGATCAAGGCCGTGTCGATATCAACCGATGCGATAATCTGCTTAAATACAGCGCTGCTCTTTGCACCATTAGATGAAGGGGAAATATAGTCCAATAAATAACGATAATTTCCGGAAATTAAGAATATCTCATTATGAGGTTAACCAGATATCGCCACCATACGATAGTTCGTAGCTCAGCATCAAAGCCTTTCCGTCTTTCAAGCTTAACGGTGTCGTACTGAAATTGCGGATATTCGAGCCGATGTAATCCTCACGAACGCGTGCTTCCCTGCGGGTCGCCCAATTCTCAAGCGTATCGCCAGCAGTAAGCGATGAGAACGAGAATGCAAAGGCATCCGTTCCATTAGTAAACCAAGGCGTTGTGCTCTCCGGATCACTGTTCCAGTCAGCCGGCAGCAACAACCGCTCCAATAACGATGAAGCTGCAAATACGGAGCATACTGCTTTTCATGAATGACACTCCCCCTATCCCTCTTCATACAGGCGTTGGCCAAACTCTATTGTCTATCCTGCATTCCAAATATACATCAAATTGTAATGTGGTATATATTACCAGATTTAATAACGAAATTTGCAAGTTTACTAGTTCAAAAGATAGAATACTAACTGCTATTATTCCCGCACTATGCTTGTTTTGTTTAATTATTATGCGATTTTGTCAAATGTGGTTTCGGTTATGTGTTCTGATTACAGAAGTGGTATACTATGTGGGACTACTAAATCAATCCATTTGATGGATTCGGGAGGTAAATGAACAAATGAAATTAGGAGTATTTAGCGTTCTTTTTGCACAAAAGCCATTCGAGGAAGCACTCGATTATATCGCCTCCAAAGGTCTTGATGCCATCGAAATCGGGACTGGCGGATACCCGGGAAACGCACACTGCGACCTGGACGGATTGCTTGCTGACGAGGGTAAGCTGAAAGCGTTTAAGCATGCGGTAGAATCACGCGGCTTGATGATCAGCGCACTGAGCTGTCACGCTAATCCGCTGCACCCGCAGAAAGCGATTTCGACTGAGCACGATGATGTTATCCGCAAAACGATCGAGCTTGCTAACCGTCTTGAGGTAGCCGTTGTGAATACATTCTCCGGCTGCCCTGGCGATCACGAGGATGCGAAATATCCGAACTGGCCGGTTGCGCCTTGGCCGAACGATTTTCAAGATATTTTGAAATGGCAGTGGGAAGCAAAAGTTATTCCATATTGGTCTGAGATCGGTAAGCTTGCTGCTGCTGGCGGCATAAAAATCGGTCTGGAGCTTCATGGCGGCTTCTCCGTTCACAGCCCTGCTACTCTGCTTCGCCTTCGCGAAGCGGCTGGAAATGCAATCGGAGCTAACCTCGATCCAAGCCACATGTGGTGGCAAGGTATTGATCCGGTTCAAGCGGTTCATATTCTAGGCCGTGCAGGAGCTATTCATCACTTCCATGCGAAGGATACGACAATCGATCCAATCAACGTTAACCATCACGGCGTAACAGACATGCAATCCTACGCTCTAATGCTGGATCGTGCTTGGCAATTCCGTACCGTCGGCTATGGCCATGATTTAAAAACGTGGGCAGACATTCTTAGCGCACTCCGTCTCGTCGGCTATGACTACGTTGTCAGCATCGAGCATGAGGACGGTTTAATGTCAGTTGACGAAGGCTTCACGAAGGCAGTTCAAAATCTGCAACAAATCCTGATCCGCGAGCCGCTTGGCGAGATGTGGTGGGTTTAATCTTATAAAGAAGAAAAAGGTCTGCCGGACAAGTCCGGCAGACCTTTTTCTATGCGGAATGCTATGCTAACCAAACTTTAGTGATCATAATAAAGTCGATCAACAGAAACAAACCGAGCGAAACTGCTGTAAAACCGATCGCGAAAATGTTTTTCTTCGGACGAGCGGTCAACAGTCGAATGAAACCGATTGCGATCAAAACGGTAAAGGCAAGCATGAAATAATCAAAAGTACCGATTTTACTTGCTGTATGAGCTGCTTCTTCTGCTAAAAACATGAAGGGACCTCCTTTTTTTCGCACGTAACCTATATTACTATATGTTAGCTTTTTGTGGCTCCTGACGCAAGTCCGAATCGGGATTCGTAACAACTTTGTCACGATTTCCTAAAAAACGCTTCATTATTATCATCGTATCTAAAAGGATTCAATGGACCAAAACATCATTGATGTATCCCGCACATATAAAATGTCCATCTTTTCCAAAGTATATTACTACCCATTGGCAAAATAAATCGTTCCTTTATGTGTCCCCACAAAAAAGGAGTGCTCTCCAACGAGGAAGTTGACTTTTTACCACATTTACCCAAGAAAAACATAATACATTTTTGTCTATATTACCACATCTAATATTTATGAAAGCAGTATAATATAAAGATGAAACGCATTACAACCTAATATTTTTTGCATAAACACAACCATTAAAACGAACATTTTTATGGATTATGATTCGCAGCGCATTGTTTGTAAATCTGCAAAAACAAAACACTTCACTTCAGAAGCTATATGGATGAATTGCAAAATAAGCGGCGTTTTCCTTGGAAACAAGAAGGCTGCCCCCAAGGTTATTCAAACCTTTTGAAGCAGCCTCCATCCATACTATTCTGCTGCCGCAGCAACCTTCAAATTCTCCTTGTGCAGCGCAACCGTCCGCTCGCGATCTCGCTCAAGAATCGGTTTTAAATATTTACCGGTGTATGACTGGTCTACCTTAATGACCTGCTCCGGCGTTCCTGTCGCAACGATCATTCCGCCGCCGCTGCCGCCTTCCGGCCCTAGGTCGATCAAGTAATCTGCTGTCTTAATGACATCCAAGTTATGCTCAATGACGAGCACAGATTCACCTGAGTCAACCAAACGATGCAGTACGGTCAACAACCTGTCGATATCATGCACATGCAAGCCCGTCGTTGGCTCATCCAAAATATATAACGTCTTGCCTGTCGAACGGCGGTAGAGCTCAGCGGCCAGCTTCACCCGCTGCGCTTCTCCTCCGGACAATGTCGTAGCCGGCTGTCCCAGTGTCATGTAGCCAAGACCAACATCAAGCAGCGTCTGTACCTTACGGTGAATCCGAGGAATGTTCTCAAAAAAGGAACAGCTGTCCTCAATCGTCATTTCCAGCACTTCTGCAATGTTTTTGCCTTTGTATTTCACTTCCAACGTCTCGCGATTGTATCGTTTGCCTTTGCATATCTCGCAAGGTACGTATACATCAGGAAGGAAATGCATTTCGATCTTGATGATACCATCGCCGCGACATGCTTCGCAGCGGCCGCCCTTCACATTAAAGCTGAATCTGCCTTTCTTATAACCGCGCACCTTCGACTCATTCGTACTCGCATACAAATCGCGGATGTCATCAAAAACCCCGGTATACGTGGCTGGATTCGATCTTGGTGTCCGGCCGATCGGCGATTGGTCAATGTCGATGACCTTTTCCAATTGCTCGATGCCCCGAAGCTCCTTGTACTGACCTGGACGCGTCTTTGCCTTATTTAAATCACGCGCTAGTGTCTTGTAAAGAATTTCATTCACGAAGGTCGATTTACCTGAACCGGAAACTCCCGTTACAGCTGTGAATACGCCGAGCGGAATTTTCACGTTTACGTTTCTAAGGTTATTTTCTTTCGCGCCGCGAACCTCAAGCCATTTTTCATTCGTCTTGCGGCGTTCTGCCGGCACCTCGATAAACTTGCGTCCGCTTAAATATTGACCGGTCAGCGAGTTTTCATTCGCCATCACTTCTTCCGGCGTGCCTTCGGCGATAACCATACCGCCATGGATGCCCGCGCCCGGCCCGATATCGATAATGTAATCGGCCGCGAGCATCGTGTCCTCGTCATGCTCTACAACGATCAGCGTATTACCGAGATTGCGCATATGCTCAAGTGTCTCAATCAACCTGTCGTTATCGCGCTGATGAAGGCCGATGCTCGGCTCGTCCAAAATATATAGAACCCCCATCAGACTGGAGCCGATCTGCGTCGCTAATCGAATCCGCTGTGCCTCGCCGCCCGACAACGTACCCGCTGCGCGGCTGAGCGACAAATACTCAAGCCCAACGTTGACAAGGAAGCCAAGGCGGCTATTAATTTCTTTCAAAATGAGGCTCGCAATCGCGAGCTCCTTCTTCGTCAGCTCAAGCGACTCGAAGTAACGCTGCGCATCGCCAATAGAAAACGATGTTACTTGCGATATATTTTGCGCATTGATCGTTACGGCCAAGCTCTCCTTGCGCAGCCGCTGTCCCTTGCAGCCTCCGCAAGGCTTAGCGCTCATATAGTTCTCAATATGCTCACGCATCATATCCGATGCCGTATCCCTATAACGGCGTTCCAGGTTATGCACGATGCCTTCGAACGGCACATAGGCTTCTTTCCGATGTCCAAAATCATTCTCATAAAGGAAACGAACGCGCTCTCCGCCCGTTCCGTAGAGCAGCTTCTTCATCTGCTCGGCATCCAACTCCGATACCGGCACGTTCTGCGGGATGCCGTAGTGCACGCAAACTGCGCTTAAAAACTGCGGATAATAGTTGGATGTACTGCCCGCCCATGCCAGGAAAGCCGCATCCTCAATCGATTTGCTCGAATCCGGAACAAGCAGCTCCGGATCTACGATCATTTTGAGGCCTAGGCCGTCGCAATCCGGACACGCTCCATAAGGGCTGTTGAAAGAAAACATGCGCGGCTCCAGCTCATCGATACTGAAGCCGCATTCCGGACAGGCCAGGTTGGAGCTGAAGAGAAGCTCTTCCTGGTCGATAATATCGACGATTACGCGTCCCTCGGACAGCTTTAGCGCCGTTTCAAGAGAATCCGCCAGCCTGCTTTGCACATCCGGCTTCACTACGATACGGTCGACGACCACTTCAATGCTATGTTTTTTGTTTTTCTCAAGCTCAATCTTCTCGCTAAGCTCGCGCAGCTCGCCATTCACGCGTACCCGCACGAACCCTTGCTTCTGAATATCCGCAAGCAGCTTCGTATGCTCGCCCTTACGCCCGGAAATTATGGGCGCAAGTATTTGCAGCTTCGTCTTCTCGGGATATTCCATAATGCGGTCAACCATTTGCTCAACGGTTTGCGAAGTAATTTCAATACCGTGATCCGGACAGTGCGGTTTGCCGACCCGTGCGAACAATAGCCGCAAATAGTCGTAAATTTCGGTTACCGTTCCGACTGTAGAACGCGGATTGCGGCTCGTTGTCTTCTGGTCGATGGATATGGCAGGCGATAACCCGTCGATAGAATCGACGTCCGGCTTTTCCATTTGCCCGAGAAATTGGCGCGCATAGGCCGATAAGGATTCAACATAACGGCGCTGCCCTTCCGCATAAATGGTATCGAATGCGAGAGAGGATTTACCGGAACCGCTTAATCCCGTCAGTACGACAAATTTATCGCGCGGGATGGTGACGTCTATGTTTTTAAGATTGTGGGCGCGGGCGCCCTTAATAACTATTTTATCGCTAGCCAATCGTTTCTCCTCCTACTTAACCCATCTCAGCGCGCAGCTCAAGCAGCGCATCCCGAAGCTCTGCCGCACGTTCGAACTGCAGACTCTTCGCTGCGTCCTTCATCTCCGCTTCCAGCTTTTGAACAAGCGCCAGCCGATCCTTCTTTGACATTTTGTCGACAGCGGCGCCGGTTAAATAATCGGCCTTCTGCTCGGCCACCTTCGTCGCCTCAATTACATCATGCACTTTTTTGCGAATCGTTTGCGGCGTCACGCCATGCTTTTCATTATACGCAAGCTGAATTGTACGACGGCGATCTGTTTCTTTTATCGCCCGATCCATTGAATCGGTTATTTTGTCGCCGTACATAATGACCCGGCCCTCGCTGTTACGAGCTGCGCGTCCAATGGTTTGGATGAGCGCGCGGTCGGAGCGAAGGAAGCCTTCCTTATCCGCATCAAGAATCGTAACTAACGATACCTCCGGCAAATCCAGTCCTTCCCGGAGCAGGTTGATTCCGATGAGCACGTGGAATACGCCAAGCCTGAGATCACGCAATATAGCTAGCCGCTCCAAAGTCTTAATATCGGAATGGAGATATCTAACCTTAATGCCTATCTCCTTCATGTAGTCGGTCAAATCCTCTGACATTTTCTTCGTCAGCGTCGTTACGAGAACCCGCTCATCCTTCGCAATGCGGTCGCGGATCTCTTCCAGCAGATCATCGATTTGCCCTTTCGTCGGGCGGACGTCAATAATCGGATCTATTAGACCAGTAGGTCTAATAATTTGCTCGATCATTTTGTCGGTATTCTCTATTTCATAGGGACCCGGAGTAGCGGATACGTAAACCAGCTGCTTCGCCTTCGCTTCAAATTCTTCAAAGCGGAGAGGACGGTTATCCATCGCCGAAGGAAGCCTGAAGCCATGATTAACGAGCATCTCCTTGCGGGCGCGGTCACCATTGTACATCGCCCTGATTTGGGGCAAGGAAACATGTGATTCATCAATAACAATAACCATGTCGTCGGGAAAATAATCAAGCAGCGTATAAGGAGTTGCGCCGCGCTCCCTAAAGGTCAGCGGCCCGGAGTAATTCTCGATTCCCGAGCAAAAGCCCATCTCCGCCATCATTTCCAAATCGTAACGCGTCCGCTGCTCCAGCCTCTGCGCTTCAAGCAGCTTTCCCGCCTCGCGCAGCTCGACAAGCCGCTCCTCCAGCTCTCGCTCAATATTAACGAGCGCCACCTTCATCGTCTCCTCTTGCGTAACGAAGTGAGAGGCCGGAAATATAGCAATATGATCGCGTTCCCCGATTATTTCCCCGGTAATGACATCAATTTCCGAAATTCGTTCAATTTCGTCACCGAACAGTTCCACCCGAATGGCCCGCTCATTATTAGCTACGGGGAAAATTTCGACAATGTCGCCCCGGACGCGAAACGTTCCCCTCGTAAAGCTAATGTCGTTGCGCTGATATTGTATATCGACAAGCTTATGCAAAATCACATCGCGCGGCTTCTCCATCCCTACGCGCAGCGACAGCACCAGTCCACCGTATTCAGACGGCGATCCCAGACCATATATGCAAGAAACGCTTGCCACGATAATGACGTCACGGCGTTCAAACAAAGAGCTCGTCGCCGAGTGTCGCAGCTTATCGATCTCATCGTTGATGCTGGAGTCCTTCTCGATAAAAGTATCGGTTGAAGGGATGTACGCCTCAGGCTGGTAATAATCATAATAGCTTACGAAATACTCCACGGCATTGTCGGGAAAAAATGTTTTGAATTCACTGCACAGCTGAGCGGCCAGCGTCTTATTATGGGCAATCACGAGCGTCGGCCGGTTCAGCTTCTCCACCATGTTCGCAATCGTATACGTCTTGCCTGTTCCGGTCGCGCCGAGCAGCGTCTGATGCCTCTTGCCCGCCTTAATTCCTTCTACAAGCTGCTCAATCGCTTTCGGCTGGTCGCCCTGCGGCGTATAATCCGATTTTATTTGAAACAGCTTCGATTCCTTTGCAAGTTCACTCACGCCTGTCATCCACCCCCATCATTCCGAACGCTCTTATCATTATAGTCAATTATAGGCATTTCATTTCATCTGTTATTATAAAAATAAGAATGTTTGTTCCCGTATATTATACCGTTAACTGTCAAGCGGCGCAATGACTCCAAAACAAAAAAATACGCGTTGCATGATCCGTCTAAGGCTTGCACAGCGGCATAGCTTGCATACCTCTCCGTTCGATAAGCATATCAATCGCATTCTGCAGCAGCCATGACTTTTGAAGCGGATCCTAAGAATCATCTACCGCATATATTTACAAATATTTTAATTTCCCGCTAAAAGTTTACACAAGCATCTTTAAATTGTATTATTATGTTGTTGCTGGATGGAAAATTCCGACAACAGCATTTGAAAAGAGCAAACTTGCCGAAAGACAAGGACGCAAAGCCGCGGGTCTACTGTTTCCCAAACAATGACAGCCGGGCTACCAAATTTCAGACGGATGGACAGGCCTCTACCAAGATGAGGCCACCGAACCATACTGTCAAAAAGAGAGGAATTCAATGATCATAGTTACAAAGCCTTACGTATCCGAAGTGTTGGCGGACACAATGCGCCAATGCAAGGTGCCGATTTTTAAAGCGGATCACGTAAACATACCAGTAGAAGAAGAAATGAATCTCGTCTCGGAGCAACAATTTTTTGACCGGTATCGAAGCAGTCAAGCCCCGCCTACTTTGTTATGCAATTCAGAAGCATCCTTGCAGTTCATCGGCAACAATCTTCAGGACCATCCAACATGGAAAACGGTTAACCTTTTTAAGAACAAAGCAGCATTCAGGAGTTTTTTGCACGACGAATATCCTCAGTTTTATTTTCAGACCCTGGAGCTGGGGAACTGGGATTCGATCGATCCGGCTTCTTTGCCATATCCAATCATCGTCAAGCCGGTTATCGGTTATTCCAGTATCGGCGTATTTCGGGTAGAAAACGCAGGGAAATGGAACGAAGTAAAACGTAAAGTCCGGCACGTTCTCGCCGAGGGGGCAGATATGTACTCTGCTGACGTCGTCAATACTAACGAGTTAATTATCGAACAATGGATTGACGGTATGGAATATGCCATTGACGCTTATTTCGATTCGAATGGTGAGCCTGTCATTTTAAATGTATTCGCCCGTAAATTTATGAACGACGGCGATACAAGCGACCGTATTTATTACACCGGCAAGCATGTGATCCAGGAGATGCTTAGACCTATTTCTGAATTTTTGTCGAAAATCGGCAAGAAGCTCGACCTCCGCAATTTCCCGCTGCATGCGGAAGTGCGGCAGACGGGCGAAGGAAGCATCGTCCCTGTGGAGATCAATCCGTTCCGATTTGCCGGGATCGGAACAACCGAACTGGGGATTCATGCTTACGGCGTCAATTCGTATGAATGCTTCTTCCAAGATCGGAAGCCCGATTGGGAGAATATCCTGAGTAATATGGATGACGCTGTGTACAGCTTTTTTTGTGCGGAGTTCGAGCTGCGCAGCGGTCAAGTCATTCGGGGATTTGATCATGAAGGATTTAAGAAGCGCTTTCAGCAAATATTGGAGTATCGGATTATGCCCGAGGAATTCAATACGTTCGCGGTAGTTTTTTACCGGAGCGAGACCTCGCTTGAAAACCATAGGCTGATACGGATGAATTTGGACTCCTATATTATTGAAGAGCAAGTCCAACATGCCGGTTCGATGAGTTCATAATACTAATGTGAGGAACGCTGTAGAGAAAGAGGAGACTCTTTTTCGCAGTTTTCTTTGATACATTTTGCGAAATTTGTAGAATATTGTAGGAATATGATTTTTTTTGCAGACAGGAGAGAATTACGTGACAACCTTTATATCCAATGCTGTCAAAGCTTTACGGGGCAAAAATTCCATCGTGAAGAAAATTTCTATTGGCGCTATTTTACCACTTGTCTTATTTTCAATCATCTTCAGCACGACTCTCTATTACACATCGATGAGCATCATCAACAAACACCTGATTCCCAGCTTTGAACAAGTGCTTAAAACGAATATCAATACATTTCAGTCCTCTCTGACTGCCGATTTGATTAATGAGGCCAAAACCAATAAGGAAGCTTATCAGAAACTGAAGGAGATTGTAAATCGCGTTAGCACACAGGACAACGTAGAACTGGTCTACATCATGAGTAAAGTGAACGGACAAGACGTTATTTTGGCGTTAAGCGGAGCCGACGATTATTTGACTCCCTACCCCTTCACTCCAGAACAGGAAGCCACGATATCCCGCCCTTCTGAAGTTATTTTCAGTGACATCTATAAGGACGATTACGGCGTACATAAATCTGTATTTTTTTCGCTCAAAGGAACGGATTCCATGCTGGGCATCGATATGGACGCCAAATTCATTTTTGATTTGAAGAAATACGTGATTACGATCAGTTTGCTGCTTTCCATCGTTTTCATTCTAATTGGAACGGTGGTTACGATCTTGATAGCCCGCAGAATAACGAAACCTCTCATAAAACTTGTCGGGCATACCCGGTTGGTGGCGGAAGGGGATCTGAGCGAGCAAATCGAGGTTAGAGGCAAAGATGAAATCGGCCAATTGATGTCTCACTTCAATCGCATGACAGTTCAGCTAAAAAAAATGATCGAGCAGGTAAAGGACACATCGGCCTATGTGGAATCCTCCTCCGGTGAGGTCTCGAAGAGATCCAACCATTCGACGGAAATGATTTACGAAGCAGTCGCTTCGATTCAGGAAATCGCATCCGGCAACGAAACGATGACTCAAGTCATCACAGAGAACTCCAAGGCTATCCAAGAAATGGCCTCAGGCATGTATCATATCAGCGAATCGATCCAGGAATCGTCGGAAGAGTCCGTGATAACGGCTCAAGAGGCGGGACAAGGAGAGCAGATCGTTACAAAAGCCGTAATACAAATGGACGCCATTTCGCAATCGGTCGCCCATTCTACGTCATTGGTGCGGAAGATGAATGAGCGTTCCCGTGAAATTAACGGAGTGGTCGATATGATCAAAGAAATTGCCGGCCAAATTAACCTGCTCTCTCTGAATGCCGCAATCGAGGCTGCCCGCGCGGGAGAACACGGCAATGGGTTTGCCGTCGTATCCGGTGAAATCCGTAAGCTGGCGGAACAGACAGCTTCTTTCTCCGACCAAATCTATACAACCATTCGTTCGATTCAAGAGGATACCGTCAAGTCGGTTAATGCGATGAACGTTGTCACCGAAGAAGTCAAAGCCGGGACGCACTCTGTACACGAAGCAGGAAAAACGTTCGGGGTCATCAAAGATTTGACAGTGAAAGTATCCGACAAGTTCCAGGCCGTGTCGTCCGTTACCGAGCAGGTATCCGCCATGGTAGAGGAGATTTCGGCCAATGCCGAAAATATTACGGGGATCACGCGTATTTCCGAAGCAAACAGCAAAAAAATGGCAGCATCGTCGCAGGAGCAGCTTGCATCCCTCGAAGAAACCGCCCATTCCGCAGAACTGCTCCGTGACCGGGCAGCGAATTTGAATGAAATCGTAAACCAATTTAAGCTTTAGGCCTGTTTACGCTCAGGACCCTTTCGAACAGCAGAGTATGATGAAACGATCATCATACTCTGTTTTTTTCAAAGGATTAGATATATCAATCGCTTCGCACTCGGCAATCAACGCAGTTTAACAGTTTGGTCATCTCGGCGATTCGCGGTACGGGAGCTGCGCAGCAGCTCGAGCAGCGATGCCGGTCCTGATGCAGCGTAATAATTGGCCTGCTCGTCAGGAGCGAGAATAACGCCCAGCTGATGATGCTCGCCGGCAAAACGCGCACGCTGCACAAACTTCAATTCGCCGTCAAGATTCAAAACTTCCAGCTTGCAAAAAGCAGAGTTGTGAACAAGCGCCTCATAAAGGTCTTCTTTCGTTCTTACATGCATCCCGTTTACCTTGTGCAAAACCTCGCCGGTAATGAGCCCCATCGCAGCGGCAGGCGTCCCAGGCACGATGCCCAGTATCCGCAGACCGCGCGAGTCATGGACATACAATGGCGATTGAGCCGCTTCTACCGACCGGCTGCGCCATATGATGGCCTCATGCAGTAATAGTGAGGCGATTGCCGCAAGCGGCAGCAGCATTGGCTGCCACCAAGCCAGGATAGCTGCACCCGCCAAGCAAATGCTGTAAAGCAGCAGCCCCTTTGCCGCGTGCTTTGCTTTCTCCCGGGGCAATAAAGATCTTGTCATTTCGGTAAAGCCGATAATCATAGGCAGCGCCACGAACGACCAGCCCTGCGACCAGTCCGCTCCAAATAGCGGTGTCCATGGCAATGCTGATGACGACGCTCCGCTTCCGGCAGCCGGTACCAGCATGAGCAGCGGCACCGGCCAAAATCCCTGCAGTATATAGCCGCCAACCAGCTTGCCTCTTTTCCCCTCGAGAAACAAAGGCGTAGCGAGCCGGTCTCCTTGCCAGCGAACGAGCACCGCTTCAGCCAGATGAAGCAGTGCGACCAGAACGAGCAGCCCCGCGGCATCGATTCCTGCAAGCGAGACTGCCGCGGATCCAATCCAATCCGTTCTCTCCGAAAGCGGCGTCCACCCGAGCAGCCACTGAAGTAGGACAATGACTCCCGCGCTATATGCGAAGCATAAGTAGCGAATCCGGACGAGCATGAGGACAGCGGCAACCGCCCACAGCCAAATGACCGATTCGCCCGTTAACGTCACGCCAACGAATGCTCCTGCAACCGACACGGCTAAGCCAATCAGCAGACCCGCTAACAGCGCTTTTAAAACCAAGCTTGGCCAATTGTGCAGCTTAACCGCAAACATTTGCCGCTCCATCCGAATTTGTCTCGTGTACTGCAAAATAATAAATAACACCGCAATATAATAGAATGGCTGTGCAACCAATTGGACAGCCGCTTGCCCGAGCATTTCAAGCAACTCCATCGCCGTTTCCAAAGCTAACACTCCTTCACTCGTACCGCATGTCCTTATAAGCCTAAAAAAATAAAAGGCTGACTCTGTTAAACAAAGTCAACCTCTTATTCATTCGACATGCGCGCATTATTTCCTGCCTACCGCCTTAATTGCTTCATGCAGCTGCGTATCATTTTTTTCATCCTGAATCCATTTAATGACCGCTTTCTCAATCGCCTCTCCTGTCAGCTTATCGACCAGTCCCGTAGCCGGCAAGCTGTGCTCCGATTGAAATTTCTTAACGGCTGTTGTTGTCTCCGCTCCATAATAGCCATCCTCGCGCCTCGGTTCATACCCGAGCCCGTGCAGCATAATTTGTACGCTTCTCACCTGCTCGCCCAGCATATCCTGCTTCAGCGTCTCAGACAGCGTCAACCTGGCTACCGTATATAGATCTGGCGGCTGCACGGCAATATCCGGCTTAATGCCATTTTCATGAATCCAATTGCCCTTCGGCGTCAGCCATTTTGCAATCGTCATTTTCACCAGACTTCCGTCGCCTAGCGCCTTGTTGTAGCTCACCTGCACCGTGCCTTTGCCGAAGGATGTTTCGCCTACCAGCTTCGCTCCAGCCCCCTCTTGCAAAGCACCTGCTAATATTTCTGACGCGCTTGCGCTGCCGTTATTCATGAGAACCGCTATAGGGTACGATTTACTTTTTCCCTGCGATAGCGTCTTCTCCCGGTTTCCATCCCGATCTTCTACCTGTACGACAGTCGTACCTTTGGGCAAGAAGGACTGTGCGATTTCCACGACAACCGGCAGCACTCCGCCCGGATTGTTGCGCACATCCAGTACAAGCCCTTTCATCCCTTGCTCCTCAAGCTTAGCGAGCTCTTGCTTAAAGCGCTCCGCAGTATGCAGAGAGAACTGCCTGATTTCAATGACGCCTGTCCCGTCGGGACGCAGGCTGCTATATACCGTTTCCACATCGATATCATCGCGGATGAGCACAAGCTGAATCGGCTCGGAGAATCCGGCCCGCTGCACCACAATTTTTGCTTTCGTTCCTTTTGGTCCGCGAATTTTAGCTACAGCATCCTGTAAATTCAATCCGTCCAGCTTCACGCCGTTCACAGAGAGCAGCACGTCCTTGGCCAATAAGCCCGAGCGCTCCGCCGGCGAGCCCTTGATCGGGGAAACGACGACAATGCGTCCATTCTCAAGCGTTACCTCTGCCCCAATTCCGGTAAACGAGCCCTCGATCGATTCCGAAAAATGCTGCGCTGCGTCCTTCTCCATATAGACGGAGTAAGGATCATCCAGCGACGACATCATTCCGCTGACCGCGCCATCGAGCAGCTCAAGGCGATCGACCTTTTGATAATATTTTGTTTCGATTAATTCCAGTACCGCATTAAGCTTTGTCAGCTCATCCTCTTTCAGCCTGAAGCGCTCACCCTCACCGGCTGCCGAAGCCGAGAGTGCAGGCGCAGACGGCTCGTCCGGCTTAATGATTTGATCCGCGATCGTTAACGTAACGAGTACGGATGCAATCATCGTCAGCATGACGAACGCGAATACTGTACGTCCTTTGAAATGCACCTGTCTACACCACCTTCTCATCTTACACGGTCTTAGATTTAAGACCACCCTAGTATATGACAAGCCGCTTACAATTATTTGTCTTATACGGTAAAGATGATCATTTCCTGATTTGCATGATCTCCCATTTCAAACAAGGCAGCCACATGGGCTGCCTTGGATATATGAGTATGAATGATTGCTTATTTTAAATAGCTGCTCGGATTAACGGGCGTTTCGTTTTTACGTACTTCAAAATGCAAATGCGGCCCTGTCGAGTTGCCTGTGCTGCCAACCTCGGCAATTTTTTGGCCCTTCTTAACCGTTTCGCCTTTTTCGACCTTTATTCCGCCATTGCGAATATGTCCGTAAAGCGTCCACAAGCCGTTACCATGGTCGATGATGACACAATTTCCGTAGGTGCTCCACGCTTGCGCGACGAGCACGACACCGTCCTCAGCCGCATAAATATCCGTACCCTGCGGAGCGGCAAAATCTATACCCGTATGCGTATGCTTCTTGCCCGTAATGGGATGGACCCGCGTACCGAAGTTTGAGCTTATCCGGTAGCCGTCCTGGATCGGCATGCCCAGCCTGCCGCCCGAGTATGGGTTCGAAATTCTATTTTTCTCCGCATTCAGCTTGGATACTTTCGAAGCGAGCTTCATAAGCTCCTCATCCTGCTCCTCGCTGATTCCCTCAAGCTCCTCCAGCGTGCTGTCTATGTGCTCAAGCTCGCTGTCCAGCTGTTGAAGCTTACCGTCCAGCTGTTTAATATTGCTATTGTAGCTCGCAATCATCGTTTGTTTTTCTTCTTCCTTTTTCGCAAGATGAGCTTCGTACATCTCCAGCTTTTCATATATTTTCGTCATTTCGGCAAACTGTTTCTCAACCTCAACTTTTTTGAGAGCGACCAGCTTCTTTTCCTCCCGCTGCTCCGCCAATATATCGCGATCCTGCGACAGGATCGATTGAAGCGCATCGAAGCGGTCGATAAAATCAGTAAAGCTAGTCGCGCTGAGCAGCACGTCCATGTAAGAAACAAAACCGTTCGTATACATAAGGCGCATACGCGATTGCAAAAGCGCATCGCGCGTTTTTACCCGTTCCTCTGCCTGTTCCAGCTCAAGACCTGTTTGAAGCAGCTCTTCTTCCTTCGCATCGAGCTGCGCAAGCGTCTTCGTTTTGGTAATAACGACATTATCGATTTCGGCCATTATGCTCTCGATCGATTTTAGAGCTACCGTCTTCTTATTCTCGATATCTCCCTTTTCATTTTTCGCGCTTTGTGCTTGTTGATGCGCATTTGCAGCCTGCCGCTTCGCATCTGCTTTTTGCTGCTCCGTATTTGCGGCACGTCTCTCGGCTTCCTTCATCTCCGCCTTCGCGGCCGCAATCTGCTTCTTGATATCGCTAAGGGATGCAGCTTCTCCGCCTGTTGGCTGCAATACAAACATTGTGAGCATCATCGTAACGGTGAATAGTAACCATTTTCTCTTCTTCACGTTCGCTTCCACCTACACTTTCAAATACTTTCGTATCGAAATCGTACTGCCCCATATGCCGATCAATGATCCGAGTCCAATGAGAAGCGCGGCGGTCAGCAGACCGGACTCCTCAATCGTAACGAGCTTAATCATCATGAGTGATAATTCCATTTGTGTAAATTTTACAAGCTGTGAATAACCGGCCAGTACGGCTATCGTCGTAATAACCGAGCTAATGATGCCAATCATTGCTCCTTCAATGAAAAACGGCCAGCGAATGAAAGCGTTCGTCGCGCCAACCAGCTTCATAATGCCAATCTCGCGGCGTCTTGCGATAATAGTCATTTTGATCGTATTCGAGATGAGGAACATGGCGGTTACCGACAATCCGATGACGATGACAAGACCTATGTAACGGAGAGCATTTGTAATTTTAAACAACGTCTCGACCGTACCTTGTCCATATTTGACTTTGGCAATCGGTATGAGCGCATCTGCTTTATTGATCGCTTCGATCTGCTTCGCTGCTGCTTCGATTGATTGCGGATCATAAACCTCTACCGTAAAGGAATCGGGCAGTGGATTTTTTTCTTTTTCATAACCATCGAGCAAATCCTTGTTATCATCGCCCAGGTTTTTACGCAGCAGCTCCAGCCCTTCTGCTTTGGACACAAACGTAACTTTGCTTACTTCGGTAAGATTGCCGATTTTGTTCTGCAGCTCCGTAATTTTCGCTTTATCGACATTCAGCTGAAGGAACACGCGAATTTGCACCTGACTCTCAATTTGAGCAGCCATCTGATTCACATTCATTGCAAGCAATAAAAATACGCCGAGAATGAACAAGGAAATAAAAATCGAGCTCATGGAAGCAAACGACATCCAGCCATTCCGAATGATGTTTTTGGCGCCTTCCCGGAGATGACGGAGTATGGTTCTAAGCTTCATAGCCGTACTCCCCTCTTACCTCATCACGAACGATATTGCCGTTCTCGATAGCAATGACGCGTTTACGCATGGAGTTAACGATATCTTTGTTGTGGGTGGCCATTACGATCGTCGCGCCGCGGAAATTAATTTCCTCGAGCAAGTTCATAATGCCAAGCGACGTTTCCGGATCCAGGTTGCCCGTAGGCTCATCCGCTACAATGACGGATGGGTTATTTACGATCGCCCGCGCGATCGAGACCCGCTGCTGCTCGCCTCCTGACAGCTGGGCAGGCAGGCTGGCATGCTTATGCTTCAGACCGACGAGATCAAGCACTTCCATCGTTCTCCTCTTGATCACACGGGACGGCGCTTCAATCACTTCCATAGCGAAGGCGACATTTTCATAGACCGTTAATTTCGGCAATAGTCTGAAGTCTTGAAAAATAACGCCTATATTGCGTCTAACAAACGGTATTTTACGCGGCCTCAGCTTGCCTATATTAAATCCGTTGACTGAAATCTGTCCTTTTGTCGGTACTTCCTCGCGATAAATCAATTTCATAAAAGTCGATTTCCCTGCACCAGACGGTCCTACTAAATAAACAAATTCGTTGCGATCTATACGAACAGAGACGCCTCTTAACGCATGCGTTCCGTCGATGTACGTTTTCCATATGTCTTGCATCTCGATCACATTATCACATCCTGTTTATAGTCAGTACTACTATTTCGACAGTTTGCGCTGAATTCCTTCATAAGGACGTAGCTTTCCTCATTTTTCACAAATCTCATAATAAAATCAATTGTCGAATCGGGTTAAGACTGCGCACTAGACAAAATTACACAACGTGATGCATATACATATAAGACTGTCTTGTTTGAACACGCAGGAAGGAGTGATTCGTATCGTAAAACGTATACATATCAGCATTATCGTTATCGCTTCGCTGCTGCTCGTTGCAGCTGTCGGCTGGGGCATTGTCATGAATTACGCGCTGCAAAAAACCGTTCCCTCTAAGGTAGATGCAGGAGGCATTCCAATCGGAGGCATGCCGGTAGAAGATGCCTTGAAGCTCCTCGGGCAATATGAGAACTCGCTGCTTCAGCGCACGATTACGATTCATGGCACAGCTGCAGCTAGTGACAGCAAGCAGTGGACCGCTGCCGAGCTTGGCTACAAAGCGGAATTCACAGGCGCGCGTGAAGCCTTATTAAAGCTTAGTTCCGGTAATATTTGGGAACGAGCCGTCTACCGCTATCAATTCCAGAAAAAATACGAGCTGTCGCAAGTCTGGAATCATGATGCCTTTGATGCAGCCCTTCGAAAGCAGTGGAGCTGGATTGAAAAAAACGAAACCAAAAATGCTTCGCGTATCATCACTGATGATGATAAGGTGATTTATGAGCCTCATGTTGACGCATATCGCTTGGATACCGGAAAGCTATTGGATGAGGTGGATGATTGGGTTGTGCTGGAGAAAGAACAAATTGGTTCACCTGTGGAGAAGGCATTTGACGCTAAGCTTCCGGTTGCCACCATTCATCCCGAGCTGACGCTGGAGAAGCTGAAGGACGAGGGCATCGAGCGTAAAATTATTGAGTTTTCCACAGAATTCCGGACGAGCGCTGAAGGGCGCGCACATAATATAACAGTGACCGCAGAAGCACTAAATGATTGGGAGCTTGCGCCGGATGAAGTGTTCGACTACAGCAAGCTTATCGCAAGGGCAGAAGAGTTATTTGACTATCGCGAGGCACCGGTTATTTTGAACGGAAAGCTCGTTCCTGGAATCGGCGGCGGGATTTGCCAAGTATCGAGCACCCTTTATAACGCGATACTGCGAGCCGGCTTAGAGATCGTGGAACGACGCAACCATTCCTTGCCCGTTGCTTATTTGCCCATCGGCCAGGACGCCACTTATGCGGGAGGCGCCATTAACTTCCGGTTTAAAAATACGACAGGCAAGCATCTCTTAATTCGCACCGTCGTGGCGGATCGCAAGCTCACGGTCAAGCTGTTCGGAACGATGAACGCGAACGAACGCTACGAAATCGAGTCCTTTACGCTCAAAACGATTGCTCCCGCGGTTCAAAAGATAAGTAATGCGAGTTTATCACCCGGCCAACAGGTTACCGTCGAAACGGGCAAACAGGGCTATGTCGTCGAAACTTACCGTACGTTATTTCGTGACGGTAATGAGGTGTCACGCAAGCGCGTATCGCGAGATACGTACAAGGCACAGCCTATTGTAATCGAGGTTGGCCCGCTGAAGGACGGAAGCGGCCCGTCTGCAACGCCGACACCTCCGCTGAGCACAACGGAGCCGCTGCTTGAAGATGGGGTTTAATGATTGCCATTTGCGGCAGGCAGCATCATTGCCGTAAAAAAAAGCAGTTCAGCGGATTCCCTCAAGAGGCTCTGCTGAACTGCTTATTTTCATTTACAAGCAGCCCCCAAGAAAGCTGCTTTCCTTATCTGCTGCGCTCAAGATATTCGGTTACCCATGCAGTTGTTTGCTCCAAAGCCAGATCTGCGCGTCCGATTGCATCTTGGACTTGTGTTTTTGCCGTACCGCCGTAAACATTACGCGCATTAACAACCTGCTCTGGTTGAAGCACCGCATAAATGCGATCGTCGAACAACGACGAGAACTGCTTGAACTCTTCCAGCGTCAGGTCCAGCAAGTATTTGTTTTGCTCAATGCAATACAATACCGTTTTGCCGATTACCTCATGCGCTTGGCGGAAAGGCAAGCCCTTGCCGACCAGGAAGTCCGCAATATCCGTTGCGTTTGAGAAATCCTGATTAACCGCTTGACGCATCCGATCCTTGTTCACCTTCATTGTTGCGATCATCGGCGCAAACAGCTGAAGCGCGCCCTGCAGCGTCTTCACCGTATCGAACATGCCTTCTTTGTCTTCCTGCATGTCCTTATTGTAAGCAAGCGGCAAAGATTTCAGCACCGTTAGCAGGCCG
>DATJKM010000238.1:0-15748 GCA_035491515.1 Candidatus Udaeobacter sp. | reverse complement strand
CGGATGGTCTTCAGAACGGCCATTAGACATTGTTGAATGTTCATCTTCACAGCCTCCGGGGCATACCGTTTCTCGCGAAAGTCATGAAACCATTTGTCGACAGTCGCTTTCACCGCTTCCAGCTGCAGCTCTTCCATTTGCATTATAAATTGATTGAACTCAGCTGAATCTAATCCGATGTAATTCAGCTTCTCGGACTGGATCTGATCAGAGATAACGATACGATCGTCCTCATTTATATATTTATACAATATCGCTTCCTTAGCGGACTTGTAGGATTCTCGAATATCTGACAGACAGGAAACAGGAGTCCCCGCATAAAGAAACACGCCTTTTCCCAAATGAACATCCAGCGCTGCCCTAAGCTTAATCAAAAATCGCTCGAGCTCTCCATTGAATGGCGCCAGCAGGAAGCTCGGCAGCAGAATGCCAATACGATTACGATGCTCATGCAGAGAGACAGGCTGTTCGGCTGCCGTTATCCGAATAAGCTCCTGCTCCACAAGCTCCTTGAAACGGGCATCGGAAATTTTATCCCCGGGAGACTGCCAGCTATAGTTATCATTCAGCTCAGCGAACAAATAGTATAAGCGATCGGCTTTCCTTAGGTTCAAGCGTTTCTCCCATTCTGCAATGGAAGCTTCGCTTGCTTCACCGAGAATGAGGGATTTAATCATTTCGCCGCCCATCAACCGGTCATTTCTTGCTTGTTCCTCTTGTTCAAGCCTAAGTTTATCTTTCAATTTATTTAGGGTGTGGCAAAATTCAATCTCATCGATAGGCTTTACGACGAAATCATGAACGCCAAAACGCATCGCCTGTTGAGCATAGTTAAAATCGTTATAGCCGCTTATAATAATAAAATAGGGCTTAGCGATATTTTCTGCCGTGACGCATCGAATCAGTTCAAGTCCGTCAATGACGGGCATACGAATGTCCGTTATGACCAGATCGGGCCGAACACGCTTGATCAGCTCAAGCGCATCTTCCCCATTATCGGCTTCCCCTACTATACGGAAACCGCACGCTTCCCAATCAATCAGTTTCATCAGGCCTTTGCGGGTATATGATTCATCATCAATCAGAATTGCACGATGTAAAAACATCCTCTTTGCCTCCTATTCAATCTGTTTCAGCATCCAATAGCCGTTATACCGCTCATTCATTACATTCTGTATGGTGATCATCGTTTGTGTCCACCCTTATTGGTTAAAATATTCCATACAATTTCTGCCAGAAACGTTATATGACCTTTTTAGTATGAAAAGAAGGCGGCTAAATCTCAGTTTAATACAAATAGGCGATCCCCTCCCGGTATATTTCCGGAAGGCGATCGCCTCGTATCTTCTTATCTAACGTTCAGAACAGGCAGAAATGACAAGCTCCTTATAACCGTTCCTTCACCCAAACAGCCATTTCGCCTTTGCCGCGGTTCGCCCAAGCGTAATAAGGAATAAAGGTAAGACTCGCCGGCTCAAGGGCGGCATCCGCATTCGAGCGGTACAGCTGCGTGCCCCATTGCTTGAATTGAATCTTCAGTCCTTGCGCCTTAATAACCTCAATTCCCCCTACCAGCTGCTCATCAAATGATGTCTCGAGCTTGGCGTCCTGCGGCAGCAGCAGCTGCTGAAGCTGCGGGCCGTTATCGGCTTCCTCTACGCAATAGACAAGCGGTCCGCGCTGCAGCGCAACTTTACCGGCGTTTTGTTTAACGAGCGGATGGCTTCTTACGCGCATAATCGGCATTTCGAGCGTAAGTTCGATGTTGTCGCCGGATGTCCACAGCCGTTCGATATGTGCATAGCCGTCTACGATTTTATCTGTGATGCTGTAAGCCTCGCCGTTAACGAGCACCGCTGCTTTCGAGGACCAATCCGGAATGCGCAGCGCTAATGAAAACGCAGACGGCTGATCAAGCGTTACTTCGAAGCGTGCAGCTCCATTCCAAGGCATGCCGGATTGCTGATTAAGCTTAATTTTTGTACCGTTTAATGTGAGCTCCGTCTCTCCGCCGATATACAAATGCGAGTAAATGGTATTTCCTTTCGTAGAGTACAAATACTCGCCGAGCGATGCCAGCAAGCGGGCAATATTCGGCGGACAGCATGCGCAGCCGAACCATTCTTGGCGAACCGGCTTCACATGGTTATAGTTTTTATTTTTCCCCTCGCATACATCCGGCGACACCTCCAGCGGATTCACATAGAAGAAATGTCTGCCGTCGCGTGACATGCCTGCGATGACCGTATTAAACAAAGCGCGCTCCATGACGTCCGCGTAGCGGCTGTTAGGCTCAAGCTGCAGCATCCTATGAGCGAAGAAAATCAGACCGATCGATGCGCATGTCTCCGAATATACGGTATCATTTGGCAGATCATAGTCAAAGGAAAACGCCTCGCCATGAGCCATCGAACCGATACCGCCAGTAATGTACATTTGCTTCGAGGCAATATTGTCCCACAGTCTGCGGCATGCCTCAAGCAAGGACTCGTCTCCTGTTTCCCGCGCAACGTCAGCCATGCCTGCCAGCATATATACGACACGTACCGCGTGACCAACCGCTGCTTCCTGCTCGCGGACAGGCAGATGGGTTTGAAAATATTCAGGGTCGATATGAATTTTGTTATTGTTCCAGTGTGTCGTTCTGCCTCTGCGGTCAGCCTCTGCCTCGAAGAAGCTCGGCTGCTGTCCGCGCTTATCGATGAAGTAGCTGCTGAGCTCCAAATATTTGCGGTTGCCGGTCGTTTCATAGAGCTTCACCAGCGCAAGCTCTACCTCCTGATGGCCGTCATAGCCGGCAATTTGTCCGGGGCCGTCGCCGAATACGACCGCAATATCGTCCGCGATGCGGCATACGATATCAAGCAGCTTCCGCTTGCCGGTCGCTTTAAAGTAAGCAACGCCGGCTTCAATCATATGTCCGGCAGAGTAAAGCTCATGGCACTCGGTTAAATTCGTCCATTTTTTGCCGGGCTCCTTGATCGTGTAGAACGTATTCAAATAACCGTCCGGCTGCTGAGCCTTGCCGATAATGTCGATCATCTCGTCGGCAACCTGCTCAAGGACCGCATCCCGCTTCGTCTCAAGCAGATAGGCTACCGCTTCCAGCCATTTGGCTACGTCTGTATCTTGAAACACGTAGCCGTAAAAGTCGCCTTTTTCTAATCCGGCCGCAATTTTAAAGTTGCTAACCGCCCCGCTTCGTTCTGCTCCTTCTACCCGGTCGTTTATGGCATCCCATTGATAAGGAACAACTACGTCCCTGACCAGGTTAATATAATAATTCCAGAAATGATCCGTAATATTAACTTGCTTTAGTAATACCGGCTTCGCATTATCCTTGCTAACTGCTTGTCCCATTCGCACTCGCACCTCTCCAGCATCTATTAAATTTCATACTGCTGATTTCTATTTTATGCGTTAGAATAAAACATAAATACGGACGTAAATAACCTATTTCTTATAAAATTTCACACTAGCATGGAGAGTGGATAATGATGATAGAGTCATCGGAGCATGTCTATTTCGCAGCGCCGCCGCTTCCCTATTACTTAGAGAGCGGCGTTACCGTCCATAAGCCGGGCGATCAGCATCCGAACCGGAAGCAGCTTGGCGTATTTGACTTGATCATTGTGGAATCCGGCTGTTTATTTATTGGCGAAGAGGATCTCACATGGAATTTGACGGAAGGCCAGTCTCTTCTGCTGCTTCCCGACCGTTATCATTACTCGGTAAAACCGTCAGAGAACAAAACGGTCTTCTATTGGGTTCATTTTCTGGCGGTAGGGGAATGGCAGCAGTCCGGGCTGGATCACGCCAGCCTCAACCACGATATGCATTATAATCGTTTTCTAACGTCGCCCTATTCGCTTCATCTCCAAAAAGCATGGACGCTCCCCTATCCCGAGCAAGCATTCCGCTTAATGCGAACGCTGAACAAAGCGGGTGTGGAGCGTCAATCGAGCGCCTTCTGGACGCAGCAGCAAAATTTCGAGGAGCTGCTGCGCTTGATGGATTTACGTCAAAACGACAGCTATACGAGCCCTTCCGTCACACTCGCGGAGAAGGCCGAGGCCTTTATTAAAAACAATTACCGCACCGAATTGACGAGCAATACGATGGCCGAAGCGCTCAATTTTCATTACAACTACATTACAAGGTGCATGAAGCAGGTTTATGGCATGACACCGATCGACTATTTGTCCAAATACCGGCTTGAACAGGCCAAGCTGCTGCTGCTCAAGACGGAGTGGCCCGTTGCGGAAATCGCCGGGTACGTCGGGTTTGAGAATGTCCCTTATTTCTCCAATTGCTTCACCCGTCAAATCGGCATGCCTCCGACGAAGTTCCGTAAGCAGTATACGACATAAGTGTTCATTACATTAATTTATATACCCACAAAAAAACTATATGCCCTCCGAATACTTGTATGTGTTGCGCACACAATACATACTCATGGAGGTAATAAAATGAAAAAATCCGTAATTTGGGCTGGCGTAATTTCGCTCAGTCTCATGGCGTCCACTGCATTTGCCGCTCCTCAAAATCAGGGAACAAACGAAGCAACTATTAAAGCGGAAATTGAAGACGGTACTGTAAGCGGTTCCGTTTATGGAAACGAGAAGAACGATGGCTCGAAAGGTCTTCAAAATGCATATGAGAACGTCAAAGATAAACCGGCAGGCGCTCGGATTGCCGAGCTGCTTAAAACAAAATATAACATCGATGTGAATGCTGACACTAGTTTAGCTGTACTGGTCACTGCATTGGAGAAGGATGGCGAACTAAAAGCTGCAGCGGATGTGCAAGCCGAGGTTGTCTCACTGGATCCCAACAATATCGAGGAGTATAAGAAACTTGGCAAGCTAAAAATAAAGCTCGGTGACAAAAACGTTAAAGTTTATGTAAATGGCAAAACGCTAGGCTTTGAAGTATCCCCGGTTGTTGAGAGCGGCCGCACGCTTGTCCCGTTCCGCGCGATCTCCGAGTCGCTGAAAGCCGTAGTCACCTATGATAATGTTTCGAAAACGGTAACCGTTGCACGTGACGGAGTCGAAGTCAAACTGACCCTTGGCAGCAAAACCGCTACTATAAATGGGAAGTCGGTAACGCTTGACGTTCCCGGTAAGGTCAAAAGCAACAGAGTTCTAGTACCATTACGTTTTCTGAGTGAAGCACTGAATACTAATGTAACATGGGATAAGGAAACTTCCAGTGCAATTATCGTCGATAAAAACACGGAAGCTTGATTGTAAGCACGAAAACAAAATAACAGCCCTCCATATTCTCATGAATATGGAGGGCTGTTATTTTATCTGACTAATTCAAATGGAACGCCGATATATTCTCCCAGCTTTCTAGTTACTTCCTCGGTGTGAATTGCGTAGAAAGTGCCTGTAGTAGTTTGGAATACAGCCAGACCATTTTCTTTACCGTTTTCACTGCTAATTATTAGTACGTCTTCAGGCGATATTTCAATAAGTTCATCATTTTTATTTTGAACAAATATGAAATCCTTCGCTTCGCCATCAACAAATTTCTTAAAGAACATCAGGTAATCAACTCTTCTCGAACCAGTTTTACTTTTATTATTCCCACAAAGTTTAGTTTTGAAACATCCATTTCAAAATAGAAATGCAAACTTTCGATCTTTTTTTAGAAATCCGCTTTCTCATTTATTGCATAACGTTTTTTATCGGAAAATACACCGTATAGGCTTCATCCCTTATCTCATAAAGCGGAATAAAACGGATGCCGCGGTCCTGGCCGGCAGTCCGGTAATAGCCGGGATTCCACCAGCCATGATGCCTCTCGCGATCCGGCACGAGCAGCGACTCCGGCTGTTCCGGATCGCCGTACAAACGGCGTTCTTCGTCTACTAGGCCCGCAAGCACGATTGGCCCGTCCATAAAGGCAGCCGTATCAGGCTCGCCGGGCAGCTGCTCGGTCGTCAGCTTCTTCGGAAGCTCGATGATAATAATATCTCCGTCATGCCAAACGCGCTTTATCCCATAATAGGAGGTGCTGTGGAACGGACCGTCCTCGGCCGCCCCATTTACCGAAATTTCCGCTGCCCCGTTCAGCCACCAAGGGAGCCTTAGCTTTAAGGTGAATTCCGACTCCTTGCTGCAGGAAACCGTCAACCGGTAAATGAAACGATCTGGCCGATGAACCGGTATCGGCTTACTATCTACCTTCGTAATAGCCGTCATGCCGGTAACCGACCAACCATTAAGCGGAAATATGCCATTTTGCCCGTCCTGCTCGATTCGGAGTCCAATCTCAATTCCCTCCCGCTCAAACCGTACGCTCGAAGGAATCCACTGCGAAATGGTTACGCCTTGTTCATTTTCCATAAATATTTGGGTCTCATAGGATGCGTTGGCTTGAACCAGTGTACCGTGACAGCACCAGAAATGCTTCGTTTCCGAGCCCCATGTTTTGCGGCTGCCCGCGCCAAGCCCTAAGAAATACGAGATCATACCCGTTTCTCCATGTTGATGAGCGAGAACGCCATTAACGAATCTGCGCTCCCAATAATCCGCATAGGCCGCGTTTCCCGTCCAACTAAGCAAATACTGAGACAGGCGCATCATATTATAATTGCAGCAGTGCTCCTGACCGACGCCAAGCCGGGCAGCCATCTCTTCCGCCGGCATCCATAGCTCGGCGTTATCTCCCGCACCGGTACATACGAAGCCCCGATCCGTTACCGCGCAGGCCCAGAACGCTTCGGTCACCTTGCGGAACCGTTCATCGCCTGTCACTTCATAGGCTCTGGCGGCGCCCAAAATTTCCGGAATTTGCGTATTCGCGTGCTTATTGGTGAGCACATCTTGTCCAGCCAGCAGCGCATCAAAAAAACGTCTGCGATCATACCGGTACATGAGCTTAAGATGCTTCTCATCCCCTGTCGCCCCGTATAAATCCGCCCACACTTCCAGCATACCGCCGGTTTCCATATCGAGCAGCTCATCCATTTGCTCCTGCGAGAAGCGGCTGGTCCAGCGGTCAAACCATGATGCCATCCCTCTCATTATATCGAGCGCCTGCTCATTTCCCGCAACGGCATACATTTCGTATAAACCCATAAGCAGCTTATGAACGGTATAATGAGGCGCCCATACCCACTTGCCGCTTACGAGCCGGTGCATAAACGTTTCAGGAAACGCCGCCAGCCATTCGCCGCCGCTCGCTTCCTGGCATTTGGCCAGCTCCGATACGATATGATCCGCCTTCGCTTTGACCAGCATATCCTTCGTTTGCGCAAAAATACGGGCCGCCGCCGAGAGCCAATGCCCCATCATATGACCGCGCAGCTCGCAGGTCGGCGATTCCCAGCCCCAATGCCAATGCTCCGGTCCGTCCATGCTCGTCGTGGACGCCGTCGTCGTTCCCCCGTTACCGCTATAGCTCCATAGCCCCGCTTCCAAATAAAAGCTGCGGAGCAGATTTTGATTCGTAAGGCTCATCACATATTGCTTGTTTAGCTCAAATCGCGCTTTCAACGGCCCATTCGCCAATTGGATTTGACCAGCCGGATATTCGGACAATACCATAAACATCTTAAACGCCCTCCCTATTTTTGTTCCTTATGTTCATTTTAGACGCAATTAAAATAGGGATAAATGCACGGATTCTGCAATTGCATATACTTTTTTTAGATATTATAATGTACGGAATGAAAACTAGCAGGGGAGGTTCTCAGCATCGATACGAACATCAGTCTCACTGCCGACCGGCTGCCGCTCGTGAGGGATATGGGCTGGAATCAGATCTCAAATGTCTATACGCATCCCGACCGCATATTGGATTATGATGTGTTTCTGTTCGTAACGAAGGGAAGCATGCAGGTTATTGAGGAAGGAACGGAATATATCGTCCGTGAACAGGAGCATTTGTTTTTGAAGAAGGGGCTTCACCACTGGGGGCTGCCGAAGACCGAGCCAGGAACCTCCTGGTACTGGATTCACTTTAATACCGCCCTTGACGAACGGGTTTCCTATAGCGAGCATCTCCCGCTGCTCGAGCTCGGTAATTTCTATCCCCATCATTATGAGTACCGCTTTACGCTGGATAAATACGGAACTTCTCCCTTGCATCGGGGATTGGCGCAGCGATTGCTAACGCTTCTGAGCGATTACCGTCAGCTTAAGGTGCATGGCATGACCAGAACCAGCATTCTCGTCTTTCAATTGTTTTTGGATTTGCACCAAGCCGCCTTAACGCAGGAAAACCCGGAATCAAATGGCGGCAAAGCGAATACGATTGCGGGCAGAGTTATGGACTATTTGGCCCGGCATTCGAACGGAGAGTTCGATTCGGCAAATCTAAGCAAGGAGCTGGGGCTCAATTATAGCTACTTATCGGCCTCGTTCAAGAAGCAGACCGGACAAAGCATCATCGAAGCCCATACGAAGCTGAGAATGAACAAAGCGATCGACATCATGAGAAATACTTCCTTGAACATCTCGGAAATCAGCGAGCAGCTCGGCTATAAAAATCCGTATTATTTTAGCAGGGTGTTTAAAAAAGTGCTTGGTGAAGCGCCTACCTCCTATCTTCGCCACTATTATAAGCCTTAAAATGACGATGCCGCTCCCCTTGCGCGAGAAACGGAGATAAGGAAAGTGTTGTGGGGATATACGTTGCAATAGGTCTATTTTTTAGACTTATTTATATGAATGGAGCTAGTTTGAAGTTGAATAGATCTAGATTTTAGATCTATTTTCGATGAAAGATGCCCAGATGCTCATTTGGTGGGGATGTACGTTGCTATAGATCTATTTTCTAGACTTATTTATGTGAATGGAGCTGGTTTGACAGAAATAGATCTAGATTTTAGATCTATTTTCGACGAGAGGGTGCCCGGATGTTCATTTGGTGGGAGTGTGTGCTGCAATAGGTCTATTTTCCATGAATTTTAATATCAAATAGTATAATTTAACTCCAATTACTGGTCACAGCAGACAGAGCTGTCCTTCAAGGTCTATAACCTTTGAGACAGCCCCTGTTTCTGTCTACTTATGCCCGGCTTTCGCCTTCCTCAAGCCATAGGATCGAGGTAACGCCGCGCGGATAATACTTGCTGCCCGAAATTTCGCCGGAAATGATCTGGTCGCTCCAGCTCCAAATCGACAGCTCGGGATGCGTCAGCCACTTCACATGGGCTTCATCTGCCAGATGACCGCTTTCATCCCAAACGATGCCGAGAAGCTCGCGCGCAACGAACTGGCATAAATAGATTTTACTCAGCCAGCTGTTATTGCTCGTAGACGACAATTTCCAGCCTCCATCCTCAAATAAGCATATGCCGGAACGCAATACATAGCGAAGATGCGTATTCAAAGCCTCCAAGTATGCGCCAAACCGCCCATTCGGCTCCAGCGCAGCAAGGTTCCCCGTCACGTAAGGAAAAATAAGCCCTTCGATCGCCGGAATGATTTTGGAATCGTTATTCTCGCCGATGACTGCCGGAATATAGCCTTCACCCGTTATATGGCGGGCGATCGTCGACGCGCATTTCTCCGCTTGACTGCCTGCCACCGCAGCAAGCGTATCCCGGCCGTTCTCCTGCAATATCCGCTCCAGCGCGATATAGGCAGCCCAGCACTTCCCGGCCAAATAAATATTGTTCCGCGCTTGCCCAAGCGATACGTCCAAGCTGTCATAGGTCGTAATTTCGGCGCCGCCCATTGTCCGCGAGCTGTCGAGGCCCATGATGCCGTTGCGGCTTTGCGGATCTGCGTCATCACGGTTCAGCATGCTGCTCAGGCATTTCTCGAATACGTCTAAATTGGCCGCAAGCCACTCCCGGTCGGCCGTTTTCTCGTAATATGCAGCCCCGCAAAGTACCCAGTTCACCAGCTGCTCATGCGTCATATGCGAGAAGCAGCCGTCAAGGCCGTACAGTTCGTAGGAGGAGTAGCCCGGGCGAGAAACCGCATTTGCAACGCCCATGTCATGGGTAAAGCTAATGCCGCCAGGGTATTCTGCCTCATCGCCCGGCTTACGGAGCGTATCCTCATAGCTGAACCGTTTAACGAACATGTCCAGCTCATTTTTTACCGTCCACGGGTTCATCTTCAGCTCATAGAAAAGCTGGTCCACCGTCAAGTCGAACGTATTCATCATCCGATACTCGCCTTCATTAACGATCCAGAACGGTTTCCCTTCATAATCAAGAAGCTGCGTGGAGCCGTAGTAGCTGCGGATGGAATGGATAAGCATGAACTGTTGGTCATCGGACAGCTTGTCCTGTTCGACCAGAGCGCCAGCCTGAACAGCCTCTTCCGTCAGCCGGTCAAAATGAGTTAAACCGTAATCGGCCACCGCTTCGACGTTCGGGAAGCAGCGTGTATAGAAATATGAAGCGTCAATGCCTGTCGTAACATAGCCGCCCTTATAGAAGCAAATAACAAATCGGTACGTTTTACATGCTCCGGGCTCCGTATCCATCACGAGGGAGCAGACTGGTCCGAGACCGAAGGTCCAATTTTCTTGCAGCCCGGCAGCGAGAATATCCTCCATGCTGAAATGCTGCGCGGTCATGACTGCCTTATCGTCCGAGACGATCGCAAGCTGTCGTCCCTGCCCAATGCCGGCTCTGCCGCTATTATCGTCTATTCGCCGCATCGCGCTATAGGGATCGCTTCCTTGAAACCCAAAGAACGCCCTCCGTTTCCGATCCGACCGCGTATTATCCACGGTCAGCTCTGCGAATACAGCTGGAATCAGCGTGTCCTTAAGCTCACTCTCGGAGGCAATATTCGGATCTGGAACGGAGCGGACCTGCGAATAAATGCGAAAGGTTAAATCTCCCGCTTGCCAAGTATCCGTCGTCAACCGGAAATCACGATGAACAGCATCCTGCGGCAGCGGATGGAGCAGCTTCGGCTTGTTCGGGCTCGGATCGGGATTCTCAATATCGTACCGTTTGCTTTCATCCTCATCCTGGACATCGTGGAACGGCAATGTATCGTAGCCTGTCCTGTCCAATCGTTCAAGGCCAATATATAGATTCTCCTTCGGCGGCTTTGCCAGTTCAATGTCAAAACCTCCTGAAGCTCCTGGAAATCCGAGCGTAAAACTTGAGAAAGCACCGATCGGGGAATGATGGGCGTTAAAAAACTGGTTTCTTGTCATAACAGATCCAACTCCTTTATAAGTTTCATCCCATTCCATCTTACGGTCGCATCGCCTCCCCTAACAGGGTCATAACGGACCTTTATTTGTACAAAACGGCACCAAGCCGCACGTAGAGGATATGCTATACTGAACTCATTCTAATAAGCGAGGAATTTGCGATGAGAAACCATCTTCCCTTCGGCCGGGAAAACAGCATTCAAGAGCTCATGATACCCGATTTGCAGTTTGCCTTCCAAATTGTAGCGGCTCATAAACGTACCGTTAATGAGCGGTGGAGCTACCCCGAGCATCATCACACCATGTTTGAGCTCAACATGGTCTTGGAGGGAGAGCAGACCATGCATGCGGAGGGCTCTGCCTTTGTGCAGCATGCAGGGGATATCCTATTCATTCCGCCCGGCGTCATGCATAGAAGCGACGGTTCTTCGGGCAAAGAGAAGATGACTTACTTTTGTCTGCATTTCGATATCGACGATCTTACGCTCCGCAGGAGCCTGATGAGCATGCAGACGACCTTGCTGCCGGCCGGGAGCCCCTCATCAGCTGCTATCCGGAATACGCTGGAGCGATTAATCCAATCATTGCAGTATGCCGAGACCGGCCTGCAGCGGGACAAGCTGGCTTTTTTAAGCGATACCTTCCTGATGCTGTCCGCACTCACCAATTGGACAATCGAAGAAAGCACGGGAGAGCTGCACGGAAAAGAGGCTTCGGAGAATGAAGTATCGCTGGCTGCAACGATGGAACGGGAGCTGCGGAGCGCATCCGCAGCCGACCGCTCGCTTGAAGAGCGGATCGGCATCGAAAAAATGGCATCCCGCCTCGGCTACAGCCCCGCCTATTGCAACCGGGTGTTTCAGCGCGTCTACGGCATGTCCCCCCGTCAATATTTAACCGGACTCATCATTCGCCAAGCGAAGCTGCTGCTGATCAATACGGAACTTACAATCGAAGACATCGCTTATCAGCTCGGCTATCACGATATCTCGCAATTCAGCAAGCAATTTAAACGCTGGATGAACCTGTCTCCTGCGGCATTTCGCAAGCTGACGAAATAGCGCCAATACACAAACAAGGGACGCCGGCAGAAGCCGGCGTCCCTTGTTTGCGTTATTTTTGAAGCTGCAATAAATTGTACATAAACTGCGTTGCTTCAGCTCTTGTCCGATCAAATATGCAGTTACCTGCTGAAGTAATCCTCCAGCCCATTCGCAATTGCATTGGCTGCTTTCTTCTGGTAGCCGGAGCCGCGGACGATGGATTCATCCTTTGCGTTGGACAAGAAACCGAGCTCTACGAGTGTAGATACCGTATCATTTTCCCGCAAAACGTGAAGATTGCCGAAAGAAATCCCGTTGCTCTTCAAGCCGATGCCGTCCGCAAGTCTGTTTTCTATCGCACGGGCCAATGGCCGATCTTTCGTTTCCGAATAATAGAAGGTAAGTATGCCTGACGTATTATTCTCCGAAGAATTATAATGGATGCTGACGAAAGCGTCCGCACCGGCGGATTCGCTTATCTTCACCCTGTCGGAAAGCTCGGGCTTCTCCTCTTCCTTCGTTCTTGTCATGAGGACGCGCGCTCCGCGGCTGCGAAGCTCATCCGCGAGGTAGAAGGAGGTGCTCAAAGTAAGTTCTTTCTCTATCGATTCATATTTTGTTCCGATCATTCCGGGATCATCTCCGCCGTGACCGGAGTCAATGACGATTATTTTCCCTTTAAGTCCCTTCGATTTTCCCGAAGAATCCGCCGCCGTTTGTAATACGCCCTTCACGATATAACGATCTGATACCCAGCCGATTTGCTCATCCGGAGTCTGGATCCGAACCCATCCTTCCCGGCTGTCCATTATCGTAACAGCCTCACCCTTTGTTAGGTATCCCAGAATGTCATAGTTCAGTCCGGCGCCGGCTCTGATCCGCAGCATATCCGCCAGCACGGTCGCCCGGGTGGCTGCAGAACTCTTTTGCACACTGCCATCTCGATCTGTCGCCGATGCCGTAACGACACTGCCATCGACCTTCTTCAAATAATGGCCTGCCGCCCAGCCGGAGACCCGGTCCGACTTGATGCGCAGCCAGCCGTACTCTTCATTCGAAACGGTGACCATCTCGCCATTCTTCAAAGCACCCACGATCGACGATTCAAGCGAAGGGTCGCTGCGGACATTCAATGAGTCGGTGTATACCTTGGCTGTATAACTACCGCTTGCTTCCGCCGGGTTTGGTATATAACCGGAAATACTAATCAACCCACAGATCAAAATTATCAGATGTACAATTTTTTTCATCCAAGTCTCCTTTAGTATTCTTAGGCTATGTAGGTCTACTATTATACCAGCAATTACTAGATTCTTGCAGACCTAAATATGTAAATTTCGCCCGCATTCTCCATGCGCCGCCAAAAAGTCATAGCCATAAGTCAAAGTCTGACGCTAGTTGCAATATTGCAAAAAAAAAGGCGCCGCTTACGTCCCGAACAGACGTAAACGGCACCGATTTAAATGTACTGCGAAGGAAAAAAGCGAGGATAGTAGCTGCTTTATACAGATTAAACCGCGTGACATCACGTTTCTCGGCTTAGTACGCCTGTTTCAAAAATTGAACCGTTGCTTCAACCGCTTCGTCCAATTGATGTGTCGTGCCCTCATAGGGATCAACTGCACCGAATGTATGATTCCCTCCCGCAATGGAAACGAAGTGCTGCTTCGGAGCGACGTCCTGCAGCAGCCAGTTCTGAGTCAACAGGCGTTCATTGTCCTGCGCTCCCTGCACAAGAAGAGCCGGGACGGTCAGCGAAGCGAATTTGCCGGCGATGTCGTAACGCTCCTCATTGCTATCGACGTCCGCGAGAATCGCCTGCTCCTGCAGAGTCAGTACTTGACCGGGCGCAGTTTCGGGCCGGTTAGGAACCGCGCCGCCGTTCCATACGACAACTGCCCGTACTTCGGAATGCTCCGAAGCATAAATAATGCTGCTGCCGCCCGAACGACTGTGCCCGAGAATGGCAAGCCGCTCCGGATCGGCTTGCCCGGCCAGCGGCAATCCTTCTTCGCGAAGCCGAGCCACAAGGGCTTCCAAGTCAAGCAGCTCACGGCTCACCGTACTGGCTGCTGCAGCTATGCGCTCGTCCAATCCTTCATTTCGCGCGCCGATTCTGGAGAAATCGAAACTCACCGTATAGAAGCCTTGCTCGGCGAAGCGGCTCGTCACATCCGGCCAGAAACCCCAATCTTTGTGGCCTCTGAAGCCATGGCTGACGACAAGCACCGGCTTGGCGGCACCGTCCTCCACCGTTTTCACTTCGCCTTTAAGGAACAGTCCCTCGCCCAATTCAATTTTAAAGCTCTCAATCGCAAGCAGTTGTTTTCCCAACGCTCTTCTCTCCCTTCTATTGTTTCAAGATCCAATCGTTCAGGTCAAAATTGTTGTCGGCCAGCTTCTCGTCCACAAGAAATTTCTTCGTTCCATCGAGAAGCTTGAGACCGGTGTCGGTAAAGGGAACATCCTTTATTATACTGATCGGGGCTGTCTTCTTAACCAGCTCCGGTGTCGTGCCGCCGATCTCCGCCGCAAACTTGTAATATTCATCCTCATGCTGCTTGAGGTCCTCCAGCGCCTTCAACCGAATTTCGTTCCATATCTTCGGGAAATCGGGGAACTTCTTCAAATAATCCTCGGATACGACGGTTACACTCGATCCATAAAGATCGGGATGACTCGTCGCATCGTCCAGATGCGTAAAGCCCTGGTCGATCAGTTTGAGCGCATTGACGCCGCTGTTCGTCGTGGCATCCACCTCGCCCCGCGCAAGCGCCGCTTCGGCGTCCGGGCGAAGCAGATGAACCAACTTGTAGTCCGTTACGCCTTCCTCTTTCAGAAGCCCGACTATATAACGGTGCATAAAGGAGCCTTTTTGAATGGCAATCGTCTTCCCTTGAAGGTCCTTAACCGTCTTGGGACCGTTTTTCTTGCCGATCAAATAGCCGATTAAGTCGGTCGAGACCTGCGCGATCACCCGGGTTTTCGCTCCGGACGAGTGGGCTAGAATGGCTGGCGTATCGCCCAAGCCGCCGAAATCGAGCCTGCCGCCGATGAGTGCTTCGCTTTGGTCAGGTCCGTTCGGAAAGCCGGTCAGCTTCACTTCGGTGATCCCGTATTTCTTCAATTCCGCTTGAATGATGCCTTTATAGAATCCCCAGCCTTCCGCGCCGGAAGGCAGATTCAGCTTGTTCGTGCCGATATAGCCATAGTTCAGAACAGCGGGAACATCACTCTTGGCACCGCCGGAAGCGGCAGTCACGGCGACGTTTCCGCTTGCCGCGGATGAGTCCTCCTGCTTGCCGGCGCTTCCGCTTGTATTTCCGCATGCCTGAATGAAAAGCAGTATACTTGCAAAAGCAAGAATAGCTATGAAACGCAATGCCTCGCGGCCCCCTTTTTCCCTCTTTGTCATCTTTGTTTCTCTCCTCTCAAGTCTCTACACACGTTCATTAAAATCTTGTTTTAACAGATAATTGATACATATATTCGTGACTGGATACCGGCGTTCGTCCAGGGCCCCAGCCGACTTTCTCCCGGTAACCGCCGAGCAGCCCCTG
>DATJKM010000237.1:0-37393 GCA_035491515.1 Candidatus Udaeobacter sp. | reverse complement strand
CGCATCATATGACATTTCTCGATAGCCTGCCTTACTATCATGAGGATGAACACTTTATTTATGTGCATGCCGGTCTTAATCCGAATTATTTGAATTGGAAGGAGCAGCCTTCCAGAGACTTTCTCTACATCAAACAGCCGTTTCTTGACAGACCGACCAATGTGAGCAAAACCGTTATTTTCGGCCATACCAAAACGATAGACATACACGGAAAGCCGGACATCTGGTTCGGGCAGGGCAAGATTGGCGTCGACGGCGGCTGCGCGACCGGCCATCAGCTTAACGGATTAGCGATTACGGGAGCAGCCGAATTTAAAGCCTATTCTGTGCCTTGGAGACTGTAAGCCTGTCGCTATTATGAGGTGAAAAGGATGCGGATATACCCGAATGCTCATTTCAAAAGCTTGCTGCTAAATCTTTTTCTCACTGCGCTCGCCTTAAGCTACGCGCTTATTATGGGCTGGCTTTTATTTTACCGCAATCGATATTTCCTTGATGGCTACAGCTATAATCTTGTACCGTTCTATACGATAAAAAAATATATCGTTCATCATGATCATTTTAACTTTGGAACCTGGTTCAAAAATTTGTTCGGAAACATCGTCTTATTCATGCCGATTGGCCTTTTCCTGCCTCTGTTGAATGCGAAGTATAAACGAGTGTTTATCCTTATTGCTGTTTCCGTATTGCTGATTACGGCCGTCGAGCTTATTCAGATGCTGGCACGGGTGGGGAGCTTCGACATCGACGATATTATTCTGAATACATTTGGAGCGCTGCTTGGCCTGCTGATGACCAAGGCTGCCATTCGCCAGGCTCTGTAATTGGGATACGTATTAATGTTAAAATAAAAACAGCTATTGGAAGCCGATAACGAAAGGAAGATTAACCATTGAGTAAATTTTGGAGTCCGCTGACAGCGTCGCTGGTCCCGTACGTGCCGGGAGAACAGCCGAAGGATAAAACGTATATTAAGCTCAACACGAACGAGAATCCATACCCGCCGTCCCCGAAGGTAACCGATGCGATTAAGGGGGCGGCAAACGCCGATTTGCGTCTGTATCCCGATCCTACCTGCGATGTGCTTGTACAGGCTGCTGCCAATTATTACGGGCTGCCGGCAGAGCAGGTGTTTGTAGGCAACGGCTCGGATGAAATATTAGCGTTTGCTTTCGCGGCCTTTTTCGATCCGGCCAAGAAGCTGCTTTTCCCGGATATTACCTACAGCTTTTATAAGGTTTATGCGAAGCTGTACGGGTTGCAAACGGAGCTTATTCCGCTGGACGAGCAGTTTAATGTACAGGTCGAAGCCTACCATTCGGATAATGGCGGCATCATCATTCCGAATCCGAATGCGCCGACGGCTCAATTGCTCCCGCTCGAGGACATTCGCACGCTGCTTGAAAGCAATCCGAATCAGGCCGTCATCATAGACGAAGCGTATATTGATTTCGGAGGACAGTCGGCGGTGGAGCTGATTACGGATTACCCGAATTTGCTCGTCGTTCAGACGCTTTCGAAATCGCGTTCGTTAGCGGGCTTGCGCGTCGGATTTGCTTTTGGCAGCAAGGAGCTGATCGAGGGACTGAACCGGATCAAAAATTCATTTAACTCCTACACGCTTGACCGCCTTGCCTTGGCTGGCGCCGTTGCTTCGTTTGAGGATGATGCTTATTTCCGGGAAACGACTGCAAAGGTTATCGCTACGCGTGAGCGGGTGACGGAGCAGCTGCTTGCGATCGGCTTTAAGGTAACCGATTCTAAGGCGAATTTCGTTTTTATCTCGCACAAGGCGATAGCGGCTAAAGACATTTTCCAGCAGCTGCGCGACAAGGGCGTGCTTGTCCGTTACTTTGATCAGCCTCGTATTAATGAATATTTGCGGGTGAGCATCGGAACGGATGAAGAGATGGACGCCTTTATTCAAGCGGTTCAAGAAATCGTGGGCGAGTAATGGAAGAGGCTGCGAAGGAGGAGGCGGTATTCAGGCGGTCGATGCGGTCGGTACTGGTACTGAGTATCGTCTATGCCGCGGCAGGAAATGTTTTTCTGTATTCTGCATATTTTAACAGCGGGATTGTGAAGTGGAGCTACATCATTTGTACGCTAATGATATTCGCATTCACTTTGCCTATCGTGAAGTTATTCCGGAATCGCCATTGGTACTTCCCGGCCTTCATCTTCCTGTTCTGGATTCCGTTTAGCGTCCTGCTTGCATACGTGCTTAGCCAAGTGCTGCCGGTATCGGACAATTATGCCGATCTTGGGCTGCTGCTCGTTTATTTCCTTATTTTGAATGTCGTCGTTATGGTACTCAGCATCGCGTTCGGCATGACTATTAATGGATGCTGGATGCTGTGGAAAAGAGCCAAACGCTCCAAAAAGCTTTAAATCATAAGCCATGCATGATCTCCTGTGAAAGAGGAGCATGTATGGCTTTTTTATATAGCCTGTACCTTGACTTTTTGGCTGTTCCGTCTTAAAATTTACCTAACTAACGTTCGTTAGGTAAGCGTGCGAACATGCATAACGGAGGAATGATGATGAGTACCGGGCCTACTACGGCTGAACGAATCAAGCAGGCGGCATTAACGATGTTTACGGAATCCGGCTATGAAGGAGCGTCCTTATCTGAAATTGCCAGGGCGGTCGGCATTAAGACGCCGTCCATTTATGCGCATTATAAATCGAAGGAGCAGCTTTTCCTGCAGCTTATTAAAGAAGTGATCGTTGAAGAGCGGAAGCAGTATATGGATCTCCTTCAAGTCATTGCGCAAGAGCCAATTAAGGAGCAGGTATATCGATTATTTGAGTTTTTCACTGATCTTAAACATATAACGACCGGGCAGGCCTTCTTAAAGCGGACGATTCTGGTACCGCCGCGTCATTTGCGCGATCAGTTGAGAGATGATTTTATGCGGTATGAGAATGAGTTGACCGAAGGTATTGCGGTCGTGCTTCATAAGGGAGCCTCCGTGGGGCTGTTTGACAGTCGAGAGGAAGAGCGTCTCATTGCCGTCTTTTACGTATGCGTCGATGGTCTGCTCGTCGAAAACCAATTATATGAGGAAGAACTGTTCGAAAAAAGGAAGCAAATGGTGTGGCTGTCATTATGGCAGCTTTGGACAATGACAGCGAGAGGGTGAATAACGATGCAGTGGATTTTTTTGCTGCTGGCCGGCTTTCTAGAGGTTGGCTGGACGTTTGGTCTTAAATATTCGGAGGGCTTTACGCAGCTTGTGCCCAGCATCATAACTGTAGTACTGCTTGCGGCAAGCTTTATGCTGTTTGCCCGCGCGATGCGGACGATCGAGATCGGCGTTGCATATGCGATGTTTACAGGGATGGGTACAGCGGGCACTGTCATAGCGGGCATACTTGTTTTGCATGAACCGGCTGACTTTTGGCGCTTGTTTTTTATTACTTTGTTAATCGCAGGCATTGTCGGGCTAAAGCTCGTGTCGAAGGATAAGCCGGTACCGGTGCAGGTTTCAGCGCCTGCGGCGGGACCGGTCGTCACGAGCGGCAAAGAACGTGAAAAGGTGGGCTCTTAATATGGCATGGGTTTTTTTAATTATATCCGGCTTGGGAGAGGTCGGCGGCGTTACTTTTATGAAGCTGTCTGACGGCTTTAAGCGCTGGAAGGGCACCGTAGGGGCGCTTGCTGCAGGCTTCGTGAGCTTTTTTTTCTTATCTAAAGCGCTGCAAACGATTCCGATTAGTACGGCTTACGGGATATGGACGGGAATAGGCTCGATTGGCAGCGTCGTGCTCGGCATGATCGTTTTTGGCGAATCAAGGGATTGGCGCAAAATGCTGTTCTTATCCATGATTATTGCTGGCGTTGTCGGTTTAAGGGTCGTAAGCGGAGGCCATGAATAATATTTATAAGAAGGAGACCGTGATGAGGAGCTGGACAGCTTTTTATCACGGTCTTTATTTTTGCGGCGGGTGGTCTTACAATGAAGGGAAATAACGTTCGTGGATAGGAAGAAAGGAGATCTGCTCATAATGGAGGAGAAAGGGCTGGAGAAGCTCATTGCGCTCACGGAGCAGTCGCTGCTCTCAGACTTAGAGTTGAACAGCATCGACCCAACAAATCCGATTCGCGTTGAAGAGACGCCGCGGGGCTGGAAGCTGCTCGGAGCCGGCAACTATGCGGGCGTATTTACTCATCCCCATTATCCGGATATTGCCGTGAAAGTATATGCGCCCGGCCGCGAGGGTTGGGAAAGCGAATGCGAGGTATACCGGCTGATCGGCAATCATCCCGCCTATTCGATGTGTTACCATGCTGGGGAGCATAACGGTCATTATTATTTGATTTTGAAGCGCTTAAAGGGAAAGACCTTGTACCAATGCATCATCGACGGGGTGGCTATACCGAAAACGGTCATCGAAGATATAGATCAAGCGCTCGCCTATGCCCGTTCCCGCGGCCTGTATCCGCATGATGTGCACGGGAAAAATGTGATGGTAAAGGATGGACGCGGCATTGTCCTCGATATTTCTGACTTTTTGAAAGAGGAGCCCTGCACGATGTGGGAGGATTTGAAGAGGGCATACAATCGGATCTATATGCCCTTCTTATCCAAAAAACCAAGACCGGTTCCTGAATGGGTGCTGAACGGCGTTCGCAAAGGCTACCGGTGGATGAGGAATTCTTCCGTGACGGGACGCTCGTCCTGAATGCGAAGCAAGAGCAGCGGCTCCCGCATGGGCAGCCGCTGCTCTTGCAAAGCCTTGCTGTTAGAAGCTTTGCTCCCTTGGGTTAATGCTCCTCGTCAAAAGCGTCAAGCAGCACCTTGGCCTGATCGGCATCCTTTTTAAGCACATGAATCCGTCTAAAGGAATTGCCTTCAATGGTAATTTTGGATTTCAATCCATTTGATTTGAAATGGGCCTGCAATCGGTCGATTAGCTCCGATCTAGAACCCCCTTCCGTACGAACGGGTATCCAACGATTCCAAAATAATGCCATTATGCGTCACCTCCTTTAAGTTTTACATAGTAAAACTAGGTTACATGTGCCTTCCGGCTATGGATGGCCAAACCGAATGAGGAAGCACGATTCATATTTAATATTTATTCAGTGGAAGCGTTCAAACATGACAATGAGCAAAAAAATTATTTAAAGTTTATTTAAAGCTTATTTAAAACATATTTAAAGCACCATTACCCAAAATTTGATGCAGAATAACTGTGTAAGCCGTGCCGTATGCTAAGAAAGGGATTTGGCGACCTGACTATTGACAAGCGTAACTGTAACTGATAAAATTACAGTACAAAGCAGGGAGGCCCTACACAGTGAACAGCGAATTTACGATTGCCGTACACAGTCTCGTTTACTTGGCTTATTTGCCGGACAGGATGGCGAGCAGCGATATGATTGCCGAGAATGTAGGCACACACTCTGCGCGTGTCCGGAAGGTGATGAGTGGTTTGCGCCGCAATGGATATGTGGATACGCGCGAAGGCTCAGGCGGCGGCTATAGGCTGACGATTGATCCGAGCGTGGTGACGCTGGCCGATATTTATCGTGTAATGGCCCAGGGCTCGCTTATTCCGAGCTGGTGCTCAGGCAATCCAGAGATGGATTGTGTCGTTGGATCGAATATGAATCAGGTGATGTTCGGTATATTTTGCACGGCGGAGAAGCAGCTGGAAAGCCATTTTAGCGCGATAACGATTGAGGATGTGCTGAAGCAAATTCACGCATGCAAATGATGTTTCAATTAGCGGTGAGACGGGTATTCCCTTTATCATACAATTTGTTTGGAGAGGATGATTGAAATGGCAGTAGCATTGACGAAAGAAAACTTTAACGAGACCATTCAAAGTGGCGTTTCCCTTGTAGATTTCTGGGCACCTTGGTGCGGACCTTGCAAAATGCAGCTTCCGATCGTTGAGGAGCTTTCCACTGAGCTGGAAGGCCAAGCGGTAATCGCTAAAATTAACGTTGACGAGCAGCCTGAGCTTGCATCGCAATTCGGCGTTATGAGTATCCCGACATTGATTTTGTTCAAAGACGGCCAGCCCGTTGACAAAATGGTCGGCGTTCAAAGCAAAGATGCTTTGAAAGCAAAAATTTCCGGTCAAATGTAAGCAACATATTGAAACAAATCTTCGTCTAAAGATCGTCTGGTATCAGTCAATGGCTGATTACTAGGCGGTTTTTTTATTAATTATCCTCTTATCTATCAAACATTAATTACAAATTTAAGAAGCATATGGACGAAATTACCTCGGAATTTGCTCATTTTTTACACATTTTCACAAACGTTTTATTGCTTTCTAATAGAGTAATCTAGTAGAATTGGTATAATTGTGCGCATCAGCGTACCCAAATTATGATTTATGGAGTGGTGATGAAGTGAACGCAGTCATTACGAAAAAGGACAGCACGGTTACCGGAGAGTCCCTGCGGCAAGGCAATACGTCTTCAAAAATATTGATCATTATTCCGGCTTATAACGAGGAACACAGCATAAGCCACGTGATCCACGATGTGAAGACGCATTGTCCGTCTGCCCATATATTGGTCATCAATGACGGATCAAAGGACCGGACTCGCGAGGTAGCTGAAGCCAACGGTGCAGCTGTTGTTACACTTCCGACTAATCTGGGTATTGGCGGCGCAATGCAGACCGGATATCGTTATGCACATCGTTATGGCTATGATGTTGCCGTTCAGGTGGATGGAGACGGACAGCATAAAGCGGAGCAGCTTTACCTTATTTTAGAGCCGGTGCTGAGCGGGAAAGCAGATCTGGCGATTGGCTCACGTTTTATCGAACAAACGGGTTTCCTGTCGTCAGCGACACGGAGAGTCGGTATCAAAATTTTGTCTACGATCGTTAGCGCGATGACGCGCAAGCGCGTCCTTGATGTGACATCGGGATTTCGCGCTGCCAACAAGCATGCGATTTCCGTATTTCAAAGCGATTATGCGACAGACTATCCGGAAGTGGATTCCATCGTGCTTATTCATCGCAGCGGACTTAGGACGAGCGAGGTTGCCGTTGTCATGGATGCGCGCACGGGAGGGACTTCATCTATAAATGCGATGCGTTCGGTATATTATATGGTTAAGGTTACGCTGTCGTTGTTTATCCGCAGTCTGAAGGCAGCGAAGCCGGTCGAGGTTCAATCGTAATAAGAAGTGAGTTTCGCTTTAAATAAGGAGGATACACCATGCAAGCCTTGTGGATTATCACAAGTGTAGTTTTTTTGTTCGTACTGATTATGTTGATTAACCGTAGATTGCTGCGCGAGCAGTACTCGATGCTGTGGCTGTTGTTTGGTGTAGTTATGCTTATTTTGTCGGTCCGGGTACAAATTATCGATGCTTTGGCAGATGCGGTAGGCATTGATTATGCGCCGGCATTGCTATTTTTAGTCGGTATTTTGTTCTGTGTCATGCTTATTCTGCATCTTACGGTCATCGTATCGAAATTATCGGAAAAGGTCATCCGACTTACGCAAGAGCTTGGTATTTTGCATCATGAATTGCATGAACGCAAAAGGTCGGAATCATGATGGCGTATATCGTATTGTTTTTTAATATATTGCTGCTCGTCTCTGGTCAATTATTATGGAAAATAGGAATGAATAAGCTGGATACGGCAAAGGGCGAAAGTTGGGTATCGCTGCTATGGTCTCCGCATATTTGGTCGGGGCTCGTATTATATGGCATTGCGACGGTTTTGTGGCTGTATGTTCTTAAGAAGCTGCCGCTTAGCCTAGCCTATCCGCTGCAAAGTACGGCATATGTCATAGCTTTGGTTGCAGCTGTCTTTATATTTCACGAATCGGTGCCGCTGCAGCGCTGGATTGGAGCTGCAATTATTTTGACCGGTGTCGTTGTGCTCGCTTGGAAATAGCTTAGCTTTCGTTAGGATTGAGGAGGATTCATGAAAGTGGTGGATTGGGTTAGAAATAACAAAGCATGGACGATAGCGATCGTCCTTATTTTTTTGCTTGCCTTCTGGCTGCGGGCTGACTTTCTTACTTCGGTTAAGCATACCGTATCGCATGATACGAAGTATTACGATGAGATGGTGCATCGGCTGCTCGATAAAGGCATCTATGCCTATAAGGAAGAGGTTTCTAATGCGAGGGTAACGCCAGGATACCCGTTATTTATGACAGGTATGTATATCGTGGCCGATCAAATCGGGGCAGAGCCGTTTCCGCTTATTCGATGGTTTCAGGTGCTGATCAGCCTAGCGTCATTAATTCTGATTTACATGATAGCGATGCAGGCTGCAAGAAATAAATGGGTTGCGATTGTTTCGCTGTTTATCGGAGCGATTTATCATCCTTTTATTTGGGCGAACGGGGCCGTTCTTACCGAAACGCTAGCGCTATTTTTTCTAATGGCCTACTTATCTATGCAGCTTTATGCCTTTCGTACACAAAGGAAGCGCGATGCTGCGCTTGCAGGTGTTTTATTAGGGCTTACTGTACTTGTCAGAGCTGAGTTTTTACCGTTGTTTGTTCCGCTATATGGGGTGTTTTTGCTGCAGCAGTGGTTTAAGCCCAAATCGGGCCAGATGGCGGCGGAAGCCTCTAAGCTGGCTATTTTCAAAAAAATCGCATTGTTGGGTGTCATTACAGGTCTTTGCCTATCGGCGACGATGCTCCCTTGGTGGATACGCAACGTTGTGTCGTTGAATGAATTTGTATTGACGGCTTCCCAGTCTAATCCGTTTAAAGCCGGTACATATCCGAATAAAGATTATTCCGACAAAATCGTTGTCCAAAACGGCATGTCTCAGAACGAATATGCTTGGGCGCGCATTAAAGCAGGCTTCACTCAGCAAACATGGAAATATGTAAAGTGGTATACGGTCGGAAAGCTCAAATATACGTATTCGCATATGTTCTTCGGCTCCGGGCATTCCCCAATTTATCATGCCTATCCGAAAGTAGCTGAATTGCACATACTGGTCGTATACAGCACAATTATTCCACTGCTCGCGCTAATATGGAGATGGAGACATCCTGCCGTCATGCTGGCGGTTGTCATCATTATTATGTCGATGATTAGGCTCGTGTTCGTACCGGAGTATCGGTATAACTTTACGGTGATGCCGTTGTTTATCATTTTGTCGGCGTGGCTTGGCGTGTATATTTTGCAGAAAATAGGGTCTTATATTTCACGTAGAAAAACAGCTTAAGTAACAGTGACGAAGACTGCCCTGAGGTTTTAAGACCGGGGTGGTCTTTTTTTGATTTTCCGCTGCAACTTCCCTGTTATACGGCACGTCTAGTTTATGAATAAATTGGAAAAGCATTGGAGGGTGAATTAGTGATGAGAAATAATCGAAAGAGGCTTGCAGTGATGCTGTCGGCAGCGATGCTGATGAGCGCAATGCCGGCATCGGCGTTTGCTGAAAGCGTTAGCAAGCCTGCCGGGACGAATGCGGCGGCCGATTCGGGGGGAGAACAGATGGACGAAGCGCTTGCGGCTTCCGTTGATGTAGCCATAACGAAGGAGAAGGCGGAGGCGCTGGCAAGGAAGCTGGTGAGCATACCGAAGGAGTATATGCTGCAAGGAGCCAATCTTTCTATGGAAATGCTGGCTGGCGGGAAACGCAACGCGTGGGGACTCGACTTCGTGAAGAAAGTAAACGGCAAGTATTTGGGCAACATTTACGTTCGTATTCATGCGGATAGTGGACAGCTGCTCGAATTTAGCTCCTATACCGATAATCCATCTGCCAAACCGACATACCCGCTTAAGGTTGAACGCGATGCCGCACAGCAAATTGCTCTCCAATTCATCCAGACGATAGCTGCCGATTACAAAGAGCAAATCCAGTACAATCCGGATTACGGGGTGCAGCTGCTGCCGCCGCTGACAGGCGAAGTGCTGCACTCGCTGCGCTATGACCGTCTCGTGCAGGATATTCCATATGTTGATAACTATATAGAGGTTGATGTTGATAGCGAAGGTCATATCCGGCGGTTTTCCCTGCTGTGGGATGATACAATCCGCTTTCCGAAAGTCGATGCGAAGCTAACGGCGGAGCAGGCAAATGCCAAGCTTCGTGCAGCGGCGGCGCCGCAGCTTACGTATATCGTTCCATATAATATGCAGGGAAAAAGAAAGCCGATGCTAAGCTATGAGCTGCAGCCTTTATCCATTGATGCGGGTACTGGCGAGCTGAAGGGGGAATCGAATTTTTCGTATTACAGAGCAGGCACGGTGTCTGATACGCCTGTGACCGAGAAGCCGTTAGGCGAGGCGCCTAAGGCGGGTGCGGTGACGGAGAAGCAGGCAGTGGATGCGGTGAAAGCGGCTTTCAACCTGCCTGCCGGAGCGGAGCTGAACGGCTCGAACTACAGCGAAAATATGAACGAGAGCATTGGAACGACTGAAGCGTATTGGTCTTTGAACTGGACGATTAAGAAGGATGGCAAGGAGATTGGATCCGCTTCGGCCACTGTTGACGGGCGCACAGGAGCTGTCCGTAGTTTTTACTCCTATGCGTACAACGAGCAAGAGCAGTCAGGAAGCCCGAATGTTACGCTGGAACAAGCATCGGCGCTCGCGGTTGAAGCTGTGAAAAAGCATCTGCCATGGCTGACTCATGAGCTGTATTTCGTTAAGCCGGATCCGAAGCAGTATGAGGGGCTTAGCGTAGGCGAGAACCGCCAATATTATTTCAACTTTGTGCACAAAATTCATGGCGCTACGGTTGAGTATGACAACATCAACGTAGCGATCGATACGCGTACAGGGGAGATTGTCAACTACGACGCTTACTTATCGGGCTTTGATTATCCGGTTAAGGCGCCGGCATTGATCGAGAAGGAGAAAGCTGTCGACAGCTGGTTAACGTATTACCGCACGCAGCTAACATATCGCCTGGTTCAGCAGTTTTCATGGAACGGACAGCCGATTCCGATCGAGAAATATAAAGTCATGCTTGCTGCAGGTGAAATAAAGGGCGACGAGGTTAAATCGACTACGGAAGCCGAGCTCGTCTACCGGTTGGTGCCGAGGCTGATCGATGAATCGGTGTTTCTTGACGCAGAGACGGGCGGCTGGCGCAACCGGGAAACGGGAGAAGCGACACAGCTTGAGAAGCCGAAAGCACAGGATATTGAAGGGCACTGGGCACAGCGTCAGCTGGAGCTGATGGTTGCTTATAAAGCGCTTGATGTGAAAAATGGCAAGGTGCGTCCGAATGAACTGGTCACGCGCGGCGAGTTGATCAAAATGCTGGTGCTCGCCAGAAACAGCGGACGTAAGCCGAGCTTGTACTACGGATCAGGAGATCAAGCTGCGACGAAAGCTTCCTTTAATGATGTTGCAGCGGATTCCAGTTATTTCGTTTACGTGGAAGCCGCCTTGGAGCAAAACCTGATCGATGTAGGCGACGGCTCCTTTAATCCAAGCGGCAAAGTATCGCGCGATGAAATGGCCGAGCTGATCGTGCGCGCGCTCGGCTATAACGCGCTTGCGAATCACGATCAAATTTTTAAAGCATCATTTAAGGATTCGGCGCAAATCGAGAACAAAGGGCAAGCGGCGATTGTCGTCGGTCTAAAAATCATGACCTTGGCTGACGGCAAGTTTCTGCCTAAGAAGCAGGTGACGCGAGGCGAAGCGTCTGCTGCCTTCTTCCGCTACTTGCAATCGCGCGCCGAGCTGCAGGAAGCTCCTCTTCGGATGTAGTACGCAGCGGAGAGGCGGCATGATTTTTAAGAATGATTAGCGCGATAACAAGTTAACTAAGGCTGTGCTAGTTAACAATGGACAATAACACCTGCCAGGTCGGCCACGTCCGCCAGATCCGTGACGCCGGCCAAGCCCGCTACGTCCGCCACGGCTTTCAGAAGCTCGTTTAGTTTGATTTTGAGCATCTAATTGTGCATACCGTATGGCTAGCTGCCGATTAGTTCGATATGGTCTACTTAAATCGGGTTTTTCAGAAGAACGATTAAAAACAGGGCATTTAAGTCGGCGAAATCAACTTAAACGCCCTGTTTTTCTGGAATAACTCGGATTAGTTCGATCAAATCAACTTAACGGTTTCCTATGTGGAGGAATGAAATTTGCCTGTTTGCAAAAAACATTGCCTGTCTGCAAAAGCATTGCCTATTCCGAGTTAATCGAACATCCCTTGACATAGTTAAGGCTTGGAAGCCGCCAGTGATGAACTGGTGGTCTCCAGGCCTTTTTGCTGTTTGATTACTTCAGTTAATCCGTTTTCTTCTTTTTAGAGCTAAAGTTCGTTACGGACTTCGCATCCTCGATCGTATCATTGACGAATGCCATATCCTGATTTTTCGCTTTCATATGAGTTGTCCCTTTGTAATTTCCTTTGTGCGACTGATTTTCCATAAGGTCACCTCCTCGCAAGCTTGCGCTACAGTAGTATTTCCGCAGCCGGGTAAATCATTCTTAAATACGGCAAGGCAGGGATTCAGGTCTGCTGTTAATTGCTCGAATCCAAAAGAACTTATTCCCTCTAAAGCCTGTTTAAAGTGGCTGCTGTTACCCGTTGGCACTTTCAATGTAGGTGGCGCTGGGGTATAATAGCTGAAGTTGTTTACTTTCGGGAAAATAGGGGTGTCTTATAGCATGGCATTGAAAGCAGGAATAGTGGGTTTGCCCAACGTCGGCAAATCGACATTGTTTAACGCAATTACGCAAGCTGGAGCAGAATCTGCCAATTATCCATTTTGTACGATAGATCCGAACGTTGGCGTTGTTGAGGTGCCGGACGAGCGCTTGGACAAGCTGGTTGAGCTTGTCGTGCCTAAGAGCATCGTACCAACAGCATTTGAGTTTGTCGATATTGCCGGCCTCGTAGCAGGCGCGAGCAAAGGGGAAGGACTCGGCAACAAGTTTTTGGCGCATATCCGTGAGGTTGACGCGATTGTTCATGTTGTTCGCTGCTTCCAGGACGACAATATTACGCATGTATCCGGTAAGGTTGATCCGATCAGCGATATTCAAACGATTAATTTAGAGCTTATTTTGGCAGATATTGATTCTGTTGAGAAGAAGATCGAACGCTCGCGTAAAAACTTAAAGGGCGGCGACAAGAAGGTTGCCCAAGAAATCGAAGTGCTTGAGCGTATCAAGGAAGCTCTTTACAATGATAAGCCTGCCCGCAGCCTGGAGCTAAGCGATGACGAGAAGCTGCTCGTTCGCGATCTGCACTTGCTGACGATGAAGACCGTATTGTACGCCGCGAACGTGAGTGAGGACGAGGTTTCAAATACAGACGGTAACGAGTATGTTCAAAGGGTGCGTGAGTTCGCGGCCGAAGAAGGCGCGGAAGTGGTGCCGATCAGCGCGAAGGTTGAAGCGGAAATTGCCGAGCTTGAGGGCGAAGACAAGGAGATGTTCCTTGAAGAGCTGGGCATGTCGGAATCCGGCTTGAACCGTTTGATTAGCGCAGCGTATAAATTGCTTGGACTGTATACCTACTTTACGGCGGGCGTACAAGAGGTTCGCGCATGGACCATTCGCAGCGGAACGAAAGCGCCGCAAGCTGCAGGCGTCATTCATACGGACTTCGAACGCGGATTCATTCGTGCCGAGGTTGTTTCCTTTACCGATCTGGCAGCTGCCGGCTCGATGGTTGCAGCCCGTGAGAAGGGTCAGGTTCGTCTTGAGGGTAAGGAATACGTTGTGCGTGACGGAGACGTTATCCATTTCCGTTTTAACGTGTAAATAGATTGGGAATAATATGGCCCTGTAAGTGCTGCATTGCGCTTATGGGGCTTTTGGTTTATGGGAAGTGACAGAAGGCAATCGGGGGGCATAGTAAGGTAGAGCGGTTAAAGATTATGGCTTTGAGCGGAAAAAGTTCGAATTTTGGGCGTGTTTGCCGTATTGTTAATCCAAACCAGCAGTCGATAGAAATCCGTTGATATGGTATAATGAACATTATCCTAATGGAATAAACAGAGGTGAATGATCGTGTTTGACCGTTTACAAGCACTCGCAGACCGGTACGAGAAGCTGAGTGAGCTATTGTGTGATCCGGATATATCCAGTGATCCCAAGCGGCTTAGAGAGCTTTCCAAGGAGCAGTCAGATTTGCAAGAGGCGTATGACGCCTTTACGGAATATAAACAAGTTACCGGGCAGCTTGAAGATGCTAAGCTGATGCAGGCAGAGAAGCTCGATGACGAAATGCGCGAAATGGTAAAGATGGAAATAGAAGAGCTAAGCAAGCGCCAAGCTGAGCTTGACGAGAAGATTCGCATCGTATTGCTTCCGAAGGATCCGAACGACGATAAGAACGTTATCGTCGAAATCCGGGGTGCGGCAGGCGGCGATGAAGCGGCTTTGTTCGCTTATGAGCTGTACCGCATGTATACGAAATTTGCAGATGCGCAAGGCTGGCGCGTTGAGCTGATGGATTTCAGCGAGAATGATCTTGGCGGTTTCAAAGAGGTTATTTTCATGATTACGGGCAAAGGCGCTTACAGCAAGCTGAAGTTCGAGAGCGGCGCGCATCGCGTACAGCGTATCCCGGTGACGGAATCCGGCGGACGCATTCATACCTCGACTTCGACGGTTGCCGTTATGCCGGAGGTTGAAGATGTAGAGGTTGAAATTCTCGACAAGGATATTCGTGTTGATACGTTCTGCTCCAGCGGAGCGGGCGGTCAATCCGTTAATACGACGAAATCCGCGGTACGCGTTCTACACGTTCCGACGGGTATCATGGCAACTTGTCAGGACGGAAAATCTCAAAATGAGAACAAGATAAAGGCGCTCGCAGTCCTTCGGGCCCGTATTTCCGACGTTCGCCGTCAAGAGGAAGAAGCGAAATATGCTGGCGAGCGGAAGAGCAAGGTCGGAACGGGAGACCGCAGCGAACGGATTCGTACGTACAATTTCCCGCAAAGCCGTGTAACGGATCACCGTATCGGATTGACGCTTCATAAGCTGGATTCAGTTATGAACGGCGATCTTTCGGAGGTTATCTCGTCGCTAACGATTGCGGAGCAAGCTGATCTTATGGAACGTGAAATGGCTTAACAAAAGTTGCGCTGGGCCGCTGAATGCTTACGATAAGCAAACAGCGGTCCGGCGTTTTGTTAAAATATAAGGATTTATAAGTTTCACATTTATAAATAAGCTTATATGTCACCGCGAAACGAGCTGTTGCCGCCTAAGAACGGCAACAGCTGTTTACGCTTGTGATTAGGACAATGAACGCAAGTGTACGCATGCGGGTTTTGCTGAAGGAGCGTTGAAGGAATGAACGAAATAAAGGGTGTGCAATGGTTTGCGCTGCCGTTAACGATTCGTGAGGCGAGTATGCGCGCAACTTCCCTATTGAAGGCGGAAGCGGTAGAAGAGCCCCGCAATAACGCTGAGCTGCTGCTTATGCATCTGCTCGGCATCGACCGGGCTGCGCTGCTTCGCGACGGAGGAGATTCGTTTCCCGCGGATAAGCTTGCCGAATGGGAATCGCTCGTTCGCCGCAAGGCGCTTGGGGAGCCGGTTCAATACATGATTGGCGAGCAATGGTTCTATGGCCGGCCGTTTGCCGTCTCGCCGGCGGTGCTCATTCCTCGTCCGGAGACGGAGCTGCTCGTTGAAGCCGTGCTTGAGGCAGCCGATCTGATCTGGCCTGCTGCGGCGGGCGAACGAACGAGCGCAGAGGAGCAGCGGGCGAGAGAAGATCGATCCGCAGCGGCGAGCGCAGAGGAGAAGCAGGCGCCGACGGTCGTTGACGTCGGCACAGGCAGCGGCGCCATCGCCGTGACGCTAGCTGCGCAGCGTCCCGCGTGGCGCGTAAGCGCGTCCGATCTATCGCCGGACGCGCTGGCAGTCGCCCGCGCGAACGCGGCCCGCCATGAGGCGGCGGACCGGATGACTTTCGCGCAGGGCGACCTGCTCATGCCCTTCATACCCGGGCATGAGCCAAACAACCTGCCGCACGACAGGCTGCGCATAGACGTGCTTGTATCCAACCCGCCGTACATTCCGTCGGCGGATATGCCGGGCCTGCAGCGCGAGGTGCGCGACTATGAGCCGCATCTCGCGCTGGAAGGCGGGGCGGACGGCTTAGATCCTTACCGCCGTATGCTGGAGCAGCTTCCGCTGCTAACGCAGATGCCTCGCATCGTCGCCTTCGAGCTCGGCATGGGACAGCCTCGCGTCGTTGCAGACATGCTGCGTTGTCTGGGCCACTGGGATGACATCCGCATCATTAACGATTACGCCGGAATCGAACGTCACGTCATCGCAACCCAGTCGCAGCCGCGTTGAGATTTGATCCGCAGAAAAAGGATGCCTCCGGAAGTTTAATTTCGGAGGCATCCTTTTGTACAAATCAGTAAGCAAGAAGATGCCCTAGGAGGAGAAGGACTCCGACTAAAGGAAAGCTTAGATCTATTTTTTAAACCTATTTAGCCCTATTTCAATTTTGGGTGTTAAATAGGTCTATTTTTTAGATCTATCGGATGAAGAAAAGGACTTTATCTTGCGATTCAGGGAAAATTGGCTGAGTTAGATCCAAAAAATAGACCTATTCCCCTCAATGGAGATGAAGAGAGAGAATAGATCTACTTATTAGTTTTATTCCACTGCGATGCTTATCTCCCGCCTCTAAAGCTTGCCTTTGCCTTCAAGCCGTCTCCCCTTACTCCGGCATCATATTCGTGCTAATCGCAATACGGTTCCAGGCGTTGATCGTGATGATCGCCATAATGATCTCGCCTACCTGCTTGCTGTCGAAATGGCGGGCAACCTCATCGTACACCGCATCTGGCACATGCTCCTTCGTAATGACCGTGACAGACTCCGTCAGGGCGAGCACCGATCTCTCCTCCGGCGTGAAGTAAGGTGTATCGCGCCAAGCGCTCAAAGCATATATCCGCTGCTCGGTTTCACCTAACGCTCTGGCGTCAGTGGTATGCATGTTAATGCAGTAGGCACAGCCATTTATTTGCGACGCGCGAATTTTAATCAATTCCTTCAGTTGCTTGCTTATGCTGGTGGTGGCCAAATATTTTTCGAGACCGCTCATCGCTTGATAAGCGGCGGGTATTTCTGTGAGTATAGCGGTTCTTTGTGTCATGGTTTTCATTCTCCTCTACGATCCGATTTGTCGGCCTCAAGGGCCCATACGAATGACTTCACTATTTAAGACAAAGTACCGTATCCGGTTGTGACAGAGATCCATGGATTTGAAAAAATATTTTCGCCGATGTGTCTAATCGGGCTGGACATGCTTCAGCTTGTTCGGGTTCAGCATGACGAATATCCGCTGAGCCCTCTGCCGGGACTCGTCCAGTTGGAAGCTGATGACACTTCTCGGCTTGCCGTCCTTCATGATGATGATGCCGGCTTGTCCATTAACGACGGCTATTTGTTGAGCATCGCCAAGGAAGGTTTTCGGGATAACGCCCTGCAGAAAGGCCATGACGCGATCTCTGCTGTTGATAGCGAAGATAGCCGCGCGCACCTTGCCCCCGCCATCGGAAATCAGGACGGCTTCTTCTGTCAAAAGCGTAACCAGCTTGCCGAAGTTTCCTGAGGCGGCGGCCTCAATAAAGGTAGCCACGAACGGTTCGGCTTTGACCGAGTTTACCGGAAGCGAGCTCCTTTCCTGCTGCAGCTTGTCCTTGGCCCGGCTAAAAATTTTACGGCAATTGGCTTCCGATTTCTGCAAGCATGCCGCTATTTCCCCGTATTCATACTGCAGTGATTCCCTGAGAATAAATACGGCCCTCTCGACCGCCGACAGCTTCTCAAGCATGACAAGCAGCGCATAGGAAATCGACTCATGCTCTGCGTAAAGCTCTGCCGGGTCCTGCCGGATAGAGCTTACGTCAGGTTCAGGGAGCCACTCTCCGACATATACCTCTCTCCGCTTACGCGCCGATTGGCTGAGATTCAGGGAGCGGTTGGTTATCATCCGTATTAAGTACGCTCTTTCATTGTTGATATTATGGGGGTCCAGCCGGCTGAAATCCGCAAATACATCCTGAACCAGATCCTCGGCCTCGCTGTAGGAGCCCAGCATCCGGTAAGCGATCGAATGGAGCAGCGGCCGATATGCCGTATAGACTTCATCAAAATTCATTTATGCATCCGTCCTTATCTTGTGCAAAATAGAGGAGTTATTTCCATTCTTACAATTTTCCAGCCCTTATGCTTACTAGGGTAATTATAACCTGCCGGGCGGCTGAGCTGAACCGTTAAAACGGGCTGCTGTTTACGATTGAAAATAGATAGATTGCTAGGTTTATATATTCCCATTGGCGGACATACTGACGGATAGATACGTTCCGGAACGCAAGCAGACGCACTGACGGGTGCGACGAGAGGAGCTTGTGTGTATGTCCAGCAATTATTCTATTCATTCCTATTCCAATATTTCGAAATCCGCTCATTCTAATTCGGTTAATTCTAATCGGTTTGTTTACCGTAAATCATACGGCTTTATTATTTTTGCACTTATCATCTTAATTATGAGCTGGGAAGCCCAGCAGATGGATGCGGCGGTCGCAGGCGGCCAAATTCCGCAGGAAGCGATACGCCTCCGTATTTTAGCAAACTCCGATAATCCTGCCGACCAAGTCGTGAAGCGCCTGGTGCGGGATGAGATCGTTAAAGCGATGAACGGCTGGGTTAAGGCTCCACAGACAATTGAGGAAGCACGCCAGACGATAATCGCCCATATGCCCGAGATTGAACGGATTACAGCGCAGGTGCTCGAGAGCCGCGGCTTTAACTACGGTTCCTCCGCAGAGCTGGGTATGGTGCCTTTCCCGACGAAAATGTACGGCAATGAGGTTTATCCTGCCGGCGATTATGAAGCGCTCCGCATCACGCTTGGCGAAGGCGGGGGACAAAACTGGTGGTGCGTGCTGTTCCCGCCGCTTTGCTTCATTGACGCTGTAAGCGGCGAAGCATCGGCGGCATCCTCCACTGAAACAGCGCAGCCGGCAATGGCGAAGGCTGATGCAAAACCGGAGAAGGCATCCGCGCTGCAAGCTGCTCCGGCGGATGCGCCTTCCGAGGGTGCAGCGCCTGAAGCGAAATTTTTCCTCTGGGAAATGATTAAATCCCTTATTGATTGGATTAAATCGTTGTTTGCATAAAGAACGGGGCTGTCTCAAAAGGTCTAAAAACCTAAGAGACAGCCCTTTTTTTTGATTTGTGCAAGCGGGTGTATGCGGCCGATTCGATGATGAAAAACGTAATTTAGTTTCGTTTCACAAAACTAAATCGCGCTCAGTTTGCGAGTGCGTCGGATTAGCTCTATTTTGCAAACGTAATCTGTCATTTTTTAGAAGCTGCTCTCCCAATACGTTATATAATTAGGCAAAACCGGGCGGTGAACGGTGAATGATGCTTAGGCCTGCAGTAAAAAGAGCCCCTGCAGCCATTTGGTTTATAAGACAGCTCCGTTTCTGCTCGTATCCGGATGCATATGCTATAATAGCGGAAGAATGGACAATTTAATTTTAGGGCAAGGATTGAAGGATAGAGATGACGATAACAAACGTATGGCGCGTGGAGCAAGCGAGCGGTGAACAGCTTGGCTCGAAGCTTTCGGAGGCTGCAAAACAGCTAAGAGAAGGCGGTCTGATTGCTTTCCCGACGGAGACGGTTTACGGACTTGGGGCGGATGCCCGGAGCACAGCGGCTGTCGAGCGGATATTTGCCGCAAAGGGGCGTCCTTCGGACAATCCGCTAATTGTGCATATTGCGCACCGCGAGCAGCTTCATGAGCTGGTGCTGCCGTATCCAGAGCTTGCCGCAGCGCTAATGGACCGCTTTTGGCCGGGGCCGCTCACGATTGTGCTGCCTGTACGTGCGGGGGCGCTTTCGCCGCTCGTAACGGCAGGACTGTCTACCGTGGGCATTCGGATGCCGGATCATAGAACGGCGCTTGCGCTGCTCGCGCAAGCGGGCTGCCCGGTTGCCGCACCGAGCGCGAATCGCTCAGGAAGGCCAAGCCCCACGCTGGCGGAGCATGTGCTGGAGGATTTGGATGGGCGAATCGATGGCGTTGTAGATGACGGACCGACGGGCGTCGGCTTGGAATCGACCGTGATCGAGCTGGATGGCGATCATGGGATTCGTATATTGCGTCCCGGAGGGATTACGCTTGAGGCGCTGCAGCAAGCGGCGCCGGGCGCGGCAATCGATAGCGCGAGCGTAGATGAGCCGGAGACGGCGCCGCGTTCCCCGGGTATGAAATATACGCATTATGCGCCGCAAGGGGAGCTGGAGCTCGTACAGGGTGATCCTGAAGCCGTCGTGGCTTATATTCAAGGGCAAGTGGAAGCTGCGCGAATGCGCGGCGAGGTTACAGGTGTGCTCGCCTTCGAAGAGCGGCTTGTCCGCTATGAGGCAGACTGTGTATTGTCGCTGGGCAGCGAGGCGGATCTCGGTGCAGCCGCCCACCTTCTTTATGCGGCACTGCGTGATTTTGACGGGGCCGGCGCACAGCGCATTTGGGCGGAGGGCAGCAGCGGGCAAGGCATTGGTGCCGCTCTGATGAACCGGCTGGCGAAGGCGGCAGGCAACCGAATCATTCGCGTATAGGCGCAGCCGCAAGTGCAATATCGAATTTATACTAAAAATTCAGCTTGAAACAGCAAAGTATGTTTGTCCTCATGTCCGCATATGTTTGGTAGAGAATACTTGCGGACATGGGGGAGATTGGCTGTGGTTGACGCTCAGGTACATGCCGGGCAATTTTTAACGCTGCTCATCATAGCGATGGCGCTCGGTCTGGATGCTTTTTCGCTTGGAATCGGGATTGGGCTGAAAGGTATTCGTCTCGTAGATATTTTGAAGCTTGGCATCGTTATTGCGTTTTTTCATGTTATAATGCCGCTGGCAGGCATATATACCGGGCAGTATGTAAGCGGCTTGCTCGGGGATGTGGCAACGACCGCAGCCGGCCTGCTGCTGGTTCTGCTCGGCGGACATATGATTTACAGCTCGCTGCGCGGAGAAGCGGTACAATCCTTTGACCACCGGTCTTTATGGGGTCTGCTGGTGCTTTCGATCAGCGTCAGCATCGATTCTTTCTCGGTTGGCATCACGCTCGGGATGTTTGCGGTCAATATGTGGACGACGATTTTGCTGATTGGTTTTTTTGGCGGGCTTATGTCGGTGCTTGGCTTGATGCTCGGGCGTAAAGTAAGCGGTAATTTCGGCGAATACGGCGAAGCCATTGGCGGAGGGATTTTGTTCATCTTCGGCATTTTGTTTATTTTTTGATCGACAGACAGCTTTGATTAGGGGAAAAAGGAGTTGGCAGTGTGAAACGTATATTATTTGTTTGTACAGGCAATACGTGCCGCTCGCCGATGGCGGAGGCTATGCTGCGACGGATGGCTGCTCTGAGAGGCATTACGGTTGCCGTGCGCTCCGCGGGGATATCCACCATCGATGGTTTGCCGGTCTCGGCACATGCAGTAGAGACGCTCAGGCAACGGGACATTGCGCATAACAGCACGTCGCTTGCGCTGACGAGCGAGGCGGTCGGCTGGGCTGATATTATTTTGACGATGACGGCAAACCACAAACGGGGACTGCTGCAATGGCATCCGGAGGCGGTAGACAAAACCTATACGCTGAAGGAATATGCGAATCAGGACGCCCGGATGCTCGCCGATATCGAAGAGCTGGAGCGGCTGTATTCGGAGCTTCATATGAAGCAGGCTCTTGGTCAGCAGCTGACTGCGGGAGAAAGAAGCCGGCTGCTTGAGCTGGAGCGCCGTATTCCAAGCTTCGACATCGTGGACCCGTTCGGGGGCTCGCTCTCCATTTACAACAGCAGCGCGAATGAAATCGAGGATGCGCTCGTAAAGCTGCTGGACAAGCTTGCAAAAAGATAATGGCGTTTTGCCCGCATCAAATTAGATTGATTTTTCATGCCGCTTCGGCTATTATGAAAATACAAAATACGGTTTCCGATGTAACTGGCGACGGAAGTGGGTTAACCACGGTGGAGCATCGGAATATACGGCCGGTCGCCTGGGCAAAGAGCAGCATGCTAATAAGCATGTCTTGCTCTTTTTTTCGTCTTTTTTCGCAAAAACAGGTATACTAGCACTGTGAAGTTTCATTTCGAAGGAGGTCTTTTACGTTGAAAATTGCTATTGGTGCCGATCATGCAGGTTACCGTTTGAAGGATGAGGTTGTACCGTTTCTTCAATCGCTGGGTCATGAAATTGAAGATGTCGGTTGCAGCTGCGACCAATCGGTTGATTATCCGGACTATGCATTACCCGTGTGCGACCTTGTTACGAGTGGCAAAGCAGAACGCGGTATATTGATTTGCGGAACAGGCATCGGGATGTCGATTGCGGCTAATAAGGTGCGGGGCATCCGCTGTGCTTTAGTGAGTGATATGTTCTCGGCCAAAGCAACCCGCGAGCATAACGATACGAACGTATTGGCGCTTGGGGAACGTGTTACCGGCCCTGGAATGGCTCTGGAAATTATTCGCATTTGGCTTGAGACGCCTTTCTCAAACGGAGAGCGTCATGTCGGCCGGGTAAATAAAGTGATGCAAATTGAAGAACCATATATCAGCCAGTCCTAATTAGGGGGCATCGCAATGAGCGAAAACGACAACGTAAAGCCGGGAGTCATTGCCGGGCAGGTGGAGACGATTGTTCGAGAGCTGGTCTCAGCAGGCGGGCTTGTTATGGGTCAACTGCTTGTCATCGGTGTAAGTACTAGTGAGGTGCTCGGGCGTCGCATCGGTACGGCGGGGACGATCGAGACGGCTGCGCAGATTTACGAAGGCGTGGAGGCTGTGCGGAGCGAAGTCGGCTTTATTCCGGTTTATCAATGCTGCGAACATTTGAATCGAGCGCTCGTTATCGAGCGGGCTGCTGCCGAGCGTTACGGGCTGGACATCGTAGGTGCGGTTCCTGTTCCGAAAGCGGGCGGGTCGATGGCGGCATATGCTTATCGTCAGCTGGAGAAGCCTTGTTTGGCAGAAGCTGTGCAAGCGCACGCCGGCATCGATATCGGCGATACGTTTATCGGCATGCATTTGAAGCGGGTAGCTGTTCCGGTTCGTCCGTCAATCCGCAGTATCGGCGAGGCTCACGTTACGATGGCCGTTACAAGACCGAAGCTCATAGGCGGTTCCCGTGCGGTGTACGAGCTGGAAACGAATATAACGGCTGAGCAATCTGCCGGAGCATGCGAGTAGTTAAGCCGTGTGCTGTAATCATTTGATTAGCCTATTTTAAATACAAGCTTTCTAAACTTAAGGAGGAATTTTGAGATGGAAAATTTACGCAAACAAGATCCGGAAGTGTTAAATGCGCTAGGCCTTGAGCTTGGCCGTCAACGCGACAACATCGAGCTTATCGCATCGGAGAACATCGTTAGCGAAGCGGTATTGGAAGCAATGGGAAGCGTGCTTACGAACAAATATGCAGAAGGCTACCCGAGCAAACGTTTCTACGGCGGCTGCGAGCATGTGGATATCGTTGAGGATATCGCCCGTAACCGTGCGAAAGAGCTATTCGGCGCTGAGCATGCAAACGTGCAGCCTCACTCCGGCGCGCAAGCGAACATGGCCGTTTACCTTGCAGCATTGCAGCCTGGCGACACGGTTCTTGGTATGAACCTGGCGCATGGCGGCCACTTGACGCACGGCAGCCCGGTTAACGCATCCGGTTTGCTTTACAATTTCGTTGCTTACGGCGTGCAAGAGGATTCCTTCACAATCGACTATGAAGAAGTTCGCAAGCTTGCATTCAAACACCGTCCTCGTTTGATCGTAGCCGGCGCAAGCGCGTACCCGCGCACGATCGATTTCGAAAAGCTTGGCAAAATTGCCAATGACGTAGGCGCTTTGTTTATGGTTGATATGGCTCACATCGCTGGTTTGGTAGCTGCGGGCTTGCACCCGAGCCCGGTACCGCATGCGCATTTCGTTACGACAACAACGCACAAAACGCTTCGCGGTCCTCGCGGCGGTATGATCCTTTGTCGTCAGCCTTGGGCGGCGGCAATCGATAAAGCGGTATTCCCAGGCTCGCAAGGCGGACCTTTGATGCATATTATTGCCGCAAAAGCAGTAGCTTTCGGCGAAGCGCTTAAACCGGAATTTAAGCAATATGCGACACAAGTCGTCCAAAACGCGAAAGTTCTTTCCGAAGAGCTTATTGCAAAAGGCTTCAACATCGTATCAGGCGGTACAGACAACCACTTGATGCTGCTCGACACACGCAACCTGAACATTACAGGCAAAGTGGCAGAGCATGTGCTTGATGAAGTTGGTATTACAGTTAACAAAAACGCGATTCCATTCGATCCAACAAGCCCGTTCGTAACATCCGGCATTCGTATTGGTACGCCGGCAGCGACGGCTCGCGGCATGGACGAAAAAGCGATGAAGGTTATTGCTGAGGTTATCGCGCTAGTGCTTAACAGCCCGCAAGATCAAGAAGTGCTTGCGAAAGCTCGCGGTATGGTTCGCGATCTTACTGCGCAATACCCGCTTTACCCGGGTATGACTTACTAATCAATTGTTTCCTTATAAAGACCTATTCGGCGCTTTAGTGCCGGATAGGTCTTTTTGCTTTACGTCCTGTGCATAAATCAAATAGCATTATTTACATAATCCGATTAAAAACGTTGGAATAATGTTATTTTATGCGTCTGTATGATAAATGAAGATGAGGCTTAAGTAGTGGATAAATTTGTGGATAAGCTGTGGATGATTGTGGATAAATTAATATTTGGTTATTTGATTTCATGCGCGGTCTGAAGGATTTCTCAAATATGGATTGGGTATTTTGGAGGATTTATCAGGCATTCATTCGTATGGATGAACGGGAAAAATGGAGAATGAAAAATACGTGCTGTATATGGGCTGCTTCCAATGTGAAGCGGCTTTTTTTATATTTGATCGCAAGGCGTTGATTCATTTATTTAGTTGTTATGATAGATAAAGTGACATAAATATATTGACTTTATCGTAGAACGATCTATATATTAAGATATAAATGATTATAAATAGATATAATTAGTATTTGGGGGTGGTAGGGGCTTGAACGGAACAGCTTCGATTCAACCCCGTTATACATTTGACCGTTTAGGTCTCGTACAAAATTTCGCCTGTACGAGAAAGATCATAACCGGCAATGGCTTGAAGCTCTTGTTTGAAATCTTTCGATTGCAGGATGAGCAATAGCGCATTAATCCACGATTGATTTTCGGCATTTTTGATCATAACAAGGTCATAGCGTTCTTGAATCAATGAGATAAACTCGATTTGATCGACAATTGAGGCAGTCTTCTCGATGCCAACGCCGACATCGGCCTCTCCTGAGGCCACCTTGGCTGCGACGGACAAATGATTGGTCTGTATATGGTTATAACCGTTAAGCTGATCAGTCTTAATCCCGTGAAGGCGCAGCTGTTCATCGAGCAGGACGCGGGCGCCCGAGCCTTTCTCGCGATTGACAAGGCGCAAGCCTGGACGGCTTAAATCGGACCAGTTTTTAATGTTGTGCGGATTTCCTTTTGCAACATAGATTCCGGCATTTCTGGACAGAAGATTGACGACTAGATACGAGAAGCCGACCAGAAGCTTACGGATATAAGGAAGGTTGTACTCTCCTGTGTCGCCGTCCAAAAGATGGGCGCTGACAATGTCCGATTCACCGTTGTACATGCTGATCAAGCTGTCGAGACTGCCTACGTAGGAGCGCAGCGGTCTTAGGCCCGTCGTTTTTTTCTCCAAATGTTTGGCTAATATGTCGAGACTCATATCCTGCCCGGTTAAGACAAGGTGGCGTGTGCTATGGCCAACCATAGAGGGTGGTGGGGATGTGTGTGTTTGCGGTTCTTGCTGGACCTGAGTGTGGGTCCCTTTGCTTTTAAGTTTATAGGCTTCCAGATCAGAGGCGTCTACCCGCATTTGTTTGCCTACACGGTACGAGGTCAACTCGCCTTTTTTGATCAAATCGTAGACCGTAAGTTTGGAAATTTTCAATAGTTTCGAAATTTCTTCTGCTGTATAAGATGTTTCTTGAGACATCGTCTGCCTCCTTATATAAGGATTTATCAAAAACAAACTTATTCAATTGTAGCATAACTTAGAAAGCATAGCGCTAGCGCTGTTCCAGTATACAATTCCTATGATATGTAAGTATAATTAATGCTAAATATATTAAAACAATACAAAATAGAGATGTGGAGGAATTTAAATGTTAAGATTCGTTAAAAGTAGTGTTATGTTATCTGTTCTCTTAATCTTATCGCTCTTATTGAGTGCATGCGGAGCAGCGGGTTCCGGATCAAAAACGACAACTCCTGCGTTATCCCCAGACGCGAATCAAGCGAGCGATTCTTCGGCTGAAGCAGTGGAGCTGACCATCTCGGCGGCTGCGAGTTTGACAGACGCATTAAATGAGATCCAGACTATTTATGAAACGAAACATAGCAACATCAAGCTGGTCTTTAATTATGGCGCATCGGGAGCGCTGCAGCAGCAGATCGAGCAGGGGGCTCCTGCGGATTTGTTTTTATCGGCGGCAACCAAAAACATGAAAGCTTTGGTTGATAAACAACTGATCGATTCCGCACAACAGCATGATTTGTTATCAAACGAGCTGGTTGTCGTTGTGCCATCAGACGGCAAGCTGAGCATTGGCAGCGAACAGGACTTGAAAAAAGATGATGTGAAAAAAATCGCTATCGGTATCCCGGAGAGCGTGCCTGCCGGTAAGTATGCCCAAGAAGCGTTAACCAACGCTAATTTGTCGGATGCTTTGCAAACCAAAATCGTGCAAGCCAAAGATGTCCGGCAAGTGCTGCAATATACGGAAACAGGCAATGTAGACGCAGGGTTCGTGTACAAAACGGATGCTCTTGCTTCTGATAAAGTAAAAGTTGCGTTCGCCGTTGATCCGAACAGTTATTCCCCGATTAATTATCCGGTAGGTATCGTGAAAGCAACCAAGCATGCTAAAGAAGCGGAAGAACTGTATGATTTTCTTCAAACGAATGAAGCGTTAGACGTATTTGTGAAATACGGATTTAAAATCCCGAAATGATATTATTTAGTATAGATTGGTCTGAATTATGGCCTCCTATAGTTTTGTCGCTCCAAGTCACCTTTTTGGCGAGCGTGCTGACGGCTGCCATAGCGATTGCGGCAGCCTGGTGGGTGTCGCGAAAAAAATTCAGCGGAAAGATCGTCCTCGAAACGATATTTATGCTGCCTATGGTGCTTCCGCCTACGGTTGTCGGTTTTTTGCTGTTGGTGATATTAGGCAGAAGGAGTGCGGTTGGCCGATTTTTTGAGTGGTTGTTTGCAGCGCCCATTATTTTTTCTTGGTGGGCTGCGGTTATTGCTGCAATTGTTGTCGCTTTTCCGCTTGTTTACCAAGCGATGAAAGTCGGCTTCGACTCTGTAGACCGGGACCTGGAAGAAGCAGCAAGGTCGATTGGGGCAAGCGAATGGCAGGTTTTCCGGTTCATCACCTTCCCTCTTGCATCGCGATCGGTGCTGTCGGGCTATATTCTCGGATTTGCCCGCGGATTAGGTGAATTTGGAGCAACGCTTATGATTGCCGGGAATATTCCGGGAAGAACGCAGACGATACCTACTGCGATCTACGTGGCTGTTGATGCAGGTCATTTGACAATGGCATGGGTATGGACGGTTTGTACAATCGTGATCTCCTTTTTTATGCTGCTGTTAACGGGCAGGTTAAAACGATGAATCTTTATTGATTTTTTATAAAATGCTATTTGGATGGAATAGACACGGCCTTGGAGGCGCGTGTCTATTCCATGTTGCAGATAGCTGCTCGCTAACAATGAAAGCCACATTTCCAAAAATTGTGTTAATATATGTTTACGACGGAATGGCTTAGGAGGATGAGATGGCTCTGTTCTTAACAGTATTGTTAATTGCGGCAATTGTACTTATTGCAGTGAGCGCAATCATGAAATCGAAGGGTAATGGTCGTAACGGTTATTCAGGAGGAACGGGCAGAGGCTCCGCTGGCCGGACGAATGTATTTGCGCCTTGGCCGAATGCGGAGCTGCCGTCAGCGCTCGGCGTACCATTCGGACACCCCGCAAGATCGGCGGCAGAGCGCCTCGAGTCTGCGCTTGGCTTAGACTTTGAGAGCCGCGTCAAGGACCGGGTATTAAAGGAATATCCGAGGATAAAGGATAAAGAATGGGATTGGACTTGGTTTGAGCTGAAGCGGTATTTTCTGATGTGCGGCATCATGCGCAGCGTTCCTATGTACAGCAGACAGGTGGATGCGGTATGGCATGAGATGCTTATGTTCACAAGGGAGTATGAGCAGTTCTGCTCGCGCTTTTGCGGAGAAATGATTCACCATGCGCCTCATGCGCCCGGCGCTTCGCCTCATCCGGGAGAGCGTGCCTTATTCGATTGGGTGTATGGCGAGCTGTTCGGTCAGGCGCCGGCAAGCGGCAGAATATGGGGTGCTTTCTATCGGACACGAATGCCGGAGCAAAAGCTGGAGGAGCTTGCAGAGTGGAGCGAGGATAAGCTGCGCGAGCAATGGTTTAACGTCAAAGCAGCGACGCGATATGCCGATTTGCATGCATCGGCCAGCTATTTGATCGATCGGGCAAAGTCGCAGCTTTCGGCAGCCCGGAACGGTGAATCGCCTGACAGAAGAGAAGCCGGCTCCGCAAGCGGCTATGGCTATGATCCTGCGCTTGGAGCAACCGGCCTGCTGTCGGGACTGCTCATTTACCACTCCATATCGCATCCTACCGATTTTGCAAAGCAGATGGACCAGGAACAAAACGAGGATGAACGCAAAGCGAACGGCAGCGGCGATTCCACTTATGCCTGCAGCGGGTCCTCTGATGACGGGAGAGACCATCCAGACGGCGGATCTGGCGGTGATTCTTCCTGCGGCAGCAGCGGCGGGGACGGCGGCGGGTCATCTTGCGGCTCTTCCTGCGGCGGTGGCGGCTGCGGCAGCAGCTAAGTACAAAGGCCTACTCCTTCCTTGCAGGTGCCGGTAATTGTTTAGGCTGCCGCAAAACTCAAGATGCAACCGTTAGTTTACAATGCTATAATATACGGGATTGTGTCAGGGCCTACAACAACAAACGGGAGGAATACCGCTCCATGAGCAAATTAATCATTTGCGACCATCCGTTAATTCAGCATAAGCTGACTTTTATTCGGAATAAAGAGACGAATACGAAAGATTTTCGGGAATTGGTTGACGAAGTCGCTACATTAATGTCATACGAACTTACGAGAGAAATACCGCTTGACACGATTAAGGTTCAAACGCCTGTCGCTGAGACGGATGCTAAGGTTGTATCCGGTAGAATGCTCGGTCTTGTGCCTATTCTGCGTGCCGGACTTGGTATGGTGGACGGCATATTGAAGCTGATGCCATCCGCAAAGGTAGGTCATATCGGTCTTGCGCGCGATCACGAGACGCTCCAGCCGAAGGAATATTATATCAATTTGCCGACGGATGCCCCGAATCGTCTGCTCATCGTCATTGATCCGATGCTTGCAACGGGAGGCTCGGCTATCGCAGCCATTACTTCACTGAAGAACCGTAACTGCGACCAAATTAAATTAATGTGCCTTATAGCTGCTCCGGAAGGCGTGAAGGCGGTACAAGAAGCTCATCCTGATGTCGATATTTATATCGCGGCTTTGGATGAGTGTCTGAACGAGAAGGGTTATATCGTCCCGGGTCTAGGCGATGCTGGAGACCGCATGTTCGGTACGAACTAACGCTGAGCAGCATGAAATTATAATAGGAGTGAAAGCTTTTGTCTAAACTGAAGGTAATGACTATTTTTGGAACGCGTCCTGAGGCAGTCAAGATGGCGCCACTCGTGCTTGAGCTGCAGAAGCGCGAAGACGAGATCGAATCGATTGTATGCGTAACAGCGCAGCACCGCCAAATGCTGGACCAGGTACTTGATTTTTTTGAGATCCACCCGAACTACGATTTGAATGTTATGAAGGATCGCCAGACGTTAACCGAGACGACTGTACGCGTTTTGGAAGGGCTCGATCCTGTTCTAACGCAAGCGAAGCCCGATATCGTACTTGTACACGGCGACACGCAAACGACGTTTCTTGCGAGCTACGCAGCGTTCCTGAAGCAAATCCAGGTCGGTCACGTGGAGGCGGGGCTTCGTACTTGGAACAAGCTTTCTCCGTATCCGGAGGAAATGAATCGGCAGCTTGCCGGCGTGCTCTCTGATGTGCACTTTGCACCGACGGAATGGTCGGCTAATAATTTGCGCAAGGAGAATAAGTCGGATGCTGCTATTTATGTGACCGGAAACACGGCCACTGACGTATTTCAATATACGGTGGACGAGTCGTTCTCGCATCCCGTCATCGATTGGGCAAAGGGAAAACGGATGATTCTCATGACAGCTCACCGCAGGGAAGCGCTCGGCGAGCCGCATCGGAATATTTTCCGTGCTGTAAAGCGGATCGCCGACGAGCATGAGGATGTTGTCATCGTGTACGCGGTGCATCCGAATCCGGCCGTAAGAGAGCCGGCGAATGAAATTTTAGGCGATCATCCGCGTATTCGCTTGATCGATCCGCTCGACGTATTCGAGTTCCACAATTTCTACCCGCACGCTTATATGATTATGACGGATTCCGGCGGCTTGCAGGAGGAGGCTCCGTCATTCGGCGTACCGACACTGGTGCTTCGCGATACGACTGAGCGTCCGGAGGGCATCGAGGCAGGAACGCTGGAGCTTGTGGGCACGGATGAGGAGCTGGTGTACGGCCGGGCGCATGCGCTGCTAACGGATTCCCAGCTGTACGGGCGCATGAGTCAAGCTGCAAATCCGTATGGTGACGGACACGCTTCCGAGCGAATTGTAGACGCGATTTTACATCATTTTGGCAGGTTGAAGCAGCGTCCTGATTCGTTCACACAAAGTTCATAGTTTTGAAATGACGAAATGCTAGCCGCACAATATACAGCATACAGTAGTACTGTACGGTTTTGGACGCTAAGAATCCTTTATTTACAGGGGTTTTCGAGCTTTCGTTCACTAAATGTTTGAATTTAAATCAATTGACAAAACTTGAAGCGCTTCGATAAAATAAATGAGAGTTTTGGAGTGATTCCCTATGGATCGATCCAATAAACAACCATCCGAGGAAAATCGGAAACCAAGTGAAAGTAGCTTTGGAGATGATCCTTGGCGAGCTATGGGATTGGTCGGCGCCGTTGGAGTCGATCTAGCCGTATGTCTGGGAGTAGGCTACTGGCTTGGCAATAAAGCTGATAAAGTAAGCGGTACCGAATACTACTCCATCATCGGATTAGTTGCTGGACTTGCAGTCGGCGTTATTACGATTTATTTCCTGATTCGGACATTTGTGGGGGGCAAAACGAAATAATGGACGATTTGTCGGCCCACGTGAAAGCCGTAACAAGATTAACCTTCTTTTTTTTGTCCGTGTGCTGTTTGGCCTGGGTTTTCCTTCCTGCTTATGAAAGCTGGTGGGGCGGGCTCATGATTGGCGGTGCGGCCAGTCTGCTGAATGCCCGTCATTTAGCATGGAAGGTTACGCGGATTGGGGCGAATGCCGCTGCTCACACAAACCGGAGAGCGAATCTCGGATTTTTTACACGGGCATGTATTGCGCTTCTTGCAGTAGTCATTGCGATAAAAACTTACACGTTTCAACTTCCTGCGACAGTGGCTGGATTATTTGTTGCGCAATTGGCAACACTCATACTGGGTTTTTTGTCCAAGCGGAAGTTGATGGCGACCAATTCTACCGACGAAAGGGGTGAAAACAACTAATGGATCATATTTTTCCAACGGTTCATTTAGCTGGCATTAAGTTCGATTTGGCTGCCATCTATATGATCATCATCACTAGCGTTATCGTATTCGTATTGGCGCGGTTGGCCGTAAGAAACTTATCCGTCACCAATCCTACGAAGATGCAAAACTTCATGGAGTGGGTCATCGAATTCGTTATCGGCATTATCGGTACCTCGATGGATCTCAAAAAAGGCCGTCCATACCTGATTTTGGGAATCACCTTGATTATGTACATTTTTGTAGGCGATATGCTCGGCTTGCCGCTCGGTATCGTTACGGAAGTACATCATGGCGCAACCGTTTTCGGCATGGAGCTTGATTTGAAAGGTGCAGAGGAAGGCCACGTGGCATGGTGGAAGTCGCCGACTGCGGATGTAGCGGTCACGGGTGCACTGACGGTAATCGTTATCCTGCTGACACATATTGAGGGTCTTCGCCTTAATAGGAAACACTACTTAAAGCATTACATCGAACCGCACTGGGGATTTTTGCCGCTCGCTCTAATTAAGGAAGTGTCGAAACCGTTGTCGCTTGCACTGCGTCTTTACGGTAACATTTTCGCGGGTGAAGTGATGATTTCCGTCATCTTGGGCATGGGCGTCTTTGGACTTCCTGCGCTCGTTGTATGGCAAGGCTTCAGTATGTTTATCGGTGCTATCCAGGCATTCGTATTCTGTATGCTGACGATGGTATACATGTCGCAATCGATTGTGCATGAAGAGCATGGAGAGCATTAATAGGGCTTCAAACCAGAGGATAACGACTAAAAGTCCGGACCGACGGTCAATATAAAACAAAATTTTTTCAAAAAGTTGAGGAGGATTTTTCTAATGGGAGCATTGGCATTAGTTGCAGCAGCAATTGTTTTTGGTTTGGGCGCATTGGGCGCTGGTATTGGTAACGGTCTGATCGTAGGCCGTACGGTTGAAGGTATTTCCCGTCAACCTGAGCTTCGCGGTACGCTTCAAACGACTATGTTCATCGGGGTAGCGCTTGTAGAAGCACTTCCGGTTATCACGCTCGTATTGGCGTTCATTTTCTTGGGCCGCGCTTAATATTAAGCAATCACACATGGCGGGGAGAGTGGGTTTACCTCCGCGCCTTCCTTTTTGTTCAGTCCCCCGGGCTGGCAAGTTATACGCACCATGAGTTTGGTTTAAATCGTGTTAAGCTATGGAAAGGAGTGACGTTTTTTGGAAATCGTATGGTCGACGTTTATCATCCAGCTGGTTGCGTTTCTGATTCTTCTGTTCTTGCTTAAACGCTACGCGTTCGGACCTTTGCTAAGCATTATGGAACAACGCAAGCAATTCGTTGCGGACCAGATCAATAATGCGGAAGCAAGCCGTCAGCAAGCCGAGCAGCAGTTGGAGCAACAGAAACAAGCACTTCAGGAAGCTCGTAAAGAAGCTTATGACATCATCGAGCAAGCGAAGGCTACCAGCTCGAAACAAGCAGAAGATATTATTCAGGTTGCAAAATCCGAGTCGAGTCGTCTTAAGGACGAAGCGGTTAAAGATATCGAGAGCGAGAAAAACAAAGCGGTTGCTGCTCTTCGCGAAGAGGTTGGCGGCATCTCTGTTAAAATTGCTTCGAAAATTATCGAGCAGCAAGTTGATGAGAAGTCCCAGGAAAAGCTGGTTGACCAATACCTGAAAGAGGTAGGAAGCAAATGAGCCGGGATACCGTTGTAGCGAAGCGCTACGCTAAAGCACTGTTTGAGCTTGCGCAGGAGCAAAGCATCGTTTCACAAGTGGGTGAGCAGCTGAAGCTTGTGGTTGATACTTTGGGGAAAGAGCCGGAAGCTTCTAAATTTCTGGAACTTCCAAGTATCGATCCGGCGAAAAAAATTGCCGTGTTCAAAGGATCGTTCGGCGATCAGATATCTGCGCTGCTGCTTCACACGCTTGAACTTCTTATTATCCGCGGACGCCAAGACCTCATTGCAGATGTGTACAAGGCGTATACCAAAGTTGCCGGAGAATCGCTCGGTCAAGCTCATGCGACGGTATATACAGCTAAGACACTAACAGGTGCAGAGCTATCTGAAGTGGAAACCATCTTCGGCAAGTTGAGCGGCAAGAAGATCGTTGCTGAGCAAATTGTTGATTCATCTTTACTCGGCGGCGTACAAGTACGCATCGGCGACCGCCTTTATGACGGCAGCTTGTCTGGCAAGCTGGAGCGTTTACAAAAATCGTTTAAAATCTAATGCACTGTAGATAGGGGTGAACGAATTGAGTATCAGACCTGATGAAATCAGCACGCTGATTAAACAACAGATCGAACAATATAAATCCGAAATTCAAGTCGTAGACGTCGGCACCGTAATCAATGTCGGTGACGGTATCGCCCGCGTACACGGTTTAGAAAATGCGATGCAGGGCGAACTGCTCGAATTCTCTAACGGTGTTGTCGGTATGGCTTTGAACCTCGAAGAAAGCAACGTCGGTGTCGTTATCCTTGGACCATACACGGATATTCGTGAAGGCGATCAAGTAAAACGTACAGGCCGTATTATGGAAGTACCTGTCGGCGAAGAGCTTCTTGGCCGCGTAGTTAACCCGCTTGGCCAGCCGCTTGACGGCAAAGGGCCAATCAACACAACTCAATTCCGTGCGATTGAATCTCAAGCACCTGGCGTAATCGACCGTAAATCGGTTCATGAGCCAATGCAAACGGGAATTAAAGCAATCGACGCGATGGTACCGGTAGGCCGCGGACAACGTGAGCTTATCATCGGTGACCGTCAAACGGGTAAAACAGCGATTGCTATCGACGCAATCATCAACCAAAAAGGCAACGGCGTAAAATGTATTTACGTTGCTGTTGGTCAGAAACAATCCACTGTTGCGAACGTTGTAGAAACGCTTCGCCGCCACGGTGCGCTTGATTACACAATCGTTGTAACGGCTGGCGCATCTGAGCCGGCTCCATTGCTCTTCCTGGCTCCTTATGCCGGTTGCACAATGGGCGAGTACTTCATGTACAAAGGCGAGCACGTTCTGGTTATCTATGATGACTTGTCGAAACAAGCAGCAGCTTACCGTGAGCTTTCACTCTTGCTTCGCCGTCCACCGGGTCGTGAAGCATACCCAGGTGACGTATTCTACCTGCACTCCCGTTTGCTCGAGCGTGCTGCTAAGCTAAGCGATGCTAGAGGCGGCGGTTCAATGACGGCATTGCCATTCATTGAGACGCAAGCATCCGACGTATCGGCATACATTCCTACGAATGTTATCTCGATTACAGACGGTCAAATTTTCCTTGAAGCAGATCTCTTCTATTCGGGTCAACGTCCAGCGGTTAACGTTGGTATCTCCGTATCCCGTGTAGGCGGTTCCGCTCAAATTAAAGCGATGAAGAAGGTAGCCGGTACACTCCGTCTGGATCTTGCGGCTTACCGCGAGCTTCAAGCGTTCTCGCAATTCGGCTCTGACCTCGACAAATCGACGCTTGCCCGCCTTAACCGCGGTGCGCGCACGATGGAAATTCTTAAACAAGACGTTAACCAGCCGATGCCGGTTGAGAAGCAAGTTATCTCGATCTACTCTGCGGTTAAAGGTCACTTGGATGAAATTCCGGTTTCGGATATTCTTCGCTTTGAGAAAGAGTTCCACGCGTACCTGGATTCGAACAGCCCTGAAATCGGCCAATCGATCCGTGATACGAAGGACATCACTGCTGATAACGAGAAAGCTCTCGTTGAGGCAATCAATAAATTTAAGAAAAGCTTCGCCGTATCGGCATAAACAAGCGTAAACAGCTTTCGCCACTACGGTGGCGAAGCTTGTGTTTCGCGGAGAAATATAGGGATCGTATGCGGGTGAAACCTATCCGGTCTTATATTTCAATATATGCCTGAGCCCGTTCATGATGTCCGGGCTTAGGCTACTTACTCCACCAACACCAGGCTTTGGAGCAGGTCCAAAGCAACAAAGGCGGGTGAAACCAAATGGCAAAAGGTATGCGCGATATTAAACGCGAGATCAAGAGTAAACAAAATACGAAGCAGATCACAAAAGCGATGGAGATGGTTGCCGCTTCCCGCTTAAGAAAAGCACAGGAAGCAGCTCAAGCATCGCGTCCATACGCTGAGAAGCTGAAGGAAGTTGTAGCAAGCATCGCAGCAGGCACAAAGGGTGTGAAGCATCCGATGTTGGAATCGCGTCCGGTAAAGAAGACGGGTTATCTCGTTATTACTTCCGACCGCGGTCTTGCAGGCGGCTACAACGCGAATATTCTTCGTAAAGTAACGCAAACGATTCGTGAAAAGCATCAGTCAAATGATGATTACGTGCTGTTCGTTATCGGACGTAAGGGCCGGGATTACTTCCGCCGCCGTAACATGCCAATCGTTGAGGAAGTGACTGGCTTGCCGGATGCTCCGTCATTCGCTGACATTAAATCAGTTGCTTATTCTGCGGTTAAGAAGTTCTCTGAAGGCGCTTATGATGAGCTTTACTTGTACTACAACGAATTCGTTAATGCGATTACTCAAGTTCCGACAGCACTACGTTTATTGCCGCTTGAAGAAGTGGGCGGAAACGCATCTGTCACATCGTACGAATACGAGCCATCACCGGAGGGCGTGCTTGAAGTGCTGCTGCCTAAATATGCGGAAACGCTTATTTACAGCGCGGTTCTAGACGGCAAAGCAAGTGAGTTCGGGGCACGTATGACTGCCATGGGAAGCGCAACGAAAAATGCGACGAAAATTATCAACCAATTGACGCTCACTTACAATAGAGCGCGTCAAGCGGCGATTACGCAAGAAATATCCGAAATCGTTGCGGGGGCAAACGCCCAATCGTAACCTATAGCTGCAAGAGCCGGGCGCTTGTCATAAGCTGACCGGCTTGCAGTAACAAGAAGGAACCAGGAGGGAAAACCATGAAAAAAGGACATGTTGTATCCGTCATGGGTCCGGTCGTAGACTTAGAGTTCGAACGCGGCAATTTGCCGGAAATTTTGAACGCTGTCAAAATCGAGCAAAAGGGCGAAGCAGGCGGCATTGATATTAACTTGACGCTTGAAGTAGCCGTTCACCTCGGTGACAATAAGGTACGTGCCGTAGCTATGAGTACGACAGACGGTCTTGTACGCGGTATGATCGCTGTAGATACAGGCGCACCAATTACTATTCCGGTAGGAGCGCCAACGCTCGGCCGTGTATTTAACGTACTTGGAGAGCCGATCGACGAAGCTGGCGATGCTACTTCGACAATTAATCTTCCGATTCACCGCGCGGCACCTGCTTTCGACCAATTGTCCACGCAAGCGGAAATTCTAGAAACAGGCATTAAAGTAATCGACCTTCTCGCTCCATACGCAAAAGGCGGTAAAATCGGCCTCTTCGGCGGCGCGGGCGTAGGTAAAACGGTTACGATTCAAGAGCTTATCAACAACATCGCACAAGAACACGGCGGTATTTCCGTATTCGCGGGTGTTGGTGAGCGTACTCGTGAAGGTAATGACCTTTACCACGAGATGAAAGACTCCGGCGTACTTAGCAAAACTGCGATGGTATTCGGACAAATGAATGAGCCGCCAGGCGCACGT